>NZ_QNUD01000033.1:0-56510 GCF_008042405.1 Bacillus sp. SH7-1
ATTTAATACTGTATAGATAATTAAATCTTTGGTGTTTTTATAAAAATTAAGACAAAATATATAGTAAAAAAAGATAAAATAGGCCTTAAACCTATTTTATCTTTTTTTGTTATACATTTAGTTTTTAATTTGTTTCATTAGTGTTGTAGCTGCTATAAGTAACATGAAACTGCTGAGGACTAAACCTCCTAAATTCACATAAAAGAGATTCGTTTTTGTAAAATTGTATATACCAATTAACACAAAAGCGAAAAAGATAAGTGTAGCTATTATGAGTGATACTGTTTTTTGTTTATTTGTGTATGAGTTCATCTTTATTCCTCCTTAAAATTATTTAAGAGGTAATAATTGGAAAATAAAATGTATTAACTGTTTTTAATGGATACCTATAATTATATAGAAAAAATTAATATATTCAAGCGTACTTATCTGATTAACATTTATTTAGCAATATAAATAATTATATAACTCATAAAATCAGAAAAGTATATTTAGATATAATAATATAATTTTTTTATTAAAATAAAAATATATAAGAGGTAATATATGATATCTAGAAAATTCACATGTATAAAACAAAATGATTTAAAAGATTGTGGGCCAGCTTGTCTTGCAATGATTTCACGTTACTATGGATTAACTATGCCTATTTCAAAAATTAGAGAAATAGCTGGTACAGATTTACAAGGTACAAACATAAAAGGATTAATAGAAGCTGGAGAGAGATTGGGTTTTGAAGTAAAAGGTGTAAAGGCAACGAATAAAAATGCTTTAGAAGAAATTCAATTGCCTGCCATTGCTCATATAGTAGTAAATGGCGGTTTATTACATTATGTAGTGATTCATAAAATTAAAAAAAATAAAATTTATATTGCGGATCCGGAAAAAGGTTTAATAACTTATATGTTAGATGAATTTTGTCAAATATGGACTGGCATTTTGGTATTAATGAGTCCTAGTAAAAACTTTCAAAAAGGAAATGAATCTCAGAATACACTTTCCCGCTTTTTATTTTTATTGAAGGAACAAAAGAGTTTGCTTGTGCCTTTATTTTTCACTTCTATCTTTTTTAATTTATTTGGTTTATTAGGAGCGTTTTATTTTAAGTTTTTAATTGATGATATTGTGACTAATCAGTTATTACAAACACTTCATATCGTATCAATAGGGATTATTATATTGTATATTTTTAAAGTTCTTCTTTCTTACTTTCGTACACATATAATTTTATATTTGAGTAGGAGGATAGATATTCAACTAATACTTGGATATTATCGCCATGTTATAGGTTTACCATTGAATTTTTTCGAAACAAGAAAAGTAGGAGAAATAATTTCCAGATTTATGGATGCTAGTAAAATAAGAGATGCTTTATCCACAGTAACCGTTACATTAATGATTGATACAGTAATGGTTACCGTGGGAGCGATTCTGTTATATATACATAGCCCAATTTTATTTAGTGTTACTTTATTATTAATACCTTTTTATATAAGTATTATTTTTGCTTTTCATAAACCTTATCAATCTATTAATCGAGAAGAGATGGAAAGTAATGCAAAATTAACTTCTTATTTAGTTGAATCTTTAAATGGGATTTCAACAGTAAAGTCTTATAATGCTGAAAAAGAAGTGTTTTTTCAAACTGAAAGTCGTTTTGTTAATTTATTAAAGAATGTATTTAAAAGAGGAATGTTATCTAATTTACAGGGATCTATTAAGATGGGACTTGAGTTAATTGGAGGTACAGTTATTCTATGGGTTGGTGCTTTGCAAGTATTAAAAGGTAATATGACAATAGGTGAATTAATTACATATAATGCACTTTTAGCCTATTTTTTAAATCCAATTGAAAATTTAATTGGAATTCAACCTACTATGCAATCTGCATTAGTTGCTGGAGAACGATTAAATGAAATTTTTGATTTAGAGGCTGAAAAGGGTGAAAAAGAATACAATAAAGTTTCTCCTAAAAAGTTATCTGGAAAACTTGAATTTTCTAACGTTACATTCCGCTATGGAACACGTAAAAATGTTTTAAATAATATAAGTTTTTCTATTGAACCTGGTAGTCAAGTAGCTTTTGTAGGGGAAAGTGGTTCTGGAAAAACGACAATTTCAAAATTATTAATGCATTATTACGAGGCTCAAGAAGGTGACATATATTATGATGATTATCATATTAAAGAAATAAATCGTATTGCATTAAGAAATCAAATTGCATATGTTTCTCAGGAATCATTTTTCTTTAGTGCGTCTATTTATGAGAATTTATGCTTTGGATTAGAACGATTAGTTACATTAGAAGAGATTATAGAAGTATGTAAACAAGCTTGTGTCCATGAGTTCGTTGGTGAATTGCCATTACGTTATGAAACTTATCTAGAAGAAAATGCTTCGAATTTATCGGGTGGACAAAGACAACGTTTAGCAATTGCGAGAGCTTTATTAAAAAAACCAGATATTTTGATTTTAGATGAAGCAACAAGTAATTTGGATTCTACAACTGAAAAAAACATTACGGATATGTTAAAAGAATTAGGTTCGCAAGGAGTAACTGTTATTATGATTGCCCATAGATTAAGTACAATTCAACATGCAAATCAAATTTTTGTAATGGAAAAAGGAAATATTATAGAGCAAGGTTCTCATGAAGAATTATTATTTTATCAAGGAGAATATTATCGACTTTGGAAGAATCAAACAATTCACGTAGAGCATATAGAGTCACAATTTCATAAAATGAGAGGTGGCCAATATGAGTAAGATTTATTCCTTTGATCAATTAACAGATAGTGTAGAATTATTAGAACGAAAACCTCCTCGTTTTATTGCCGTATTAATATGTTTTTTATTTTTAAGTTTTATAGGTTTTTTAATTTGGGCATTTGTTGGGAAGATAGATATTGTCAGTAAAGGAACAGCAACGATACAGGGAAAATCAGATATAAGTATATCTCGTGTTCAGGTTACAGGTACTATAGATACTGTTTTTGTTAGATCAGGGGATGAAGTAAAAAAGGGGGATATGTTGATTCAATTAAAAAATCAGGAATTGATGGGTAAGCAAAATCAATTGGATCAAATAGTTAAGCATTTAGAATTACAAAAAGAGATGTTAGAACAATTAAAAAAGAGTATCCAATCTCATAAAATATCTTTTTCAGATGATGTGGATAAGAAGATTATAGAAGAATATAAAGCATATGAGCAAGGTTATCAATCTTTGGATAATGAAAAAGAGAATGAGATAAAGGTTATAGCTGAAAGTAAGATATCAAATGAACAAGATGAGATTTTACAAGGATTAATTGCTGAAAAAGAAAATATTGAACGAGAAATAATATCTATAAAAAAACAAATAACAAAAGAGAATATTTTAGAAGAACAAAAACAATTGTTAGATGATAAAGTAGATTCTTTAGAATCTCAAAAGAATGGTGTTAAAAAACGAATACAACAACGAATAGAGTCTTTAGAAAGTAATAGAAAAAAGGTTGATAGCACTAAAAAAGGAAAACAAGAACAAAAGCAAGATTCTTTAAAGCAATATAAAGAAAATACTATTACTTTAGTTAATCAAAGAATTCAACCTTTAGAGCAAGAGATATTTGTGAAGAAACAAGAGCTAGATGGATTACGTAGTCAAAGTGAAACAACAACTATAAGAGCAAATAAGGATGGAATTGTACAGTTCCCTGCTATTATACAGCCAGGTGATCTAATTGATTCTGGTCAAGAAATAGTTTCAATTATTCCAAAAGAAGATGAAAAAAAGGTTAAGGTTTTTTTATCAGCTGAAGAAATTAAGGGAGTTAAAAAAGGAGATAAGGTACAATACTCGTTTAAGTTAAAGAAAACGGATAAACAAACAGGAGAGATACTATATGTATCTGCAAATCCTATTTTTAATAAAGAATCTAAAAGTTATATGTATGAATTAGAAGCAACAATTAATACAAAGGAATTAAATGAATTACATACAGGAATGTTAGGTACAGCTTCTGTGGTAACAGGAGAAGAATCTATATGGAAGTTTATATCTAGAAAATTCATGTCATAAAATGGTTAGAAATTATAAGCTGTAGGGGAGATTTTAGTCAGTTATGAAGAAATATACATTTGTTGTATTGTTTTTTATCTTATTAGGGATATTTAATCCTTTTAGTAATAATACTTATGCTGAGGTAAATAATTTAGTTTCAAATCAAGATAGTACGGTTTTTAGCATTTTTAAGGATGGAGACAATGTTGAAGAAATCATTTCTAATATAAAAAGAAAGCAATTGGTAGAATGGAATAATAAAGATTTAAATGAACTGTTAGATACAGTAGATAATATTGGTTTAAATATAATGGATAGAGCAACTTTAAAAAGAGAAATCATTAGGGAATCTGGATTTTCAAATTTTGATTTTAAAGGTACTAAATCTGATGTTTTAGCTTTTAAGGATTTAAGAATAGAAATTATAGAAATTGATGAGCCTATTATGTTATATAGAAGAAGTAAAGCTGGTGAGGTTGAATCTAAATATGGTCTTGGATATTGGTGGGGAGATAAGAATAGGAGTATTGAAGAGACAAGAAATGAATTAGCCGTATTAGAAGCATGGGGAAATCCACTTAATACGGTATATAAAATTCAAGTGCCAAAGAGTATTAAAATGCTTAAAGGATTAACAGCCCCCCAAACTCAATATCTTAATGGGACAGATGCAGTGCAAGAATATAGAAAAGGTGGAGCAATTCAATATTGGATTAATAACGTAAATAACAATTGGCTACAATGAAATATTTCTAGGAGGTCAGCATGGAAAAAGATTATGAATTTATAAAGTTGACTCTAGATTGTGAGCATATTATTCAGCAAAACATCCCTAGTAATCCTGACGAAGCTAAAAGGTATCATTTAATGTTAGAAGAACTAAAAGGCTTAAGAATGACTATGAAATTGAAACAATTAAATACTAGGATGTATTATTTATCAATAACACAAATGCTTGAAAAAGATGATCCAGAAGAAATACTATTTGCTGTATTAAAGTTAAATGAATTTTATTGTACTTACTATCAAACTGTATAACAAAGCTTAATTATTAGAAGTAAAATGGTTTATGGTAAAGGCACTTGAAAAGGTGTCTTTTCTTTTTTGTCCATGATCGATATTACTTAACAAGTAAAATAATTTTTGGATGGGAGTCCAATACATATTATTAAAATTAGGATGTTTCAAATCAGAGGGAGGTACTCTAAGGGTGTCTTTTCTTTTGTACATTATATCCATTACGTGCTCATTGATTTTTTATGCACGTTTGATATAATTATTGTAATAGTATTACAGTAATACCTTGTGTATATAATAAAAAGAAGAGATGCGCTAACATCTCTTCAAGTAACTGCTACCGCAAGGTGGTCGGTTGCTTAAACTTATTTTTTGCGTTTAGAACCGCCCTTTCGCTTGCCGGCATTTGGGGCGGTTCTTTTATTTCGTTTACTGCTAATCTTCTTCACTAGCTCATTCGCATAAGCTGTTGCAAATACTGTAAGGAATACCTTAGCAGCGTCATACAATAAATTAAATAAAGAATCCATTCGGTCACCTCCTTTCTCTCTAGAATCAGAGAAAGGATAGCAACCTCCCGCCCTCACAATATACAGTTACATACAGTCTATCACACAATTTTATTAGAGAAAATATCATCGGAATAATCTCAAATTACATCAAGCTAAAAATAGAATATAGATTTTGTTCACTTTTACGATGTATTTATAAAATATTAATACATTACGTTATACAAGTCTTTTTTTGAATCATTTTCATTCTGTCAAAAAGTCCTAGTCCCTCTAGGACTTTTTACGTTTAAATAAGTACCGTATTTCTCAATGCATAATACGGGGGCCACCAGCATTTCTGAAAAAAACATGCTAAGAGTATGCAAGATTTTATACGATTTTTCGGATAATCCAGTAACGAACGAGAACCCTAAAACCCATGCCAGGATAGGAATGTATAAAAAGATGAATAGGGTTATAGAAAATAAAAAAGGGGATTCCTTCTGAAAGTAAGGATTCCCCTTTTTCATTGCTACCGATAATGAGACGTTATGTTAACCTTACATGTATAGGATATACACTGTTCCTTATTCAACTAAATGGCAGATTAGAGGAATAAGGGCCTACTAAAATATATAAGTTTAATTATGTAGATATCACATAGAAATAATCCTAGGAGGATTAAAGGATGGACAATACAGTATTAAGCACGGAGAGGTTAATTTTAAGAAAAATGACTAAAGATGATACTAAAAATTTGATGGAAATCTTTTCAGATCCAGTAGCAATGAGGTTCTATCCTTCAACCAAAAACGAAAATGAGACAATAGAATGGATTGAATGGACGCAAAAAAATTATGATCAGTATGGGGTAGGTTTATGGATAGTGGAGGATAAAGTAACTGGAGAATTTATTGGACAATGTGGAATTGTACCTCAAGAAGTAGATGGTGTAATAGAGATGGAAATAGGTTATTTGTTTATACGTCGTTTCTGGGGAAATGGATATGCAACAGAGGCGGCTTTAGCGTGTAAGCATTACGGATTTGAACAATTAAAATTAAATAGGATGGTCTCATTGCCCGATATAAACAATATTCCTTCAACTAAAGTCGCTGAACGAATTGGTA
This sequence comes from Bacillus sp. SH7-1, assembly GCF_008042405.1. NCBI lineage: Bacteria > Bacillati > Bacillota > Bacilli > Caryophanales > Bacillaceae > Bacillus > Bacillus sp. SH7-1. Next base: position 6,684 of record NZ_QNUD01000033.1, read on the forward strand.
TGCAGGTGGTGAAAACCATAAATAAATGGGGAAAAGAAGTATATGTTTATTCTGTGTCTATATAAAATATACCTTAAAGAAGTATGTGAAGAGTTCTACTTAAACTAATGGGTAGCTTTAATTGAGCAAGAAACTAAAAACTTTTAACTTCCGCTTTCGATCATTATGTAAATAAGCTGTCCATATGGACAGCTTATTATATTTTTTGCTTAGCGTGGGTTTTTTCTGAAATGCTGGCGATACCCCTATTAACTCTTCACGAGACAAGTAAACGGACCTTTATTTAATACTTAAATTATCATTCCGATTTTTACCACAAATTCTTTTTAATTGTATAGCAGGTGGGAATTTTCTGTACTTATTTCGTTTTAGCTTCCATACTTTATGTATGTAGTGCATTCTTATCAATTTTCCCCATTACTTTAACTCGTAGGGGCATTAACTTTAGAACTCTGCTAATGGATAAGCAAGTTAATAATTATACTTGAAAATGGAGTGATACGATGAATAAGACGTATGATGTCATCATTACCGGTGCTAGATGTGCCGGCTCTACCCTGGCAATTTATCTTGCTAAGGCAGGTTTCCATGTGTTGTTAGTGGACCGAGCGAATTTTCCAAGGGACACATTATCAACCCATACCTTTTTCAATAATACTGTCGCTCTTCTTCGAGAAACCGGTGTCCTGGACAAGTTATTGGAAACAAAAGCACCGCCGGTACGGGATATTAAATTTCAATTTGAGGATACCGTGATAGAAGGTCTCATCCCTGAGGTTTACGGAGAGGAAAGTTGTTATTGTATTAGAAGAACTTATCTCGATCATATTCTACTTGAACAAGCCAAATCCCAAATGAATGTAACTGTTTTAGAAGGATTTCGTGTGACGGATGTCATCCGTGATGACGAAACAGTGATAGGCGTGAAAGGTTTAGACGGCGACAACGAGAAACAAGAATTTTTAGCTCGCCTGGTAGTCGGGGCAGACGGCCGATCCTCTATTATTCGCAAGCTGGTAAAAAGTGAACTCAAAATAAGTATTCCGGCAACAGTCGGCATCTATTTCGGGTATTTCTCTGGATTTCGCCACGATAATGTCCCTAAATTTGAAGTATACAAGATAAAAGATAACACAGCCATTCTCTTTCCGACGAATGATGATTTATATGTAATTGTCGGCATTTTCTCATTAGAAAATAAGGAATTGATAGAACAGTTGAAATTAAATCCGGAAAGCTGTCTACGCAATTTCTTTACAGATAACTTTCCGAATACAACCATTGGGGCGCGCTTGAAAAATGCAGAACTAGTAGAACCGGTCAAAGGCATTCTCGGATATGATAATTACTGGTATAAAGGAATGGGAAAAGGATGGGCGTTGGTTGGAGATGCAGTTTGTTTTAAAGATCCTGGCATGGCGCAGGGTATCCATGATGCTATATGTGGAGCACGTATATTATCCAATATTCTATCAAAATATAAGGGACAATCCGATCAATCAAATCAAATGTCTGAAGAATATCAAAAAGCAATAGAAGATGAGTTTATGGTTCGGTTTCACATGGGATGCCAAATTTCGAAGAATGAACGCATATCTGAACAACAGGATGCTGTCAACAAGCTAATCAGTTCCCATCCAGAGGCTATAGAGAAGTTTTTAGGGATTTACAATTATGCAAACGAGCCCGCTGCTTTAGAAAAAGAACTCGGACGAATTATGCAATCGATCTAGCAATGATTTTAGAGATTAAGTGATTTAAGTACAAAAATAATTCACTATGAACCTCCCCCACTTACTCGCTTCCGCTTGAAGTGGGGATTTCTTAGCATCAACAAAGACAAGGTCCCATGAGAAGCGGATTTTCCATCTCCTCTCTGCACCTATGCAGGGAATCCTTTTCTTCATTTGACTAAGCAACTTCTGCACATGCAGAAGGGTGGGAACACACCGTCTACTACTTTTTGCTTACGCAATCCACAAATACTTTCTCTTCGTTTCTTCCGGGATATGACACATCTTTCCGTACAGTTCTTTTGCCAAAATGTTGCGGGCATCGTGAATGTCCCAGTGTTCTTCGTAGCCGCACACACAAACGTAGTTACGTGTCCGCACTTTCTTTCTTCTTTGGCAACAAGGGCATGTTTGAGAAGTGTATGCTTCGTCTACGAGAAACAATAGAGGTACCTTTAGCAATCTAACCTATTTCGATGCTGGAGCCAGAGCGACTTCGGGTGATGTTACCTTGTCATAAAAATCTACGAATTTGTCACAATCGGCGCTATCACGGTAAGCCATGGCGACACGTGGATGTTCATTAAGTACACCAGAGATCATGTAAGGTATGATATAGCCTCACTCCCACTCTTGTCGCATTTCTAACAAGAGTATATCTTACTAGTGAATTCTGTATATATTATTATGTTGATTTTTCGCGTTAAAGACAAAATAATTCAATGTAAACTTTTAGCCATTAGTTTACTTTCATTTCCTTGATTTTATCGAATCCATCTTACTTTAACCACGTTCCCTAAAATTAGCAATAAGAGTATACATTCAAAACATCGTAAATAAGGTGGCACCCACATGTCTCCTTACAGGGAGAATGATACGGCATTTTTTATTTACCCAATTACCGAGCTCTCAAATTTTTCAAATAGTTACAATACATGTATTGCTTCAATTACATATGATCATTCTTAAGAATGTCATTGAAATGTACCAATAGATTCTAGTGCAGCAAAATAAATTGTGCTATGATGTGAACAAATATAAAGCTATCTAACGGAGGGATTCACATGCCGCATGTTGTGTTTCGTGGAATTACAACTGAACAATTAAAACACATAAGCAAGCCATTAGTAGAAGAGCTCGCAGAGATTTGTGAGTGCGGTACGGATAATTTTACGTTGGAACTACCAAGTTCTACGTTTGTATTTAATGGAGAAGAAATAGAAGCGTTTCCTCTTATTGAAGTAAAATGGTTCGAGCGTGGACAGGAAATTCGTGATCGATTTGCCAAGGCCATTACTACATATGTAATGGATTTTGGACTTCCAGAAGTAGAGGTTGTTTTTACGGTTTTCACAGAATCAGCGTATTATATTAACGGGAAGCATTGTGCAAGTTAGAGCTATTTGAAAGATTTTTGTAACATTTATAAGAGGTAGAACTACATTGCTATCAAGCTAAGAAAAGCAAATACCCCAAAATGAGAAGATTGGCATATTTAGGTAAAAATGCACAATTTTTTTGTTTTTGGGGCGTTATAAATTGCTTAAGTTGATAGGCATGTGGCGGTACCCCAATATAAGTTGTAGTCAATGTATTCATCTAGAAACGTAAAAAAAGACACTATAGAAAGTGTCTTTTTTTACGTTGACATATTATGAAAGAAAATGTAGTGATTAATCATAATTTGTTGGATGCTTCTTGGTTAATTTTAGTATAACATTATCATTAGTGATTTAGAATGAAATTATTCATATATATAAATTTATTATATTATATTTATATATATGTTTCTTCTTATATATGGTGTATGGTGCATGACTTGAGATTGTATAATGTCTTTCCATAAATCCTCCTCTATTGAAGTAGAAGGAACATTTTAATAATAGAACCAGATTTTATAGTAAAATAGATACCATGGTATGAATGTACGTTTTAGATATGAGCCCAATGAACCATAGACTTATAGAATTGAGAAAGACCTAAAAACAAATGAGTTATATATTTTAAGACGGTAATACTTTAAGCAGTATAGTCGGAAAGTTCAGGAACTTAGATGATTTAAGATTCAAACTATATAAAAGTTAAAGTATACAACTAAGGAAAAGAAGGTTTTGTAGTGTGCTGCACATTCAAGGATTAATTCTTACGTAGGGAGTGCTTATATGAAAAGTTTGAAGCATGTAATATTGCTAGTATTATGTTTCTTATGTCTAAGTGGTTGTAATCAAGAAAATGGAGCTGAGGTACAAGAATATATAAAAGAAAAACACGGTATTGATGTAGTTGTAACAGATTGGGGCTCGATAAATGAAAATAATGGTGGTAATACCTACCATACTGTGCAAGAAAAAAATAACAAATATCTAAAATTCCGAGTAAAGGTACAAGGTCTCCTCTATTCAAATCCAGTAGGTGATGAATACCAATACGGAAAAAAAACATTTGAGGAATATAAGAAATTCAAACCAACTCTAGAAGAAATAAAAAAATTAGGCTACGTGGAATCTGAAACGGAAAATCCTCTTCAATATATATTAGATAATAAAGATCCAGATGAAGGAAAACCAACTAATGAATTATTATTAACTTTGCAAATGAGTAATTCAATTGACTTTAGTCAATTGAATTCAGTAGAATTAGATCGTTTATATGCTCTATTTCAACTCATTCAGGAGAATAATAAAAAGATAACAGAACTTGAAATTAAGGATCATACTGGCCAATCTTTAGGTGAACCTTTTAAAAATGTACAAGAAATGATAACAAAAGAAGAACTGTTACGAACAATGAAATCTACGATGTCAGATGCCATAAATAAATATTGGGAAAACTGGATTAGAACACACACCAAAGTAGAAGAAAGATTACATGAAATACAAAACGATCGATTTGCAATTAAAAGTATTACTTATTCAAGTTCAGATGAAGAGGATAGTCGAAAATATTTAGTGACTTTAGTTATTAATACCACCAATAATATATTTGAAAACAATCCCCTTTTAATTGAGGATTTAATCAAAGTAACCACAATCCTTAAAGAAGAACTATATAATAAAAACTTTAACATCTATTTAACCAATAAGACAGGAACAATAAATGAAAATTGGTTATCGTCAAAAGAAATTAAAGAAGCAAATAACATCGAAGATCTTGTAAAAGAAAGAGATCCTGCGAATTAAATTTAAAGTCCTTTTCATTGCTACCGATAATGAGACGTTTTGTTAACCTCACATGAATACTCTATTTATGAGAATTTGTACTAAGTTGTCTTTGCTGATGGTACAATCAAAATCATGGAGGGATATTATGGGAATTTATTATGTATTGCTGTTTCTTATATTCGGCACTGCAATATTCTTATTTTTCTTGTCTAGTTCATCAAAAATTAAGGCTAAAAACCTATCATTGATAATGGTCTGTTTAGGGATAAATCTACTCATAAGTCCAGTGGCTTATAGACGGGATAGCTGATTATGCAGGTGTAGTGGCTAATTATGGAGCTTATGTTGCGGGCGATTCGGCAACAGCTCCTCCTCTAGTTAGTCATGTACTTTATTTTTTAGGAGGATTTCTCTTCATTCAGGGAATACCGCTCCTCATACTACTTTTAGCTTTTTGGAAGTTTACAAGAGCAAAGAAAAGAAAACAAAACAAGTATAAAAACACATAACGAATAAATGGATGCCTTTTTAGAGAAGGGATCCGCTTTTTTATTGCTATCAATAATAGGACGTTATGTTAACCATGAATGTATGCCATATACATTTAATTTTCATAACAAATCGCTTCTTATAAATGATAAAATAAGGAAAAGGGGGATTTTTATGGTTGATAATTATATAAATAAAAAGGGTCATCTTTTTTATAAAAAACGTTTTTATAATGTTTTATTTTCAATTCCTTTTGTAATTATCGCTCTAATAGTAATCTATTTATTAGATTTGGGATTAACTTTTTTTGTAACCTTAACTGGAATTTCAGTAATAACTTTATTAATTCAGTTCATTTATTATTATTCAAATTTGAAAAAAACTCTTCAGAAAAACTGAAGAGTTTTTTCAAATTTCTAGATACATAGACTACTCATAACGATAATTATGTCAATCACTGAGCATTAATATTTTTTAACTGAGTAACAGTTCCAAAACTGATTTTTAATAGAAAAAAAGGGTTACAAATTCGATTGTAACCCTTTTTCTAAATCTTTTTTGTTTTATACGGTTCCTATAATGATTATAGGACTGAAGTATGATTCGAAATAGCGTTGATTATATGATTCCAATCGTCACAGTGAATCTCGTGACCCGATCCTTCTAGGGTTAGTAACAAAGCATGGGGAATTTCATTAACAAGAGCAAGACCATGCTCGTATGGAAGCACTATATCCTCTGTACCATGGATAACCAAAGTAGGTATATTGATTCCTTTTAACTTCCCCTCATAAGAATCATCACCTTTAAGAAGGGAGTGATTAAACATACTGAGTAGGTTATTTGCTCGTTTTATTTCTTTTTCTACCTGCTTATAAACCCTCTTCTCATCGAATTTATGATTTGAACCACAGAGTAAAGCTGATCCTGTAACCAAGTAATTTGCAACAGATTCTTCATCTGACCAATTTAGTTTGGCCGCATTAGCATGGTAAGCGAGTATCTTCTCATCGATCGGAGGTAAATTCCGGTTGTTGTCTTCAGAACCAAAAATACCTGATGCAATCAAAGTTATACTTAGAACTCTCTGAGGGTTCCTTAAGGCTACAATTTGAGCAATCATTCCACCCAATGACATTCCAACAATATGTGCTTCGTCAATATGATATGCATCGAGTACTCCAATCGCATCATCAGCCATATCTACCACAGTATAGTGGGAACTCCCCGGTTTATAAGTAGTTGACCGTCCGACATCTCTATTATCATAACGAATAACATATCGGCCCGTATCAGCTAATTGTTGACAAAACTCCTCATCCCAATAAACCATTGAACACATGGCTCCCATAATCAGTAAGACTGCTGGATCTGCTGAATTGCCAAAGCTCTCTGTACATATATCAATTTCATTAATTTTAATAATCTTTTCAGTCATGATTAACTCCTCATTTCATTCGTATTTAGTTAATAAAAAAAGACACAATCAAATAAACCCACATATTTTGAAAAAAAAGTTGGGCATAACGAATTGTGTTTTAAAATTAACGTAAACGAATGAACTTGATAATCATGTTAAACACTCTCCTATAAAAAGGGAATAAGGGTAAAACCCTTATTTTGATTATAACATAGCTCTATCAGTAGTAATATAGGTTCACTTTTTCTTATTTTATAATTAAAAAAATAATTCTTATTGTATGAATTTGCACTCTTAATTGAAGAAAAGACGATGTATACAATATCCAAATCTAATTAACATAACGTATCTTATCAGTAGCAATGAATAAGGGGAATCCTTACTCTCAGAAGGAATTCCCTTTTTTATTTTCTATAAAGCTATTCATCTTTTTATACATTCCTACTATGACGCGTTTTTAGGTTTCTCGTTTATTACTGGATTATTCGAAAAACTGTATAAAATCTTGTATGCTCTTAGCGTGGGTTTTTTCCGAAATGCTGGCGGTACCCAGATATTACTTAACATGGTAAAATAATATTTGGATGGGAGTCCAATACATATTATTAGAATTAAAGTGGTTCAAGTCGGAAGGCATCCTAGGGTGTCTTTTTTTATTTACCTTCGACAGAATATGACAAAAAAGTTATAACTGGATTTGTTATGATTTAGTAGTAATCTTACCTAACACAAATGAATGATACTACAAAATATAAAGAGGTTATGGAGAAAATAATTAGATAGCATTTAATTCGATGAAAGCTGGTGAAGTTATTGACGGTTTCTTTCTTTTGCTATGAATGTGGTGAAATAATTGAAAAATCTAATTTTGATACAGTGCAAGAAAAAATAGTTGATGGTGTTGAATGTACGTTCTGTGGGGCTCAAAAGAGGCTAAAATATTGCTATTATCCCCATTTTTCAGTAAATGATTTCATAAAAACTATTCAAGAACTATACAATCAAAATAAGAATGATTTAACTAAAAATTTAACATCCACCTACAAAATTTTTAATGAAATTGAAGGTACTCATGAAAATTTATCCCTAGAAGATTACACCACAATCTATCACATATTAGATAGTTTACTTGAAGATGAAGTAGAATATAGTATTGATGTTAAATCAAGAGTGATTGATAATTTAGAAGACAAATTAGTACAATTTTATCCAACTGATTTAGCGATAAGTATCGTTTCTTCACTCCCTTTGATAAAAACACCTTATAGGAAGCCTATAGTAATATTAATAGCCTCTACTATTGAATTACTATTTAATCTTTACTATAAAGATGCAATTAAAATCGGAAAAATAAAAGAACATAGCGATGAATTTTTATCGCTCCATAGGAAAATTAGATATTTAGATGCTAATAGAGCTAAAAATCTAGAACAATATATAGGAGAGTATGACAAAGATTTTTACGCTTTATGGGATGACTTACGAAAAATTAGGAATAAGGTTATTCATAGTAATTCATTATATATTTCGAACAAAATGATAGAAGATTATATGGCCCTATTAAAAACATCTGTTACCGTTTTTTTAAATTTAACATCCGAACTATATAGAGAACACTACACAAGTAATCACTCAAATGTAATTAAAAATTAAAACGCTTTTTATAATGATTGAGAAATATAGATTTGAATCATATTTCTCAATGACCGATATTCCTTAACATATTATTAAAATTAAGATAGTTCAGGTTGGAGGAAGGCACCTTTGGGTGTCTTTTCTTTATGATTTAACGCCTATAATATCTAGTATTCCTGTCTATATCGTTTTAACATATTAGAATTAATTATTAACAAGTTAAAACAGTCATCATATAATTAATCTATGAAATTTATTGGATAAGGAGCAAAGGCATTCTAATCGGTGCTTTTATTATCTTAATAGAAAGGGCATATAGCATTTATGAATTCATACTTAGAAGTATTAAGTAAAAGCATCCAGTTCGGAGAAGAGACTCTAAAAAAAATAGAAAGAAAAAACGGTTTGGAAATAGAGCATAAAATAATTCTCTCTCTTTACAGAAAATTATTGGAGCAAGTTGACGGCATTTATATTTTGGCTGATCACAAACTTGAAGGACCAGGTAGAATTTTAATAAGATCTGCAATGGAAACAGTCTTAGCTCTAAAGTACATTCTCCAAGAAAAAAAATGGATTCAAGATAGGGCATTCTCTTATTATGTTTGCTTTTTAAAATCAGAATTACAGATTGCTAAAGATTCTCTAGAGTTAAATTTTAATGATGAACCTATAAATAAAAAAGAATTAGAACTTAATATTAAAGAATCTGAATTAATATTAAACCAGGGACGTTTTAATAAAGTACTAAATGAATGGGAACGAACTAATAAAAAATCAAAATATGAACCTAAATGGCATTCCCTATTTAATGGACCAACATCAATAAAAAAGCTTGTTGATAAAGTAGCAGATGATGAAATTTCCCTTCTTTATGGCCTGTTATCAATGGAAGCTCACGGTTATCACTCATTGAGTGCATCTAACAATAAAGATTTAACGAAAGATGACTTTGCACTCAAACCTCTAAGAAACGGAATATCTGATGAAATGGTTAAATACACAAGAACACTACTAACGGGAATAACCATGAAAATGATTAAACTTATTGCCCCTGAGTGTAATCCTGATCTAATTATATTCGCCAAAGAAATAGGAATAATACCTAAAAATTATCCTTTTTCTATCCCTAAAATTTAAAATTACATAATATCATTCGAGTTAAATCTAGGCACCTTAGGGTGTCTTCTTTTATGCATAATACTAAAAAAACACGTTAAATTAATTTTTAAACGTGTTTTTCCCTAAGGCAATATTTAAGATAATCTATTCCTAGACTAACAAACGGAATACTTACCGCTAAACTTACTGCATAAACCATTGTTTTTATACCTTTATAATCTAAAAATTTATCTGCTATAAATAATACTAAAACAAATAATATGGTTGATTTTATAAACATTTTAAGAAAATCGATTTTCATAGCAATTCCTCCCCCACATTCTATAAAAAGTGCAAAATTCTTTAAATGAATGTATAATATAAACTAGACAGAGATAAAATAGCAAAGAAACAGAGTGGTAGAGACACCCTGTTTCATATGTAATGCTCACTTATCAGTGAGTAAACGGAACATAGCTAAAAGCCACTATTTTTAGTACCCTTAGCCACTCTACAGCTACGTCAATAGCTTGAGTGGTTTTTACATATGTAAAAATAGATAAACTCAAACTTACTTGTTCTATATACTCAACGAAAGGTTCAAGAATGTACCTTTCAACGCATAACAACAATAAAGTCACTATCAATTCTTTCACATGTATCACCTCCTTCCAATAAGAACTAAAAATCAACAAGCTCTATATGTTGCTTGATTTTAGTTAACTTACCAGAGGTAGGTTGATAATCACACTCATTTAACTAACATTACTGGTATAATATAACACAAAATCTATAATTTGTACATGAATACGATAATCTTAATATATTAAAAAACATAACAAAAAAATAAAACTGTTATTAAATTCATGATTTCATATGATTAAGAACTCACAGTACTTTTAAGTAAACTTACATCTTTAATTATTTGATCCAATGTCGCTCTAATATCCATTGCTTCTCTTCTTGAAATATAAGAGGAGTTATATTTATTACCATGAACCAAATTTCGTAATTCTCTTATTCTATCCATAATAGCAAATTGATTATTAGTTAAAATCCCTGATTCTTTAGCCAAATTTAACATTTTAGAAAAAGTATGATTATTTGTAGAAGGCTGTAATAACCCATATAACATCCCTTCAAAAACTCCACCACACATTAAAGCTAACGAAAGCCAAGATTCTGTTTCAAAACTCTTATCAGCTTCTTCATAAAATAATCCAATGCGATCTCGTAAAGCTATATCAGTGATCCAAGGGAATAATAAACTATACTCTCTTATACCATGATAATATAATACAACAATAACATTCTCATTTTCCCTTAAAATACTATTTAAAACCCTAGAAGAAGATTCTGATTCCACTATCAAATAATCTCCTTGTATTCTATCATTACGAGTTGAAAAAGTTACCTGCGCATCTACTTGTATTGAAAAATGTGTAACCGAAAAAGCAGGCAACAACGGTATATTAATGTGCCAATAATACGGATATTCACTACCAGGTTTAGCTGAAATAGAATTTATAAATTTTTTAGGGATTTCAAACGAAATAGATTTCAAAGTTCAAGTCACATCCTTTATTTAGTGTTTAACCAATAAAAATTTCACGTACTATATCCAATGTGTAAAACCAAATTCTACGATAAGAACTATTCTACCATTCGTCCCCTTATCCTCTAGCTAAGTAAGTCTTAAATCACTTATTTATTCCTCTATCTTAGTGAGTAGATCCCCCAGGACTTAAACAATCTCATATTTTTTCATCTTCTCTTCACAATTAAGCTTGACTAAAGGTTTTAAGGGTTTTTATCATGTGGGAACGATTAAGGAACACGGCTGGAAGGCAGATTTATCCCCTACTTTGAAAGACTACAAAAAAAAATAATCAATCAAAATAGATGGATAAGCGTCTTGTTTTCGCCATGCGGTCACTTATAAGGTATCCGTATGTATAGACCCTGTTCACTCAGCGATCTTCACCGCATACATCCTTTTACTATGGCTTGTCCTTGTAATATCGTCCCTACACGACAAACTGAATGTACTCCCTAGCACCGTAATGCTAACGATAACCACCCGAACCTTTTAGAGAATCGTCCCTGGGCAAGTTCTCGCCCTCCCTCACCAGAAGAACAGGATTCCAATGAGGGGTGCTGTTTTTGTAGGCGTATACTTTGTACCCCCTGCACGACCAACAGCTAGCCACGCACGTAACACGTTCCTCCTATATGTATAGCAGCACGAAATTACGGCTTATCAGTTTTTATTTACGTGGTTTCAGGCAATTCCACGCGAACAAAAACAAAAAGGCATCCCAAATTCCTAAATGGCCTGTACAATCACAAGACTTCTAGGATTAGAGATGCCCGTTATATATCTTTTGGACTATTAAATAATCAAAACTAGTATTTACTAGTTGATATTTATCCAAACAATGATAAAATGGGTATATCAAAGAAGCCTCGTGAAAAGGCATAGTTGTTTAAGGTTAGTGGTGGTACACTACTTAAACGTTAACACTGTGGGTAAATACAGTTAATTTCTAGCAAAGTGGTGGTACACTAGCTAGAAGAGTCATTCCCGCTAAAGGTTGGTAGCCATTAGCATACGGGAGTGGCTTTTTGTTTTGTGTTCATATTCAATTGTTTTTAATTTTGCTCTATCGATCTTCATGATCTTCATTTATGTAAAATATCAAATTGTGTTTTGTTTTGTAGAATGGTGCTTGTTGTGTACTACGTTACAACAAGCATTACCCTTTGTAAACAGCGAATTTGCGCACTTTACGAATAATATCCCTATTTCCCTATTTCCCTATTTCCACTTATAGATATAGGGATATTTCCCCTTTTCCCTATATCTATATTTCCCTATTTTCTTTGTTTTTTCGTCTACTAACTTCTCTACGAAATTACATATTTATTTCTTAACTCTCTCTATTTCAGACATCAAAAGAAGCTTTTAATACCAACGTTTTTTGTTATTAATTACTAACTCTATGATTCTATTGCATAACCCAAATATCATTGTTATAATTTCTTTAAAGATATAGAAATATCCCTATTTCTATAGTTAGAAATATCCCTATTTCCCTATTTCTATTTTTCCCTATTTCTATAAAGGGATATAGGGAAATTTCAAAAACTATAACTGGAGTGTTAAAAATGGCTATTACAATTACGGTAGGTAATTACAAAGGTGGAGTCGGTAAAACCACAAATGCTGTATTGAACTCTTATGAATTTGCTAAAAAGGGCAAGCGTACATTACTTGTTGACCTTGATCCACAAAGTAACGCAACAAAATCTCTGATGCTAACAAAATCCATTCTTAATCCTGATGAAATTGTTACTGTTGAAAAAACATTAATGAAAGGAATACAAGAGGGAAACCTAGACGGCTTAGAAGTGGAAATTATGGAGAATTTACATTTACTACCTTCTTACGTTGATTTTCAGGACTTCGCAAAATTCCTTTATAAAAATTGTTCTTCGGAAGCTGAAGAAGATCATTACTTTAAGGGATTACTTGAAAAGATAAAGCATAAATACGACTACATATTTATCGACGTGCCTCCTATGTCGCTAGAAGTTACAAAAAATGCAGTTGTAGCTTCTGATTATGTTCTAATTGCTCTGCAAACACAAGAACGTTCTCTTACTGGTGCCGAGAATTATATTACTGAACTTATCAAGTTAAAAGAACAATATGATCTTGATATTGAAGTAGTTGGCGTTCTTCCTGTCCTATTAAAAAACAATGGTAAAGTTGACGAATACATTATGGAAAATGCTCGTGAAATTTTCGGCGAAGAAAATCTCTTCAAAAACATTGTCCCTCAAATGGAACGTATTAAACGATTTGATGTGAATGGTATTACTGAAAAAGATAGACATGATATGAATGTAATTGAACTATACGAAACGATTAGTGATGAATTGTTGTCTCGTATTGATATGTTCGAAAAAATGAAGGTTGGTGTGTAACATGGCGAGAACTCCTGGTTTGTTAGGTAGAAAGAAAAGTAACTTTGAACCTACTGAACCCTATGTACCAGAGCAAGGACAAACTGTAGTTGAAAATAACGAAGTACCAGCTGCTCCTTCTCAACCTAAGACAGAAGAAAAACAAGTAACTCGAAAAGAAAAAAGAAACGAAAAAACTGAACCGAAAAAGAAATTTAAAAATCAACAAGGTAGTATTAAAATTTCTAATCAATCAAAAGAAGAACTTGAAGTATTAATGAAGCTTACGAACACAAAATTCACGTATGAGATCATCGATCTACTTATAGATCGTTATGTAGAAAATGAGCTAACACCTGATCAGAAAAGGAAATTCAAGCTTTTAACAGAGGTTTAAAAAATATAGAAATATCCCTATTTAGAAATAGGGATATTTCTATATTTCCACTTTTCTTTGATATATTTTTACTTATTCCCAGCTCTTTAACTCACTTGAATACACGGGTAAAACATCAGATAATAACATTATCGTTACCTATACAAGTGATAAATAGTTTTAACAATTTAAGATAAAAAACTAAATGGGAGTGGTACCTTTGGAGAATGAAAGTAAATCTTTTGTAGTAACTGTGACACCTATTACTGAAAGTTCAGATTTAACTATTCAAAACGATCAAACTAATACGAAAAAGGAAATTCAAACACCAGATAAACGTTTAGTTCCATCTAAAACAGCAAAACTTTCACCTGCTGTTTTGCTAAAGCTAAATACTCTTAAACCATTTATACAGGAGCAAGAAGGTATGGATAAAACATCAATTAACAACATCATTGACATGCTTGTTGAGCATTATGTAGATTCCCAACTAGTCAACCGACATTCTAAAGCATATAAAGACATGTATAAACGCCTATATGAGACGTTAGAGAATAAATAAATAAAAAAGAAGTGTCCCTGTTTTTCATTAAGGATACTTCTTTTTTATGCGACCTCTTACCAGAACCTCTACAACTAGCTCATTTACAGATTTTTCGTTAGCAGAAGTCATTTTAAAATTCTATGTGTCGATTTTTTCTTTGCGCTTGCAGATAAACCACCATATCAAAGCTACAAGCAGTATGAGGAGCGGTATTGCCTGAATGAAGAGAAATCCTCCCCAAAAATCAAGTTCCGTACTATATGGTGAGTCTGTTGCCATCACACCTATAAATAAGGCCACTGGAATTGTGCATAGATTTACCCCTAAACTGACCATTATGAATGTTAGATTTTTATCCTTAGTTTTTGGTGAATCAGAATTGAAGAATGAGAATACTGCAATGCCGATTATAAAATACAGTATTACATAAAGCTGATTAAGATATCCCATAATATTCCTCCGTTATCCTAATAGTACCATCAGCAAGGACAAATTTGAACAAATAGGATATTTATGTAAGTTCAATATGGCATCTCATTTATGAAATTTACATATTAATAACAATATGTTAGAATGCAATGTTTTTATTAGGAGAAATAATTATAATAAGAAGGTGTAACAAATGGATTATTTACGTAACAAAACGGATATTGAATTAATAGAATTATATCATAATACGTATGATAGCGATTTACTTAGAAAAATTGAATCAGAGCTGGATTATCGTGGTTTATCCTACGAAGATTCGTTTGATATTGTTGATATGATTACATCTATCTACTTGATAGGGAAGATGTTTGTATTATTTGTAATTGGTTGGTTCGCTTATCGACTAATTCAATACCCATTAGAACATTATTTCGAAATTGCAGAAAGATACTTTCCAGCTAATCTTTATATGGAAGGTAGTATTATCAGTAATAAAATTCAAATGAATATCGTAGGATTTATGGCAGCGTGCGGGATGACTATTGTTTTATTCAAGTTTGGTAAGGATATTAGAAAAATCACTGCAGGATTTTTTGCAATAATGTCTATCTACTTCTTGATAGATGAAATAAAAACAAAAGATGTGCCTTTTTCTGCAATAATTCTAAGCTGTTTGGTTATTTTAATCGCATTGGCTGGCGTGATAAAATTCAAGAAATGTACTTCATTAGGATTATGGTTGATTATCAGTACAACAATAGGCTTTATTATTATAGGAAATCATATTCTTACGCCGTGGGTTTTCTTAGAAACAGCAGGATTTTTATTAATCTTTATCAGAGATAGCCACTTTATATACATTAAAAAAAGGGGTAAGTCTTTAAGAAGGACTGCTTCAAGAGGGTAATTACATATAGTCTAAATATAAAAAAGTGGATCCCTACTCTCACAAGGAATCCACTCTTTCTTTTTCTACAACTCTATTTTTATACATTACTACCACTGGCCAGTAGTCCCTCTACTTGCTTTCACCAAAAACGCCACCACGGCTTCTTTTCTTTCGCAGCTGCAACCTCATCCCGAAACTCCTGCATCATTCTCTTCGTTTCCTGCATCTCACGTAGTGTCTTCATAAGCGTCTCATCTCTTGCTTCTAATCGTTTTTCCACTCGCTCATTGTGTGCTTCTACACTCGCTTTGATTTCCTCGTTACTTTGCTTCGCCTGCTCACTCAATCGCTTCTCCATCGCTAACATGCTTTGATTCATTTCCTGCGCCATAACGCTGTACTGTTCCTGTAATTGCTGTTTAATGTGGAATGGCACTAAATCCGTTTCCTCAGCTTCCTCTTGAATCAGATCCGGATTAACCTTTTCTATTTGCTGCGCGATCATCTTCGCTGCCTTTTCTAGCGTCATACCGTCATGCTTACTCAGTTCGATTAATTTCTCAATAACCATAATGTCACTGTCTGTATACTGGCGTCTGCCGCGATTATCCTTCTTCACTACGAATCCTTCACGTTGCAATACTTCCATGTACTTTCTAAGGGTGCTATCACTTATTCCTAGTCGTTTGTATACTTCACTAGCAGAATAAACAATTTCGTCCGTCATAGCGTCACAACACCTCCTAGTGAGAGTATTCCATGATGGTTGAGAAATTCCTGCAAATAAAAAAGCTCTGATTATACAGAGCTTTTAACTTAAGTATGCTATTTCTTATGTTATTCAGTGACTAGAATTGATTTTCCTTTTCCATCTACTACTATACCACCCGTGCCTGGATTTAAACCTTTAACATAATATTTTCCGTTTTCTATCGTTAATTCAAAAACGCTTCCGTCTCCAAATTCAGAATAAGCCCAACTTCCAGATACTCTTTTTTTCTCCCCTACCTCAAGTTTAATGTCATATCTAGCTATTTCTTTCTTTACTTTACTATCAGCTAATGAATTTGATTCAAATGTAGTTGCCGAAGCTCCAATTCCTCCAGTTAATACAATACCAGTTACTAGTGTTCCTATTATTAACTTTTTAAACATAAAAAATCCCCCTTTTTATAGTTTTATAGCTTACCACCTAATCATATTTTTAAAAATAATTATTGTAAATATATAGAATTTTTAGAAATATAAAACAGTTAATTTCGAATGTTTAGTTAAGATATGCTGTTTGTTAATAACGATAAACAGTTATTTTTATATAAAGAACAATACTGGTTAGAGACAACTAAATAGCTTTAGCAATCTCAACAAGCAGTCTCATAAACAACGGAATCATTTGAACCACTATATAACGAATCCCAGCACGGCTTATTAGCGAGAATCCCCGTTCCTGGCTACCCACCATCATGAATAGCCCGCTGCATAACGCCATAACGAATATGATAGAACCAGCAGTAAAAAAAACTGCAAATAAAAAAACCGACTCATAAGAGTCAGTCTTTTAATTATTTTTACTTAGCGTTATCTCGTAGATCTTTGATGGATATTGGAATAGTTCTATATAGAAATACTGCTAATTGTTCACGCGTAATTGTACCGTCTGGATTAAAGTTATTATTACCTACACCACCAGTAATACCATTACTATATAAAATTTCTACGGCTTCATTAGCCCAGTGTCCTTGCATATCATTAAATTGATGATCAAACTTCTTGTTTAACCAAAAAGCGTTTACGAAAGTTTGAGCAAGTTCTGCTCGGGTTACGATTCTTTTTGGGTTAAAATGACCATTAAATTCGTAAGAGAAAATTCCACTTTTATATCCTGCTGCAATTTCCTTTTTAAACATTGAATCATTTATATCATTGAAAGGAAGCGGCTGTGACATATCATAATCGGGAATTTCCACCGTTCTATATAAGAATGCCGCTAATTCTTCACGCGTTATTTCTTCTAAAGCTCCAAAATAACCATTGTGGTATCCCAACATTATATTGTGGTCAACCATGTAGTTAATTTCATTATATGCCCAACTCCAATCGGGCACATCTATAAATTTACTATTTTGAGCACTCGCTGCTTGTATTCCCTGATTTGTGGTATTCCCTGATGTCTCAGCCATAGAGTTATTTGCAAAAAAAGTTGTACCACATACTGCTACACATACACCAGAAATTATTAATTTTTTCATTACTATTCTCTCCCCTTAATTTTAAACGTCAATAATACCATTCCAAGAATCATTATATAACTATTTTTAAATTAGAAAAAGAAGGAATTTATATTTTTTTACAATTATTCACAAATATAGCCATATAGCTTTAGCAATTTCAAAAAGTAATCGCATATTGAACCACTATATAACCAATCCCTGCCCTTGATATAAGGGAAAATCCCCGTTCCTGGCTACCAATCATTATAAACAAACCACCGCATAGCGCCACAGCGGATGTAATTGGATAGGACACTGATTTGATTAGAAAAATAACTGACTCAAAACCGACCATATTGATTCGATTTTATTTTTTTTGAAAAAACCTCTTCATAAAAGAACATACATTCGTATATAATAAGAACTAACGTTCTGTTATTTAGGGGGAATAACGGTGTATGACTATTCAATATTGCCAAATCGAATTGTTTTATGTGTAGATCTTCGTAGCTTTTATGCTTCAGTCAGTTGTATCAAAATGGGCTTAGATCCACTGCACACAAAGTTAGCTGTAGTTGGTGATGTGAACAGGAGTGGTTCAATTGTATTGGCTGCAACTCCACCATTAAAAACATTAGGCGTTAAGAAAATGGCGAGATTGTATGAAATACCACATCGTAAAGATATCCTTGTGGTAAACCCAATTATGAGTACTTACATAAAATGCTCTAATTTCATCACTAAGTTGGCTCTACAATACGTACCTATTGAGGATTTCCACCAATATTCCATCGATGAGTTCTTTATGGATATTACGGATAGTATTCATTTATTTGCTAACGATCCGTATGAATTTGCATTGAAATTCAAGCGTGAAATATATGCAAAGACTCGAATCGAATGCACGATAGGAATTGGTCCAAGCCCATTAATGAGCAAGGTTGCCTTAGATGTGGAAGCAAAGAAAACGAAAGATTGTATAGCATACTGGAAGTACGAAGATGTACCCATAAAATTATGGCCAATACGACCACTCAGCAAATTTTGGGGGATTTCAGGGAAAACAGAAGCGAAGTTAAACCGAAAAGGAATTCATTCAATCGGAGACTTGGCACAATATCCACTCAAATATTTAAAACAGAGCTTTGGAGTCATTGGCGAAGAATTACACTTACATAGCAACGGCATTGATTTTAGCCGTATTTCAGAAAAATACGTTCCAGCAACAACTTCTATTGGTAAAAGTCAAATACTCATGCGTGATTACACCATAGAGGAATTCCCAATTATTCTACTGGAACATATCGAGGAAGTTTGTTATCGAATGCGAAGGCAAAACAAACTAGCTCAAACTATTCATTTTTCTATTGGTTACAGTAAAAATTACACTGGTGGTTTCAGAAAAACTCACACTATGAACCGACCAACCAATTTAACAATGGATATTTATAAGATTTGTACATATTTTTTACATGAGTTTTATACTGGGGAACCCATTAGAACCATCAATGTTTCTTTAAATAACTTAATCAATGAAGGCGAAGAACAAATCTCACTATTCGATAATGTAATACAACGAGAAAAAGAAATGAAACTAACTAAAGTAATGGACGAAATACGCACTAAATTTGGTAAGAACAGCATATTACGAGGAATTTCATATACAAATAGTGCAACAGCAAGATACAGAAACACATTGTTAGGGGGACATAAAGCATGAACAACGCTAATATGCCAAAGGGAAGAGGAATGGTTAAATGGACTCCATTCGCAGCGATGCCAGAGCAATTCGCTGGTATCCGTGAAATTGTTAAAGAAAAGACAAAGGTAGAACGACCTACATTAACTCAGGATGAACAAGAACTTATTGAGAACATGCTATTATGTTCGTTACTTTCTGAAGAAGAGATATTAATTACATATTACGAAGGTGGTTTTTTACTTACTAACTATATGACCGTCGTTGATATTGATCCGCTGAATAAATCTATAATGTGTACGGATGCATTTTACAATAATATGACGTTGAAATTTATCGATATTATTGATGCAAAATAAAAAGATAATCTAATAGGGCAGATTTTCCTTATTTCACATAAATATTATTATACTAATCTAAAGTTTCTGTATTTACATTTTTTTCTTTTTATCTCATAATTTTAATTGGGAAAGGGAGGAAAGAAATGGTTCAAATCAAAGTGACACCTGAAATGCTAGAAGAAGTTGCTAATCGTGCTCGTAATACCCGAATCGCATTAGAATCTATACATAATAATTTATGTAATGAAATAGATCATTTGTGTTTTCAATGGATTGGTGCCTCTAATCAACAATTCGTTCAAATGTTCAATGATGCGAGACCAAAAGCTTTTACATCTATCAATTCAATTATACAAGTGGAAGAAGATTTGAAACGAATTGCCGAAAAATTCCGTAACACAGATAATCAAGATGTTACAATAGAAGAAGGTGCAATGTGTGGTAAGCCTTCTTCTGAAGAAAAAGGATTTGATAGTGGTAAACTCGCTCGAGATATTACTGGTGAATTAACTGGTGAGTATGATATTCGACGTACTTGGGATGGTGTCGATCCATCTACTGGCGAAAAACTTTCAACCTGGGATAGAATTTTTGCAGGTGGAATGGTAGTAGCTGGAATCACACCTCTTGGAAAACTCGCTAAAGTTGGAAAAGGTGTAAAAATGACCACTGAGGCAGTTGAGGCTACTAAAGCTGCAGCCAGCGCAAAACCAAATTATGTATTATTTAATAAAACACATCGTGATTCCATGCCTAAGCCTAAGGGTCGAGGACCAAACGGGGGTAATTTACAATCACATCACGGCTTACAGCAACAATGGGCAAAAGAAAATTTAGGTAAGTACGGATATGACCCGAAGCTAGCACCAACAGTGACTATTGAGACAGGAAAAGGATTACCTCACACCATTATTTCTAATGCACAGAATTTAAGACGTGATGAGCGTTTAAGTTCAGGTAATGGAAAATGGAGCTCTACTTTACAAGATGAATTAAAAAATCTAGTATCTGATTTTGAACGTGCAGGATTCTCTAAAGAAAACATTTCAGAAACTTTAGAACAACAATATAAAATGCTTGATAAATTAAAAGTAAAGTATGAAAGGATTGATTATTAATGAATATTCTAGAAAAATTAAATGATTCCTTCACATTAGAAGCTCAGGAATCACCAGCGAGTAAAGAGGCCATTCAAGAATTGCAAAAATTCTCATCAATAGATGTACCATTAGATTATTTAGAAGTAATCCAACATTGTACAAATGCAGAGATTAATGTAAAAAATGAACTTTACATACGTATTTGGAGCCCTAATGATTGCATAGAGATGAATGAAGCACATGATATTCAAAAATATATACCAGATTCACTGGCAATCGGTGATGATGAAGGTGGAAAAGCATTATTATATGTAGATGGAAAAGAAGGATTCGGATTATATACAGTGGATTTTGGAGATTTAGATATTGAAGAAACAATTAAAATAGCTCCTTCATTAAAAGCATTGTTAATAGATGGTGTCGGAGTAGAGGAATTGTTGTCATAGTTAAAATAATAAGAGCCGACTCCTGAATTAGAATCGGCTCTTATTTTTACTTAACTTCATACCACCAACCTTTACGGTCAAGGTATTCTTTCATTGCTTTTAATTGGGTATCTGACGTTGGATCTGTTACTACGAAAGCTAATCCATCTCCTTGAAGTAGAAACGTACCTGTCATCTTCAAAGAAGAAAGTGCTCCTGCTACGTCAGGTACCTCATAAGGTGAGAACGCTCCTGTTTGGATGATATTCTGTTTAGTTGGTTGAGCAGGTGCAACACTTGAGCTTGTTCCTCCACATTCTTGTCCAAAGTAAGCAAAGATTACCGCTGAAGTAATTGCGTCCACGTTCCACTTGGCCATATCTGAATCATTATCAATGAAACCTGCCTCCACAAGAAAGAATGGGCAGTTACTTGAACGAATTACTCCAATGTCTGGACGTATCTTAGCTCCACGGTCTTTCCATTCAGTACGCTTAGCAATTTCTGCTGAAATACGAGCTGCCATAGGCGCTTCCTTTGAAGAGTAGCAAAGCACTTCTACTCCGTGACCTTCTCCGTTAGATGCATTAAGATGCCAAGCGAATCCTACGTCATTAGGTCTATCATTGATATTCCTAACTTGGTTACCTACGATAGTACTCGCTGTGCGACCCACATCATCAGTATCATCCTCTACAGAATGACCTAGGGCGCGCAACTTGTTAATGAAATCCTTATTACACTCACGATCCATTAGATGTTCTTTACGGTCACCCCAGTTAGCTCCTGGTACAATAGCATTGTGTCCTCCATGGCTTGATACTCTCATCATTCAACCTCTCCTTTTTTCTCTACTTGTTTTTGTTTACCACCTAAAATTTCAACTGCGTTTGTTAGCGCAGATGGCAAAGGAATTCCCATACGTCCTGCATTTTCTAAAAGAGATAACAACTCATTACCGATAAAGAAGAAAATTGTGGCTTCACGAATGGCACTATTACTTCCAAACGCTGAATCTAACTGCGCTGCAACTCCAACCAAAAGAAAAAGCACCACCTTTTTGGCGATGCCTTTGAAACCAACTTTACTTTTCAACTCTCCGTTATACCCTGCTGCAAATACGCCTGTTATATAATCGATAGCTGCCATGATTACTAGAACTTTCAATGTTGTATCCCATCCTCCCAAAAAGTACCCGCACAAAGCTCCGAAGGTAGCTATAAATGTTTTCATTAATACATCAATACGATCCATCTTTTCACTCCTTTTCTAAAAATAATAAAGCCTGCTATAAGCACGCTTCGTTTTGTTATAAAAGCCGTATTTTGTTCAAAATAAAAAGACCAGTGAATTACACCTGCTCTTTGTTCTCTAAATCAGCTATTCTACTATTTAAATCAACAATTTGTTCTCCTAAATCTGGAATGACTTGCTTTATTTTATTAATTTCATGTTCATAATCTGGTGTATCTTGTATAGGTGCTGCAAACGCTATTGGAGCTTCTGTTTCATCAAGAGTTGGTGGCTTCTGATTTTTGATATCCTCGAGTTCTTTCTGAATATCAGCTAATTGTTGCTTGATTTTTTCTAGCTCAGAAGGTTCCTCAGGCTTTGGCTCCTCAGGTGCCGGTTCTGCCGTTTTAACCCATTTACCATCTTTGAATAATGGGTAGTAAATTCCATCAGGACAAACCTCTAAAGTGCAATTTGCAGGAATGTCAGGACCATAGCCTATAACAACATCTTCCTCGTATGGCACTTTAATAGTTTTAGACTCTACATGTTCCATTACACAATTAGGGCAGTCGTATTTACTAATTGATTCCCCATCTTCTTGAGATGGTATATAAGTACCATCCTGAATGGATTGATGTAGCTGACAAAGTTTCTCTTCAGTGACAATCTCTCTCGTTTCTTCTCGGTATAAGGTTTGTTTCTCATAAATCGGTTTCTCTTCCAAGGGAATCATTTCGATGAATCGCCCTTCAGAGTTATAGCAGTATCCATAGTATTGAGTCATTTAACTTCCTCCTCTTTACGGAGTCACAAAAGTCTGAAGTATTCTGTAACGTTTTCCTTTAGTATCCAAATGGATTTCTCCGTTGAATCTAATTAATAATCTCGACATAGTTCCATCTGGTGATGCTATATCTGTAGTGAGTGAACCTATAGGACGCACTCCTTCAGGAAGTGTTGTCACTATAGGATTCGTTGAGTCGGCATTTCGAGTTACGTCCAACATTAAAGTGACAATGTTTCCTCTTCTAACGATATTCTGAACTGTCCCACTTGTAGGAGTGAAATCACTCGTGATAACTAAGTCAATTGTGGCGTCTTTGGGGGTTGAGACACTTCCGTCAGGTTTTATTCTGAATGCTTTATTCCACTCCCAATCAGCTCCACCTACTGTAGCACTAGGCACGAAAGATAACTCCCCATTACCTGACTGGTATATTCTCCAGCGAATAGCTGTAGAGCCTCCCCCTTGAATTAGCCCTGAACCGTTTGTCTCTACAAAGTTAATCCCTGAAAACTTAAGAGGGCCATCCATAGTATCCCCTGTTTTCTGAACAGTTTTATCCTTATCAGCTAACTCTTTCCATACAGACCAGTTACCAGTGTTAACCTTTGTACGGTAATACTGTTGAGGGGCACTCCATCTAGTGGCATGTTGTACCCAACTAGAAGCGTTAGCCACTTGGAAGGTCTCTATTAAGTAATACGCTGTAGTCCCGTCTGGTGAGTTTTTCAGTTCGTTGCCAAAGTATTTACCTACAGTAGTTAAGTCGTTACAGTCTAATTTGTGACAAGGGTGAGCTTGCCCGTCATCGTTTGTTAGTTTTACATTCTGAGTAGTAGAGTCATCAGAGTGTTTTACCCATCCAATCCAATTTCCATTATCAATATAATTAGTGAAGAAACCACCTTTAAAGTCTTTAGCGAGAACAAGCCCGTATCCATCTGCATTTAAAAATGAAATACCTCTCCATGAAGCCTTTGAAGGAACTGAATTGAGTACTGAACCATGGCAGTAGATAGTGTTCATCCCTGCGCCTGCATTTTTAATAATCAACAAGATGTCAGATGCTGGATCAGACGTACTTATCGTCTGAGTACCATTATCCTTGGTAATTTTCTTCATCTGAGCTGTATCTGATAATGCTACGGGGACATTGCTATAAAGAAGAGCCCCATCATCTTTCAACTGGAGATATTTCTTGCTTAAAGTGTTAGCAAGGTAAACATCTGAGCTACCTGTACCAACATTGGCTTGCTTATCAGGAGAAGGGCCTGCATATAGTCTAGGGACTGTCAGGTTCCCTGTCATGGTATCTCCTGTTCTTTTTACTGCTCCATCCGCTTTTGCACCAGCTGCAATAATCCCGTCAATATCTACACCTTCAAACTTCTTTCCTGCTTCAATAGCTTTTTGGATTACGGGAAATTCATTTGTAGATTTCATCGCATCATCAGACATTATTGATTCATCTACTGTAAATGCGAATTTACAAGTTTCAATTACTTTGTTATTCGGGAAAGTGAACCTCAATTGTGCAATGACATTACCATAGGCAATCAGAGTTTGTGTACTTAAAACAACATAATACTTACCCTGCATTTGATTCACATTCTGTACATCTTGAAACACTCGCTTACAATCAGGCTTTAAGAATGCGATTTGTATACTTATTGCTGATGAAAAGTCTGTCACCACTTTGTCGTGAGTAACATTGATTAATAGTTTGGCAGAGTTTAAATCATTCTGATAAAACCGGATGAGCTTTAGTTCCTCTTCTTTTATATTGAATTCCTTATGCTGCATAGTATCAATTGTTATTTCTCTTATTTTAAGTATTTCTGCCAATTGATTTCACCTCTTTTATTGTTGTGATACTTGCGTTGCTTGTTGCTGTAGGTTAGTTAAACAATCAGAACACACATTTAATGTGCCTAACTTATGCAAATGAGCATTCTTTTTGCACAACTCACAAAATGTATCTGTTTTACGCAAATAAACCTGGTCATGATCTGAGAAAATCTCAACTACATCACCAGGTTTAACGCCAATATCGGATAATTTATCTAATGGTACTTTTACTGAACCGTCTTCAGAAATTGTTACTGTTACTCCTAAGTATTGATATGTCATAAATACCTCCTATAATGAAATGTTAATAAATGCCCATCCTTGTGAACCTATGTGAAGATAAGCACCCCATCCTTTACTTCCGTTCATATATTTGATAGTCCCTAAAGCGTCCGGGCCATTACCAGCAATATTTACTCCTTGTGTACTTACTTGAGAATTAAATTCTACGAAGCTACTAGTATTGAATGTTATTCCGTTTGTTCCCCTTATAAATAAACGATTTCCGGATAAAATATCCGCGCTACCAGAAGCCTCTAAACGGATAAGACTTGCAAAAGTACTTACCTGTCGGAATGAACGAAAATCTATTCCCATTTCACCGGTAACTGTTGTCTTATTGTCTCCAAATAGATGAGTATTTCCATTTGAATTGAGGTAAAGCGTACTTGGATAATACGTATCGCCGGGAGCTGTTTCCCCTTTTGCTATTCCTATACTTCCCGTATAATAACTTCCAAGATTTTGTTGTGAGATTGTTAATGTTCCATCAGAAAATCTACTAGTATCAATATTCTCATGAAGTAAAATTGTAGGTTGCATTCTTCCATTTTTATTCCAGTAATAACCAAAATACATTCGTGTTAAATTTGATTCCATTAAGCGTATAAATTGTTTTTCGATGTGAACGTAGTTAGATCCACTATCAGTACGCAGTGTAGAACCTTTAATTTCTCCTGCTAAAATCCGTTCTGCAACAATACCTCTGCCTGTAATCGCGTTCCTAAAGGTCATTCCTCCATCAGTGCTTACACCTAATCCAGCACTATTCAAAACTACAACATAATTGGGATTGTTCTTATCCTTCGCAATTAACCCTTGTGGCGTGATATCCAATTCACTTGTTACGCCTAAAATCATACTCGTGATATTTGCAACCTCTTCTGCCATCGCATTGATTGGGAGCTTTTCTCGCCCCTCTATCAAATCATTAATTGTTTTAGCGGCATGATCTAAATTAGACTGATACCTTTTGGTAATGTCTTGATTCCCAAAGGTTAATTGAATATCCAGTATATTACCACGCCAATCACGTAATACACTCCGATTTACAACACGTACTTCTGCATCCAACCCAATTCTTTCATCAATAAGAAATACCCGATCACCAAGTCCACTCTGAGCAATCGGGTATTTCTGTTTCGTTAAATCTTGTATATCAGCAGTTACGCTAATTTTTAAACTTTCATTCACAATCTTTTTTAAACTGCTTTCCATTGTTGCATTTAATTTTATACGACCGTCTTTTAAAGGTGGAGCGTGACGCACTCCGATTCCAGGGATACTTGCAAGTGGTGATATATACTCACGAATCAATTTAGCACCTTGCCATCCATCTTCTTCTGTAAAATCACCATAACCTTTAGCGTATGTCCAAAACCCTGATGCATCAACTTCTTGAACTATATTAGAAGCATTCAATCTATGGCGGTACATGACGTTTAAGTCAAATCCTATTTGAGGTTCAATGGTTACAACCTTTCCGAGCACCTTAAATTCTGCCCCATAACGATTCAATGCATCTTTAAACATTTCAAGTCGGGTAGACCCACCACCAAATCCTTCCCATTGTAATGAGTTGTAACTTCCATTCAATTGATAAGCATAGCCACTTCCACTAAAAATGGTTGCAAAACAAGCATTCGCAGTAAAAGATTGATTATATTCTTCATACACACGGCCACTGTCGAAGTCATCATAAAATTTCGGTACCGCTTTAATCTCAGCAGTTAACGTTTGCCCTTCACCCTGCTTCTTCAGGTAAACAACTTTATATTCCGTTTCATTATCATCAACTAAAGTCCACATTTCTGAGAGTCTATTAAGATATATCAAGTTCACTTTATTAGGTGGTATCTTTGCAGAAAACACGCTATTCCCATTTAATTCTTCTTCAATTAGATAGGTTATATGTGTGATATACTCTATATTTTCTAAATCACGTACATACATATTAAATCACCTCACTTGTAGTAAAACCTAAAATCAAATTCTATCGTTGCTGAGGTGCAATTAAACACTTCTAAGGTATTCCACCCTGGTACAAGCTCAATGAAATCCTTCTTTGTATTCCTTAAAAAGGATAACCCGTTCCTACCTATATTCGGACCTGAGTAAATAATGGTGTCTGTAATATATAAAGCTGACGTTATTGTTGCTGTGCTAAGATTTGTATGATTCTTAAGTATAAATCCCGCTGTACTACCTGCTACGTCACTAATTGTTATTTTTAATTCTTGTTCAAAAGGATGAACCGGAATGTTACCAGGATTGAAAATTTGAAATCGCTGCCCTGATAGAGCTTTATGTTTATATATCCTTGACGCAGGATCACTGATAATGCCCATACCTGCTCCCCATAATCCACTCCCTGGGCTAATTCCATCACGTTGAATATCTGATGACTTACCAATCGATTCAGCAAATGGCAAGTCTGCTGTTTCAAATTCCAATTCACCAAATCCATATTTGAGTTGCTGATCTATATCGAATGTAGAGGAGATATTTACTTTATATCGTTTGCCACTAACAATTAGATTATCTCCATTTTGATACTCTAATCGTCGTAATTCGCGAATATAGAAAGGTTCTGTACTAAGTATCATTTCAAATAGTTTATCTCGCGTTATTGCTACATCTAGTAAATCCTGCGCTTTAAAATAAAAGGGTACGGTTATAGTCTTTACCCCATAAGTAGATCCTGTGCTAATTCTTCCGTTCGCTCCCTCTACATCTATATAGGTAGGACGCATTTCAATCGATCCCACACGGAAGTCCTGCGCCTGAACGTTTATGTCAGATAGTTTCATAGTTTGTCCATTTATTCTTGTGATTTGTGCGTCCATTAGAAATACCTCCTTACTGTGTTTTCGACTGCATTCCCTTCATTTACATGAGGCCGTACAATACGCCCTACTGTTTCACCTTCCATAACAACTTGTAGATTATCTAATTTGTCACCTAGATTTTTAACTGCAGATGCCACTAATCTAGTATCATTTTGACTTGCGACATTAGCTGATTGGGAGTTAATCATTGCTTGTTGCCCGAAATCTGACGATGAATTAACACCAGTTACATACGACGGGGCATTGTAACTTCCTGAAATTGAAGGAATCACAGGAGCTACTACATTACCAGGAAGAATATCACCCATCTGAATTGAATCTGTCAAACTTGAAAATCCATCTTTAACAGCAGATGCCATATCTAACGCAGTACGTACTAGAGGGTTTATCATACTATCCATTCCCTGATCTAAACCTTGACCTACGTATACCCCTATATCTCTCATCACACGTGAAGGAGAGTGGATACGGAAGAATCCGGTAATAGTATCTTTTATGGAACGACCAATATTAAAAACCTGGTCTATAAGTTTATTAGCATAACTGTAAATACCATTAATAAGACCAGAAATCATTTGTTGGCCAATCGTGAAAAAGTAACTTACAAAACGCTGGACTGTATTTACTGCTTGCCCTAGTATCCACCCAATAGCCGAAACCACGTTATTCATTTTATTTTGTATTCCGCCTATAATAGCGTCCCAAATTCCAACAAAGAAATTTTTGAACATACCGCCCCAACTTTGCGCTAGACGGGTTATAGTTTCTAATTTTGAACCGAAGAATACATATAAATCTGCAAGGGCATCATTCCAAATTTTCTTTATATCTCCCCAAAATTTACCGAATAACCGACCTATGTCATTTCCAAATTTACCAAGCCAATTTAGGACTCGCCCAGCACCCCATAATTGCAGGTAACCCCAAATCGCTTCTAGTGCTCCGAACCAAATTTCCTTAACCCCTTCCCACACTCCAGCCCAATCGCCGGTAAAAAGGGATGAAAAAACCTTCACGATTCCAAGTATAACTTTTAGAATTCCTTGTATAAAATCACGTATCGCTTCTAGCGTTCCAATCACAATCTCTTTAATAATCGGCCACGCAAATTGGAAAACTGCGACTAAAATCGGCATTACCGATTTTATTATTTCACTCGCTACAGACCAACAATCGGAAAAGGCTTGTTTTATCTGACTGCCGTTTTCTAGCCAAAACTGGGCTATTTGGGTTCCGATTGCAGTCATGAAGGACCAGATTTCGCTTAAAAATCCGCTTATTGCCTGCTTGATAGACGATACAGTATTAACAACCGTTGTAATTGTTTCCTGATTCATCCCTAACGATTTTAATAATGCTGTTCCGTTTTCTTCATCACCTGCGAACAACGCAAAAATGCCTTGCATGAATACTGCAAAGCCTGAAAAAACTTGTTTAATTGTTTCAATTACCCCTCGAACTGTTTCACCAAATGATATGATCGCTCTAGTATTCTCTGGTGACATTCCTAGTGAAGTGAGCATACTAGCTGCACCATCACTATTTCCTTGTAAAACTTGCCAAAACGCTTTAAAAACGGTTATCACGTTATTTACTGCGTTCCTAAATGGTTCTATATTTTTATAAGCATAAGTAAACCCTAAAGCTAAGCCTGTTATCGCAGCTGCTAACGCCCATGCTACAGGACTCGCCATGGCTAACACCATTACTGCCGGTTTAATAATCATCCATAAAGCAGCAAACGCCGCTCTATACCCTTTTAATAATCCCATTCCTGCACCTAATGGCAGCAATAGGAGTGTTAAGGCTGGAACTAACATCATTGTCCCTTGGATGAATTTTGCTAAAGTAGGATGTGCTTCGTTAAATGCGATGACCATTTTTGCCATTGTGTTAACAAAATTATAAATAGGTATCATTAAAGCGGCAAATGCATCCCTCATTGGCTGTAAAGCTTCAGTAAGTGACTCCATCATGTCTTTATATGCCTTTGCGTATTTAGGGTTCATTTCCATATTGGCTTTATGCAATTTGCCATAAAACATAACTGCCCCAGCACCAACGACTAAAAACGCTTGTCCCATTCCCATAACAGATTGGTTAATAATACGAATTTGATCATTTAACTGCTTCATATTCGCAGTAGGCCCAAGAAATTCTAAAGCTAACTGCGCAGCACTACTTCTATTCGCTAATCGTTCCATTGCATTAGTCGCGGCCAAAGCACCTCTAGAAACGTTGTATAATGGATTACCCATACGTTGTAAATTACCTTGTAGTTTACTTGATGTTGTAGACATATTGTTCAACATACCGATGGTTTGCAAAATACTAGCTTGTTTCATTCTGTCTAGTCTCATAATTTCATCATTCGCAGCTTTTTCTGCCTTACCAATTCTGTTAACTTGAGCAATTAAATCCTGGGCGCTACCAGAGTATGTTGCCATACTCATAGCAGCATCTAAATAAGCGAGTTTAGTTCGTTTTAGCTCTTCAATATGAGGCTTCATAGCTTCTCGTTGTTCGTATTTCATTTGCCGTAATCTACGACTATATTCACTGTTAGCATTCCCCATATTTTCAATGCTACGTCGATATTCTCTAGAGCTTCGACTGGTTGATGTAACAAAATCGTTCATTTCACGACGCATCTGTTGAATCTCGCGACGCATTTGATCAGTTTCAGCCCTAAACTGAACAACTAATTCTTCTTGTGTGGTCAAATCCCTCCCTCCTTTCTAATTGAAGTTGAGAGTTTGTAAGAACTGCATATGTTCTTGCGCTTTTTGCATTTTTTCTTCTATCGTTAAATCTTGATTGTTTTCTCCATTCAACTTATTTCGGTCGAATAAATCAGATGGTTTCAATTTCTTTTTAGGGTCATGATGATAGGCTACACGCATCATAAGTGCAAACACGCTATTTGTTTGCAACTCATCAAGGTGTTGCTCATTCCGACCTATCATCAAATTTTCGAATTCACGAGGGGTAAGCTCCATAACCTCTCTAGGCAATAAATTTAAATATCTAAACCCATCTTGTTGAATTTTATCTAAGTCCTCTCGGGTAAATTCTCTTATTCTTCTACCTTCCCGAACATTTCCTCTACCATTTCCATCATCTCTGGGTTCTCCGCTGCTTCTGGATTCTTGGCTAGATACTGCTTCTTCATTTGTTTTCTCAACTTTTTTGTTGTCTTTTGGTAGAATGTACTTTCTGCTACCACCTCATTTAAAAGTTCTTCAATGAATTCTTGAGAGATTTTTCCCTCTTCAAATTGTTTTTCGATGTTCTCCATGACTTTATCTCGTGTAAAGCCTTCTTTTGTATGCATTAATCCGAAGTAGATAGCATCAACAAACAACTCTAAATCTCCTTGCATACAAGCCATTACAACTTCGTTTGAACCGCCCTCATATTTTTTATTTAATTCATAGATGTTTCCAAAAGTAAGTTTTAATTCGTATTCCTTTTTATCGATTTCAAAACGCATTTATATCAATCTCCTTTTAATTGGATGTTATTTTCAAATTTAAAAAGGACGGTAAAAACCGTCCTTTACTGACCTGCACCTTTAGGAATTTCTGTGAGTGTTTCTGTTCTTACAGATCCAGATAATTTCACTTCCACTGAATAAGAAACAAATTCACCGTTAGATGAAGAACGTTCAAAAGAAGTAATCATATAGTTACCAGCTTCTGCTTCTTTCGTTCTCATATTAATTTCATAAATCTCCATATATTCACCATTTCTAATGGCAGCCTTAACAGCAGGATAATATGGGTCCCCTTCTGCTAGCGTACAAGAGAACGAACGAGTTTCTTTTCTTTTTCCATAATCGGAATACGATCTATCTTTAGACTCTGCTTCAATTTCATCAGCTTCAATATTATGAGAGTCTTCGGTTTGGTCAAATGGCCTTACTAATACAGATTGATTAGTCTGATCCTTTATTTTGGCAGCGATAATAAACTCATCACCACGGTACATTTTGTTCTTAACTGTTCCAGGTGTTTCAGCCATATATTTCACACTCCTTAATTTACATAGGCTTGTTGATATTCAAAAATCATTGTTAGTTGCGCAGAGCCAACTCCACTTGGAGCAGTTGTTACTCTCCGAAAATATATTGTTTCAAACGATTCACTACCATCTTCATTTCGCAGATGTACTGTGTAACCGTTACTTCTGATTTTGTTAGCAACCTTTTCTGCTTCTTGCATTGCCTTATCTGTCGTTGCATTAAAAAATCTTACTACCATTGTGTATAGTAAGGTGTAATGATCTTTTGAAGTTTTATCATCATTTATAGATAAAACCGGATAATATACCGATGGAATAACTAGTTCTTCTGGAACTTGATCATGATAAGCAAATGTATTAGCAGGTAAACTGTCGTATACAAAAGCTTTCATAGAACCATGTATTTGCTCATACATAATTATCTCGCTCCATTCTGTACCCATTGCTTAAATTGGCGGTCAAATGAACGTTGAAACATGCGTTCATAAATAGCAACTGCATTATCCCAGTAAGGACGGCCTTCTATGAATTTAGCAGTTAGCATCATTCCAGTAGGTGCATGTGGATCATACTCGAAATTATGGCCTTCCCATCTTCCTGGAACGAATCGTCTAACTTGTTGATGTCCGTTATTCACGACCTTAGCATAAGAAACCGAAGTCCCCACATCAAGTATCAACCCACCGTCAGAAGAGCGCCATACGTTCTCTCCATCTCCTTTTGTGAATGAATTCAAAAGAAGCCTAGTATCTACAACTGCTAATGAAATGATTTGATTTTGAACCTCTTCTAGAAATTGAAATCCGCTAGCTTCAAGCCATAACGCAACGTTCCGATCTAATCCGCTTGCCATACGATTCAACTTTGCACTGAACTCACGGAATCCCCTAGTTGTTATTTGGCTAGCCATGGCTCACTCTTCCTCTCCGCAGTGGCCTTTATATGTGAAACCTCACCAGTAAGTGGATGTACTACTGGAAATGGATTGCGTATATAGTAAGTTACTCTCGTATCTTTTTTGATTACTTTATCATTATGCTTAACACCAGCATCTGGCATAAACAACACTCTGATTTCTTGGTTGTTTAATTGGTTTGGTACTGATTGTACAGAAGCAGTGGTACCTTCTATAAAGTAGCAGCTTTGTTCTGCTATATCAGGAGTATCCTTGTATGAATACACTTCTTCTCCTGGTTGCCCATACTTACCTGGCTTTGTTGCTTTCTGTAAATGGTAAATATCACATTCGTGAACCATCAATCCTGGTAGAGACATTAAATCGTCCTCATTTTAAATGTGACTTTCCTTTTACCTGAGTTAGGTATAAATCCCTTTAATAAATTAAGCACATCAGGTTTAGTGATACTTGAGCTATCCTTTGTATAAGAATAGTCTCCACCACCAACACTTTCAGACTTAATCCCCTTCATCGCATTCGTATCAGTGTTTATATACGCATAGTACTGGGCTAACTTCTTACAAGCTAACTTCACTTCTGCTGGAACTTCAGGATGCTTCGTCTTATCCGTAAAATCCATTTTAGAGAGATTATAAATCTCTGTATCTGCCTCAAGTATGTCCTGCTCCAATAGAGGAACAGGACGTTTCTTCACTTCAGGCAGTACAGTGTAATCTATTAATTCTTGAGGAGTAATAAGTGCCATACTTATCACTCCTCTCCTTTAGTTTTACTACCATCTTTTCGAACTTCAAATTGTTCATTACCATTTAGATAATCATAGATTTTCTTTGTAACCTTCTCTTCTTGGTCCAATAAAAATAGACGTTCATGGACGTCATATGTTTTACCAACAATTAATTTAACGTAATAATTCAAAAGTCATCACTCCTTAACTTTGATAACTTTTGCAACTGCATCTTCCTCTTCGAACTTCACATCAACCTTCGCAGTTAAAACAATAATGAATTTCCGAGAGCGAATATCCTTATCTACCTCAATTCGAATATTACGGCTCATACCTGTCACAATATTTTTAGGCGGAGTTAATAAAATATCAGATACATTATTTTCTCCATCATTATATGGCTGTAACATAGCAATTCCCTCTACTGGAACACCATAAGCAGAAGCTAAACCACCTTGGAGTGAAACATCCCCTAAGTTAGTTTGTCGCATCGCTACTTGGTCTTTCCATTCAATTTCTAAACCATGCGATGTGTAAAACTTCCAGTCTTTAGGGTTACGTAAGTACTTAGCAGGAACAGCTTTATAGGCTTTCTTAAATACATCTTTAGTAAATGCACCTGCAGCACAATCTATAACATGCGAAGTTGCTTGTTTGCGAATCCCATCTAATAAAGCTAAATATGAATCTGTAGACGCTATATCACCATTTAAAATTAGCTCTTCGATATCTAATGCAGCACGATCTGCTATCATCTGCATGATAGTATTTTGAAGATTACCGCCCTCAATATTGTTTTCCAACGTATCATAAGTAATATGCACTTCCGCAATTACTTCTTTAGCATTTAACGTAATTGTGCTAGTTGATGGAGCAGAGCGATCAGAGTCTTTTAAAGGTACACCTTCAACTCCAGGGCGAAGAATACGGGAACCAAAGCCGATTTTTTCAATTTTAAGTGTGTCTGAAGCCATTTGAACAAAACGTGAGTCCTTTAGAATAGTAGGAGAATTTTGCACCATACGTAAGAATGTATCAGCTTGTTCAGGATTCATTAAACCACCACTAGCTAATGTGGCAAGAGTAACGTCCGCTTTTTCAATAATTGTTTTGTTATTAAGTGTCATATATATTTTCCTCCTTCAGGCTTACAGTAAGCCATTCCATACAGATTTTTTAACTTCTGCTTTCTCGATAACATCAGTATCTTGCTGGTTACTAATACCTTGAGATTTCTTTAATGCCTCAATCTCTTCACGTAAAGGAGCAGTAGCAGCTTCAACAGCTTTTTCCACCTTAATATCTTCTTCTGTTTTTTCCTCGTCGAGATTAAGGTGTTTCTTAACAGTAGCTAACTCTTCCTTAATTGGACCAACAGCCTTTTCTACTGCTGAAGTTAATGTTTTTTCTAATTGTTCTTGGTTAAACTCCATATGGTTTCCCTCACTCTCTGCGCCTTCCATTGAAGGTGTGACGCGTGTTTTTAGATTTGTTAATGACTCAATAGCAGCGTCGATATCTCCCATGTTTGGAACACTGATTTTCTTAGCTGCTTTCTCTACTTCTTCAGCAAGAGATACAACAGGTTTTTCCTCCCATGCCTTTACAACTGCTTCTGTGTCCTTCAATTCATTGATAATCTCAACAAATTCAAGTGCGGCTGCTTCAATACGATCTAAGTCGATAGCATCAGCAGTAGGGGCATTCCATAACGATTGATAGAAAGTATCTTCTAATGCAGAGAACGAGGCGTTAACATCACGGCGGTGTTTATTCTGGTTAAATTTATCCCTAACCTCGCCTTTTTGAACGTTTTCTCCACTAAAAAAGCCCTTCAACAATTGGAAGAAGGACTTCATTTGTTTCTCTTCAGTTTTCGTTACTTCTTCCTCAATTACTTCTGTTTCAGCGATTCCCGCTAAAGAATAACCTTTGTAGTCACCCTTCTGGATTGCTTCCCATACCTCTTCGGTTGCTTTAGTGACAAGTATCCATGTACCTTTTGTAATAGTCTCACCATTCACTTCCATATCAGCAGGAGCGATATAGGATTCTACAACTTCACCAACACCCGCTTGGAAATCGTGGTCCTTATCGATTTGACGATATTTCAACATGAATTCATGAGCTGCTTTTTCGATAGTTGATTCGTCCGCGAAATCGTTATGACTGTCTAAAACGCAAGGTTCATAAACAATTCCATATACTAAACGTTTCTCTTCATCTTCCGACTTGATAACGCGTACTTCTTTTTCAAAGTTTGGTTTTTCATCAGATTTAGTTAAAAAGAACTCACGTTTATTTGCACCTGCATTTACATAAGAAACGTGTGAGACTTGTAGATTCTTCAATTTTCGCTTTGTCATCTGTTCTATTCACCTCCTTTCAAATATGAATCGGCATAGTTTTAGAAGTCTTCATTTTCTACTCAACTCCTTCAAAGTTTCTTCCCTAATCTTCTGCTTCTCTTCTTCAGATAGCCCTAATATGTTGTTATCTACTACAGGCTGAAGAACACATTTGCAATTCACTCTTTCTTTCGCACTTAACGAACTATCACGAGGAAACATACATTTCTCACCAGATCCGGGCAGTTTAAACTCTTCCTCTACCGGAACCGTTGTGCCGTCATACGCAACATGATTATCGCGTGGCTGGTTATTCTTTGCACCGCTATGACGCCACTTCTTCCCTGTAACAGCGGGGGATTGGCAATATGATTCAAATTGAGAAGCGGAGCATGCTGCAAGGACTTCAGTCTGCGCTGTCCTCTTCGCTCTTTTACGGTCGAATTCCGGAAGCTTCGCAAGCTCTCCTGCTATTTCACGAATACCTTTCCCTTTCTCTAATCCTTCGTTTAAAATCCGCTCTACTGCTTTGTGAGAATTAATTTTCATGATCTTACCTAATTCATCCGACCAACTATCAATCCACTTTGTAGTTCGTTTTGAAAAGATATTAAACTGGATATCCGGGTCAATGGCATCCATAAAAGCTTTTGTCATATCTTTCATCGTGTAATCAAGAAACTTCCTTGCTGCTTTGCTCAGGCTTTTAGCAAAGGTATCCGCCCCAAATAGGCTACTAGTGACAAAGTCAATAATGTCCTTTATCTTGATCTCCTTCTCCACAGCATCTTTTTTCGTATAGTTCTTAATTCCATCAACAAGGTACTTCTTCTGTTTCCGAAGCAGTTTAGCAATTTCTTTTTCAAATTCCTCAACGTATCCTGGTAACATGTCCAATACTTCTAAATCAGCAGGCAATGAAGCTATAAAGTCATCCGTATCAGCCTTTGCAATCCATTCATTAAGAGAAACTAAGAGCTTATCAATCTTCTGCATTTTGCATCGACTCCAGTAAGTCACGTAGGTCTTTCATTAC
Organism: Bacillus sp. SH7-1; assembly: GCF_008042405.1. Taxonomy (NCBI): domain Bacteria; kingdom Bacillati; phylum Bacillota; class Bacilli; order Caryophanales; family Bacillaceae; genus Bacillus; species Bacillus sp. SH7-1. The sequence continues at coordinate 44,254 of NZ_QNUD01000033.1, forward strand.
ATTGACTAGTTCTTCATTTGAATTGCTGTCAGCTGACTTCTGTAGAGTTTCTCCTAATCCTTTTTGCCAACCACTTACTTTACGACGTCTTTCTAAAACTAAAGCAACCGGTTGATCTGCTTCAGGAATATCATAGTCAGAGAACTCTTTATTTAGCATATTACCAGCGATATTACGTATATCTCGGAATGTTAAACCGCCCTTATCAGCCAATACCTCAACGGTTTTAACCATATCTTCCGTGTTACTAATTTCTGACTTACGTAGGTTCACATATACGTGTTTTAATCCATATGGAAGCAAAAGAACGTTATTAATGATGAACTCTAAGCTGTTACGCTCAGGTTCAAACACCTGCTCTTCTGTAATCTCACGCACAGATTCAGCAGTTGCTCTGTTAAAGTCTCTAATGTAACCAACATATACATCTGGCAAACGGAATGCTGATTGTACCTTTTGGCGTGATTTCTCATCGTATTCAAGGAATAAGGCATCATTTTGCAATACATCCGCTAGTGATTTCAACTCTATATCAATGTTTGGCTGTGTATCACCAACTACACCTTCATCTGCATTTTCAACTTGCAGTAAGAGATATTTATGTTGATTATCTTCACCTTCGACATTTGAAACATAATCGGTAAGAGCAGCTTCGCTTTCTTCTGATAAAATGCCATTCTTCAGCAATATAGCCATCGGAATATGCCTACCTTGTTTGAAATAGCGAAGGTTTAATTCTTCTGCCTTTCTAGCCCCTACCATGTGTACAACATGCGATACCCAACGCGGAATGCCATATGGTCCATTACCAATCTTCAAATGAATGACTTCGGTAGCGTTTTTCTCTCCTAACGAAACATCGGAAAACTCACCAGTCTCTTTATTTAAGAAACGCGGATCGCCAAACTCTTTGAAATAAGTATCTACTGATCCTACTCGTTGTACATAGCGACGGAACCTTTTCTTTCTTTTGACTTCTTTTCCGTTAATTAAGTATGTAACTTCTTGGGGGTTATCATCTTTACGAGTCACTCGCATGTACTGCGGTAACATATTTATTAATTCAGCAGGCTTTCCTTCTAAATTACGAATCGCTTCAATATAACCATTGCCAGTCGTCTCTTTATCATCAATGCCTGTTTCAAGAATCTCCTTGAATGGCTTTTCGAAGCTAAATAACGGAATAATTTCAGTATCAACTAACGTCCACTCCGCCCTCATTTCAGGAGTTTCTTTGTTATCATCCTGCTTATACTTCATTTCATGACCAAACCCAGCTATATTACGCTTGTACGCATCAATACATTGACCAAGAATCGTACTATTTTCTCTAATCTGCTGTAGGTCTTCTATTCTATAAGGTGGTTCAATGATTTCATTTACAGCATACTTCTCATTTTCACTCTCTTGCTGGCGGGATAGTACCTGAGCACTTGTTCCCGTCGCCTTAATTACTTTGGCACTAACTTTCCTTTTATTCATCATTAAGCTGCTTCACCTCTTTTCTTTTTCTTCTTTTTACGCAGTCCGTAAATAATTGTATTAACAAAGTATCTTGTTTCGTCCATATGGTGATCATTCTCTTTCAGTGGCTTCTCTTCACCACGTTCAACTGATTTCTCATCCCATATGTAAGAAGCGAACTCTTTAAATGTTTCGTTACAGCAGTCGTTAAAATAAATAATGCCCGTGTTAAGCGCAACACCGACATTACCAATACCCTCTTTGACATTATTTCGGGCCTTATATACTTTTCGTTTGTTTCTAACTAGCAAAGCTATAAATGAAGCAGCGGACGGGTCAACTACTGTACCACGGATTGGCAAATCCCCTACAAATCCCTCAAAGTCTTCGTAGTATTCCTGATCTGTTTTCTGCTTTTCCGTTTCTCGACCGCTATAACGGTACTCTTTCACCTTGTACCATACTTCTTCACCTTTTTCGATGCACTTACCCCACAATCCATATACCATGGCGTTCTGCGTACCATAGTCACAAGAGACAAAATATTCAACGTACTCCCTTTGAATCGTAGGAACTTTATGCTTATTTTCATCAAACATATCGAATATAAGTCCAGAAGCAGCTGCCCATTCACCTTTGATATATCTACGATAGAATACGCCACTATACATGCGATGATATCTTCTTTTCGTCTTCTCATCTAATGACAAATTATCATCCATGGAGAATTTAAGGTGCAGTAGATTCTTTTCTTTCTTTTGATCCAACCACTTCTCTTTAAACCAGTGATACGGGCCTGCCGGATTACAGTTGAACCACATTTTTGAACCAGTTACAGACAAACGGCCTGTTGCTTGGTTAACGAAACTTTGTACCATAAGTGCCACTTCATCAAAAAACATGCCAGCGGCAGTGATTCCTTGGATCAAATCCTGGGAACTTTCATCTTTACCACCAAAAATATAAAAGAAGTTTGTTACACTATCTTTAGTAACGGTAAGCATATTCTCACTTCTATGATCTTTAACCCTATACCCGCGTGACTTCAGCATCTTTTTAAGTGGCGTTATAACGTTACGACGGTGTGATCCAATCGTTTTACCACACATACCAAAGTTCTCACCTTCAAATGATTCCATTGCCCACATAACATAGGAAAGAGCCATCGATACTGTTTTTCCCGCACGAATAGAACCATCGCAAATAATCCCGTCATAATCTTTAACGGGACTGTTAGGCTTCCACCAGGTTAATACCTTCAGCTGCTTTTTGGAGAATGGCTTAAATTTGAATGGAGCAGGTTTCTTTTTACGCTTCGGAATCGTCGTCATGGCCATCCCACACTTCCTCTACCTTGCCTTCTAGCGCTTCTTTGAAACCATCATCTTCGTACTCATCGCCATCTTCCCCCTTAATACGTGCAGTGTCAGCTTTTGTTTTTTCAATGTTAACTTTCATCTGCTCTAACTTCAATCGTCTCTCATCATCAGCATTTGCTAACTTATCGAACCTCTCAATCATAGAGGATAACGCTGTCATAGCGCGCGAATAAGCTGTAAGTAAATTAGCTTGTTTATCCCATGCAAACTGCACTGTGTACGCGTCTCCATTCAGTGATTCGCTAATCATCTCTTTTGACATATCGTTTTGATTGCGAACATGCATAATACGTTGTGAATTAAGGATATTGAAGTATTGCAGTTGAATAGAGTGGAATAGTATATCTAATTCAGTATGGTTTTGTATTTCATCTAGCAATTCCATTGCATGCGGATCGTCACTCGGGATTATCTTCCTAAACAATCCATGCGTCATAGCGTTATGGTTTCCTTTTGGTGGGCCATGCCCTAGAGCATTCTTATTACCCCATTTAGGGTTCTTGTTACCCGAATTACCCACTGCATTCTTATTACCAATGGGTGCACCTGTTTTCTTGGTTTGGGTGCATCCTTTTTCATCTTTTGGGTGCACCCCTTTTCGATTCCAACCATGCCTTTTTCTCCAGGACTTAATTGTATTAATACTGACCTCGTATTTCTCAGCCAGTTCTTTATACTTCATACCTTGCATGTAATCTTCTTGAGCTAACTCGTGTTTTTGTTTCACTCCATATCACCCACCACCTTCTATATAATAGGAAGAAACTCGTTCATTTCTTCCTTCGAATAACTTTTTTACAAAGAAAAAAGACCTTGTAAATTACAAAGTCTTTTTCTTCTATATAAAACTTACAACTTTCATATTAGAATTAGTTAAATTCCTCCACCAGGCTCTGTGTTAGCAGGTGCTCCTCCAGTATTTCCATGTGATTCTAACTTGGGTGCAGGCGTATCTCCTACGTTATAAGCAGGTGCCCCTCCTGTATGCCCCTCAGAACCTAACTTCGGTGCAGGGTAATGTCCATGAGTATAAGCCGGTGCTCCGCCATGATCTCCATCAGCTTCTAACTTAGGTGCAGGTGTATCTCCTACGTTATAGGCCGGTGCTGGATAGTCTCCATATCCATAAACTGGTGCTCCTGTATGCCCATGAGTATAGGACGGCGCTCCCCCTGTATGTCCATGTGCATAACTCGGAGACCATCCCTCTCCATGAGTATAAGATGGTGCCCCTCCATGATCTCCTACAGAGTCAGCTTTAACAATTCCTCCGCCATTTCCGTGAGTAACACCAAAAATTCCAAATCCTAAAACAGATAAACTTACAACTGCTGTACCAATTTTCCTTTTCATAATCGCTCTCCTCTATGTGTATTTCATGTAAATTGAAATGAACATATTCTGGATATCCGTCATGATGAAAATTCGACTCATTTCATTACCATATATTTATACTTCTATGTATTTTTTTGTAAAACCTTCTTGAAATCTGAAGGAAATGGTTATTTTTTGTAAAAATCAAAATGTAGTAACAAATTATTCACTTCACAATTTAAGCTTCGTTTCCTAGCTATATTCACCACCTCGCGGTAATCCCTAATTCGGTCTTGAAATTCTCTAAAACTCGATGTATTATATTTTTGTGTTTTTCTCAGTTCCCAAGCCGAGAATACATCATCACTTCTGAAAAGGACCCGAACTCCAGCGGGTTCTTTTTTATTCCTATTCTTGTAAATCCTTTCATTTAAATATAAAATTATAAATAAGTTTTAAAAATTCGAATCGAGGTGAAAATCATGAGAAGTTTTGGCTCATTAATGATTTCTACTGTCTGCTCAGTACTTCTTGTAATTTGGAATGCCTATGAATTCTATAACGGATTCACAACAGGGCACACATACTACTGGATTAATGGCATCGGAGCTGTTATCTTCCTTCTATTCCTTATCCTCAACGTGCGAGATTTCAAAAAGAAAAACTACAGAACCTCATAACAATAGAAGTTGATACATATGTGGAAAAAAATTAATAATTATAAGTTTCATCTAAAAGATTTGAAATTTATGACTTGGCTATTTCCAATTGTCGGTTTGTTATATGCCTATGAATTCTTCTCTGGGCTAATGTACCACCAGGAGGTTCGTTGGCTTAAGTTAATATGCATGGCGATAATGATTATAGGATTTATGGATATTAGAAAAAAGCTTAAAAACAAAGATTATAGAGTGGCTTAAACCACCAAACACTCTTGAACTCATTTTCAAATCATTGTATTATATTTTCGGGTCTTACTTCATAAATCATTATCAAGAGAATCTGCAGGTTTGCAGGTTTTTTTTGCAAAATAAAAAAACATCCATTATATGAACGCTTCATGTTATTATGATAAAGCTGTATTAATTCAGATTGATATGTAGGTGAAACGAATGGAGAATAAACAACCTGAACAAAAGTACGATCTAAGCAAGATATACACATACACAGAACATCCTGACAAAATCAGCGGTCGCTGTGATAATTGTGGAAATACCGCATTCAAAAGTTCCGTTAAAAATTTCATCTATTTAAGAGAATGCCGTAAATGCGGCATGAAGAAAAGTATCTAGCCCCGGATAGGGCTTTTTTCCTTATAAAATAAAAAAGCAGCTGTTAGGCTACTTTAAGTTCATTTTATCACCAAATAAAATGATATATATATTCTCCCGTTATGCTTTCATCAACTCCTGCAACCCTAGCAAATCTCATTACGTCTGCCCCTTGTAGGAAATACATTGTTAGCATAACTGGCACCCGTGACCACATAAACCGATAAAGCTCATCCACCCTTTGCTTAGTCGTAACAATTAAATCATTCGCAGGTCCATTAATCCATGCAGTTGTCTTAACTGAAGTAAACGAAAGATCTTTCCCATTAACCACTATCCTCGCCATAATATGTGTTATATCCACATCGATCCCTCATTCCAAGAACCAAATCTGTTTTCCATATTTACATAAGTATTCAACACTATAAGAAATGTTTAAAATGCTTCTTTATAAAATAAAAAAGCAGCGGATTCGCTGCCTAGCATATTCCCCCAACTCACGGGAATTCCTTTATATTTCATTTTAAATCTATAAATTTCGCTGTATAATTTTTGTAAGAATCTAATTTTTCAGAAACGGAGTGAAAAATATGAAAAGTTTTGGTACGTTAGTAATCTCTACCGTTATTTCAGCAGGCTTATTATATTATAATGTCGATTCCTTTTATAACAAATTTTCATCAGGAAATACATATTACTGGGTAAACGGTATCCTAGCTGCTGGATTCCTTATATCCTTAATTATTAACATAAAAGATATCATCAAGAAGAACTACACAACTTCTGAATCGAATTAAGGAGCCTATTATGGTTCCTTTTTCTATGCAAAATAAAAAAGCAGCGGATTGGCTACTTTAAAATCTACATAACTCCCTTTTCTTTCGCTCTTTCATAAAGAACCGTGCGACTTACACCAGTAACTTCACATATCTTTTTTACTGTAAACTTATTCGTCTCTCGGTTCGCAAGTAAATCTAAAGCATGTTCCATATTAGGATTATCATCGTCATATTTCTTGGGGCGCCCTTTATAAACACCACGTTCTTTGGCTAGTTCAATACCCTCTCTTTGTCGCATTCGAATTAGGTCACGCTCTAACTGATTAACACCAGCCATGACAGTAAGTAGGAAAGTGCTGTATGGATTTTCACTTGTTGTATCTAACCAAGTATCTTTTATCGATTTAATCGATGCACCTTTTCCTTTAATTGTTTCTATGAGCTTGAATAAATCCTGAGTACTCCTACTAATTCGAGTTAGATCAGTAACAACGACTACATCACTCTCACGTAAATTGTCCAACATGCGTAATAATTCTGGCCTATCAGTTGTTGCCCCACTTGTTTTCTCCTCAAATACATAATCACATCCATAATCATTTAACTGTTTGAGTTGTCTTGCTAAGTTTTGTTCCTGTGTAGATACACGAGCATACCCAAGAATCATCTAATGTCTCCCCTTTGTCCGTATAAGTGTCCGGAAATTAACTATAAGCTAATAATACCATTAATTTTCCGTACATGTAAACAGGACATTGAAGCACTTATAAAACAAGGATTTAAATTATGTCTAAAATGTGAACAAAACAAATCCTAAAAGAGTAGACCTAATTGGGACGTTATTAACCATCTGTTTTTCATTCTTATTTCCGTGTTACTTTATCAATTTCCCAATGTATATACCCTTGAATACCCAAAAATCTTCAGCTAATGCGCCTATCAGTACGTAAGGAGGTTATGGAAATGAAATTTAAAACTAAAAATTTAGAACTGAGTATTTCACCTGAGTTCGTCGCAGCTATCAGTCAATTAATCACAGCTTTCCACCTAGCAGGAATCATTTGATTCTTGCTTTTCTTTTTCATTCATTGTGTTCGTTTGTTTTGTTTAAATGGGCTAATCTATCAATTATATTAAACCCATTAATCAAACTATTACATATTAATAATTTATATATATACTATAGTAGATTACTAGAAAGGAGGCGTAACCATGGATAGTTGCGTAGTGTTTGTAAATGGACAACCTTTTTTAGTTCTCTCAGTAGCTGGTATTGAAATTGCTAGATTGGAGATTTCTCTTCAAGTGGCGTTAGCTCTAAGAGTGCTTGGAATACCAATCTGCGATTAATTACCACATCTCAAAAAAGAGGTCATTAGCTCTTTTTTTTTATTTTCCCCTTATCTTTCCTTAACAACAAACAAGACGCCACCCAGATCACAGCAGCGCCTACGATAATTACTATTGGTTTAATCATCCATAATCCCATCCAATTCATGGTTACTATTCTAAATAGACCAACAATATATTATAATCCTTTATATACCCAAGGAGGTTTATTATGCTCGGCTTTCATAAAAAACTACCCATCTTAGGATTCTTTTTGTTTTTATACGGTTTCATCGGTATCATCTTTTTATTACTATTCCTTAATGTGTAGGAACAAAACGTATAAATATATGTTTAATATGTAATTTTTATATAACAAAGAAAAAAGCATCCATAATGGATGCTTAATGTATACTAATATTAATATTGAATAGCTTCATTGATAGACTTTCTAGAACAATAAATATACTAGCTGAAACTGATCTATATCCGATATTCTTTCCTGTAACATTAATAGTAATCTCCGTTAAATGGGTTGGCACATCATCTTTTTCAAAAATTTTATCTTCAACCTTTTCAACTATTGCTACATTATCCACTTCTTTAAAAGTTTTTAGCAATTTTGTTTCTAATAAAGTAAAATCAAAATTTTCATCTTTAACTACAGCAAATTTTATCTTCATTTTTATTTCCCCATTTTTAACTAGTTAATATACAAATATCAATATAATTATATATACTTGTATTAAATAATACAAAAAATATGTTTTATTAATTTACTCATAGTTAACCTATCTAATAGAGAGAAATAAAAACCAAAGGAAGAAGTTGATCTCCCAAGGTCAAGATCACTCGCAACCTTCTCGTTTATACTCCGTAGAGTTGGCTCAAACAAAGAGTGGAACTCTTTGCCCCCGTTTTAGTCATTAATAAGAATCGTGAGTAATTACTAATGTACGAGATCACGTATACAACCTTGTACCAGAAACGCGATGTTCATTCAGTCAAGAACAACCACCCCATTTCCATTTTCAAGAACCGGCATAACAGAGTAATAGACTTATATTCACTATCAACCCAGAGAGCAGGACATCCTCTAAGCTGAATGGTAAATATAATAGAAACAGCATGACGAATGCGAGTTATCTCACACCCGTCACACTGGAATATGTCGTTTTTATACATTCATTGGTTTTCTCGTCTTAACGCGGGTTCGTACCGCCTTGCCCGCCCTACTATGCGGTATACGTTACCGTGACATTCTCGCATAAGAACGTTTCACTTATAGGTGTACTAATCCTCTTCGATATACGGTTGTCAAAGGGCTTGTACCTATACTTTACCGTCGATTTCATTTGCATAATTCCCCTTATTTTATCGGTTTTTTGTCGATGTTTTTCATTCCATAAAAAAAGCACCCCATTTTTCATGAGATGCATCTTTCTTAAAAAGAATCTTGCTATTAAGTAAAACAAAAAGATAACATTTCCTTAACGATTATATCTTTGATTGAACTAGCTCATAAAATGAATTCACTTTTGATGGGGTAGAAAAATTATCAAATACAATAAAATCATCACCGGAATCCATTGTTATTTTTTTGATAAAAGGGATACTAGACATCTCTAAAACTATATCATTTGTATGACTGAAGTTATTCACCTCAGTGTATGCATATTCCCATTTAAGGCCTTTTCCAAACATATAGTCAGCACAAAACAATAACCTTTTATTTGTAGCAGCTAAAATTCCAGATCTACTAATATAACCAAGATTTATCGCACAATAAAGTGTAGAAATTACTTCTTCATTACTCTGTAAGTATCTTGTTACCGTTTCTAAGTTCGCCTTCACTAGTAATCCTCCATATTTTTAGTATTAAATTATTAACACTGTACATCTATTTTATTATATATTACATTTTAATAATAACACGAAAGCATTCCAATAAAACCCCTTATATTCAAATCATCCCCAATGAAGTAGCAATCATTCGAATTGCATTTTTCTTCCTATTATAGAAGTGATCCTTCTTCATTGATAACTCATTATAGATAAAACTGTCCTTTAACTTCTCTCCATTCAAATACTTCATTTTAATAATCTCAGCCTCGTCATAATCCAATACGTATTTTAGTGCTTTCTCAATTTGCTTAAACTTAATATTACTCACATGTCTTGTATCCCTTATCTCTGGAAACAGACTGATTCCCTCTTGCTGTAGCTCCACTTCATTCTCAAAACGTGCTTTTAAAGCGCGGTATTCTTTTAGAATGCTGACAACTTCCTTTTGCATCTTCTTCTCCATTTCTTTGTCCATTACTGGTAAGAATGCTAATTGTTCCATGAAGGAATCCCCCTATTTCTGAATTTGTCTTTTTACATTCACATCAGGTACGTGAAATTTTACTATCTCTTTGTTGAATAAGTGAACCATTCATAGCGAGAAGCTCCCACCACCCACTCTGCATGGTTCCGCTATCCATTAAGCCTTTAATAAATTACGTTTCTTGTTGATCATCTTCCCTTTCGCTGCTTCAATGTTATTTGCTACTTTCTTATGGTCCTGATCAAATTGAATCATCCCATCAAACATAACTGGTGCTACTACTTCATCAATGTATTGTAAGTAATCAACTGGCGCTCGTTCTGTCTGTTCTACTAAGTATCCATAAATATCAAAGTCTGCTCTTGGTATAGACTTCTTGCCCTTCGGTTGATGGGACATCCTTACGTAAGATTGAATGACTGATAGTGGTACTACAAATATTGACTTATCCTTACTGAACTCTATAAGGAAGAAACAAATTGCTCCCATCTTCTCTGCCTTCTCCAGGTAATCTAACTGGTGCTGCGCAATGTTCTTTAAATCAAATCGTGTAGCATTCTCTGTAGACTTCGCTTCAAATGCGATAGCTCGTCCCCTATACACGCCGTCATAGTCTACTGTACTTTTAGCTTCATAGAATCCATTTAATACACGGCCACCTTTACTTTTTAGCACCTTCACAGGAGTCGGACGCTTGTTTATAAGCGCCACTCTCCCTCTTTGATACATTTCATTCGATAAATTGATAAGCTTCTCAAAAGCCATTCCGCGATTCCCTAGTCCCATTGTTATTCCTCGCTTTCTACTTCAATTAAATATGCAATATTTCATATTTTATTATCATAATATTACTTTATTAATCGTCACTTTCTATCCCACCATTGATATTCATTGATAAATCAACATTTGTAATTTAATTCCTGATGTTCAATTCCGTTAAAACACATTTATTTTATATATCCAAATAATTATATTGGAATTTCTTGTTCTACAAATTTTTAAGTATTTTGTGTATTATATAGCGGAAGAGTAAGGTAAGAGTTACTCTTTGCCATTTTAGGAAAGGTCCTGTTGGAGACAACGGGGCCTTTTTTCGTAAAAGGATTATTTTGTTTTAATTCTATTTATAATTTGCTAAAATTTAGTAAAAAACATCATATTAATAAAGGGGCAATCATGAAACATACTATAAACTTCTGGTCTTTTATTTTTTCATTTGTTTGTGTCGCTTTATTCTTTTTATATCTTGAAGTATGGTCACCTAAAATGAATGAATCTATTATGAATACAATATATTTTCATCCTTTATTCGTTTTGCTAGTTTTAACACTAGGAACTTTTTTTGTTGGTATGATAGGGTTCTCTAAAATAAACAACTGGAAAGCAATGCTCAGAAGCATAATAACAGTCAGTCTGACATTTTCATTATCCGTGTTTTTAGCCATTATTTTGTTTGTGGGATATGGATTAAGTTAAAAAGAAAACTTTTCCGTACCCCTGAATAAAACTCAATATTCCGTCAATAATATAGATGACATTAGATTTTCTCCTTGTTCCCCCTTGGAGATGAGCAGTTAGTTTTGGCTAACTGCTCCTTTACTTATAACAATGATAAGATTCTTTAGAATGACTCTTCTTTATTTCTCAATATAAGGAGCCTTGGATTTCGATTAACACTCCTGTAGTATATAAACAAAGAGTAAGGTAAGAGTTACTCTTTGCCATTTTAGAAGGGGTTCTGTTGGAGACAACAGGACCTTTTTTCATATAGAGATTGTTTTGTTTAATTTTTCACCATTAGCCACAAAAATATCTTATAATCGTTATATACTAAATTAAAATAAAGGATTAGGAGTAGATCAAATGCCAGTTACACTTGAACTTATTCTTTTCATTCTTATAGCAATTAGTGCTGTCGGCTATTTAGTAAAAGAATTTCAAAAAACTAGGAAAAGGACACTTGGAATTTCACTAGAATTCTTGGTTCTTTTCTGGTCAATATGGAGAATATCGACTATCATAATCTAATTTATAAAAAATGAATTCCTTCGAATAAAACTTAATATTATGTCCATAATGTTGATAGGCTGTATGCCAAAATCCATTTAGTTTTTCTCTGTATCTCCTTGTATTGAGCAGTTAGCTTTTGCTAGCTGCTCTTTGTTTGTAAAAAGCACTCAATTAACTGATTGCGCATATAATATTCTGCGTTCCTTTCTTTGTAAAATAGTCGTTACAAAATGAATCTCGTCACGAGAGCACTTAATAAAGTGCTCTTTTTTCGTTTTAAACTAAAATGAAATGAAATTTTTACCATATAGGTAATTGTTAAATATTTTACGCTTATACATTATAATGAAAGGGTTATTGTATATTGGCATTAAGAGGAGCG
>NZ_QNUD01000034.1:0-18738 GCF_008042405.1 Bacillus sp. SH7-1
ACCGGACCAACAGGAGACACTGGACCAACAGGAGACACCGGACCTACAGGACCAACTGCAACAATCTGTATTAGAACTGACCCCAATAATGGATGTTCTGTGGCAGAAGGAAGTGATACGGTTGCAAGCGGGATTGCCTCTCATGCTGAAGGATCAAACACAATAGCAAGCGGAGGTGCCTCCCATGCCGAAGGATCCGGCACAACAGCAAGTGGAGATTTCTCCCATGCTGAAGGGATCTTCACAACAGCAAGTGGAGATTTCTCCCATGCTGAAGGATTCATCACAACAGCAAATGGAGATTTCTCCCATGCCGAAGGAGGGGGCACAATAGCAAGTGGAAGGGCCTCCCATGCTGAAGGAGGGAGCACAACAGCAAGTGGAGCTGCCTCCCATGCCGAAGGGGAGAACACAATAGCAAATGCAAATTTTTCCCATGCTGAAGGAAGGGGAACAACAGCGAGTGGTGATTCATCCCATGCTGAAGGAAGCTTCACAACAGCAAGTGGATTTGCCTCCCATGCTGAAGGAAGATTGACAACAGCAAGTGGAGATTTCTCCCATGCTGAAGGAGAAAATACTACCACTGCTGGATTTCAAAATGCACATATCATGGGGCGATTTGGTGATGCGGAAGAACCTAATTCATGGTTTATAGCAAACGGCACAACGAGTGTATTAAGAGGATTAGGAGCCAAATGGCTGGCAAGTAATGGTCAAATGTATATTGATGGTACCACTTATAACACAGGTGGAGCAGATGTTGCCGAGATGTTCGAAACAATCGATAGCAATAACATAGATGTCGGTTATTTTGTCACCTTGGAAGGAGATAAAATAAAATTAGCTACGTCTGCAGATGAGTTCATCCTAGGAATCAGCAGTGCAACTCCTAGTTTACTTGGGGGCAGTGCAGAATTAAACTGGCATGGTCGTTATGTACTCGATGAATGGGGACGTCGAATCTATCACGAAGTGACAATTCCAGCTAAAAAAGATCAAGACGGGAATGAAATTACCCCTGAACTATTAGAAATCCAGCCCGTTATAAATCCAAAATGGGATCCACAATGTGAATACATCCCAAGAAAAAAGCGGCCTGAATGGGTATCAGTAGGACTAATGGGAAAAATTCTAGTAAGAGATGATGGCACGTGTCAAGTGAATGGGTATTGTCGTCCGAATGATGAAGGAATTGCAACAGCAACAACGAGTGGATATCGAGTTATGAAACGTACAAGGCTTAATCAAGTATTAGTGTTGTTTGCTCCAGACTATAAAAAGACCGGTATAAACAATGTTGAACAACTTGAGAAACTAGTAAAATTAAAAGAACAAGGATATCTTACTGAAGAAGAGTTTAACAAGCAAAAACAAATTCTATTAAATTCATAAAATCACTAAAAAAACTATTGGTTTAAATATATATTGAGCATCGTTCTAGAATTACTAATACACAGTTTTACGGTTATTTTATTCAATTTCTATTTATGTATTGATTGATATAACTTCCGCTAACGATAGTTATGTAAATAAGCTGTCCAGATGGGCAGCTTATTGTATGTTTTTACTTAACATGGTTTTTTCCGAAATGCTGGCGGTACCCCTTATAGGAGAATTAAATTACAAAACAATTAAATAAAAATCAAAAGTCTATCAAGTATATGGTAGGCTTTTTAGTTTTATTTAATAAGTATAGCGCTATGTTGCTGTTATATAGCTAAAAGGAGGATGCCATGGAAGAAAGAGCAAGAAGTCCAACTAGTTACCTTCTCTCATATGAGGATAGATCCTCATGGTTGTAAAGAGAGGAGGAATACGATTGTGGTTTAGAAGGTCATTTAGTTTATTATTTGTTGTTATGCTTCTGTTTGGAAGCTTGGCCGACTTTGTATCAATTGGACATGCAGAAAGTACATCGGACCAGAAACAGGCTCAAGAAAAGAAAACGGGTGATGTGACGGAGCTGCAAGAAAAATCAGATCTCAAAAGTACGGGGCTTAATCCAAAAGAGGTAGTTGTAGCAAATGGGAAAAAGGGTAGTGATTTACTTGATTTTGAAGCGTTTATTAAGCCTTCAGACATTGTAGATGGTACAGAACCCTTTGATCCAAATAACGATGCTGGGAATGATTCTAGCCCGAATAATGGCATAGTAAGAACGTTTGATACAGTTACATATCCATTAAAGGTGACGATTAATCCCAAAAAACATGACAAGTTAAAAGATATTAAGCTAAAAATTACAGGTACGCTGGAAAATGGTATTACAAACAAACGTGTAAATGCAAAATTTGCTGTCGGTGGTAAGGAAGATTTAGAGAAGGGCGTTGTTTCTTTTGATATGGAATACACATTAAAAGAAACAGGTAACTCTTTAATGATTCCTATTACCGTTGAGGTACAGGGTGCAGAGCATGGAATGAAATTGAAGCCTAACATTAAAATTCAAGTTATGAGTGTGGAAGGAAAGGATATTACAAATGAGGGGATAGTACAATCATTTGATAATATTAATGCTGTTACTACATCAGGGAAGGTTAATGTGAAAGCACGATTAACAAATAGTTATTTAGGTATGGGAATAAATAAACTAAAGTATAAAGCTTATGACAAAAAGGCTGAAAAGGGAGATGATACTGAAATCTTCCCTGTAGTATTAGATTTGTTTATTACCAATTTACCCAACCATAAAGACCTAAGGGGAGCTACTTTCCCAAATGGAAAAGTAAATTATCACCTCGACTTCAGTGGTAAAGTTGTATGGGATGAATCAAAGATAGAGTTAGAAAATCGTAGTTTGAATTTTGAAGGAGAAGATACTCCAATTAAAATTTTTAATTACCAAGCTATCGATCATGTGAAAACAAAGATACCACAAAAAAATACGGAGAGTTTTGAGTTAGGAATAGCAAATTACATGGATATCTATACTATTTATTCACGTAGTCCAATATCATATATTCCAAAAGAAAAATGGAACGCAAGTAATATTGAAGACTATACAATAAATAGTGTATGGGATAGTGGTGTAAATAGCATAGAAAAACCAGAATTCATAAAGGATAAAGTAACCTATAAAGGGAGTATTAGTGACTATGTGATTGGTTCTACATTCCCAACAGGGGTGTCTCATAGAAAAGATTTTGCTACATTTGGAAAGAATGAAAAAGGCTTTTCATCAACACGTTTTTTAATTCACACTCCAAATGAATATGCGCCTCTGAACAGAAATAATAAGATTAATAAACATAATAATGTTTATTATGAAATTAAAGTTACGGTAGATTCTTATGAAGATAGTAAAGGTAATGTAATTCCTTACAATAATATAGGGAAAACAACTCTTATTGATAGAAACAATCCTGCTGGTGCATATTCTTTACAAAATACATTCCATTCAAAAGATGGAAAAGAACTAGGTACACCGTATGTTGGATACAGTGTAGTGTCTAAAGGAGATCCAACTGTAGTTGTAGGTCAAGATGTGAAAATGGTTGCACACTTGAATGTTAATCGTGTAACTGACGGAGGAGCAACTATAATTTATAAATGGAACTCTGATTCGTTTTTTTTTACAAAAGAAGGTAGTGAAGCAGCAACAAAAGAAATTTTTAGACGTGGTTATATGACTCCATCAGGTGAGAGAATAAGGAATAGTGAGAATCAAAAGGTCTTTTTTGGGATAGACAAGAAGAAAGACAATTCTTTTGAAAGATTAACGCAAAATCAAGTGGAAGATTATGATTGGTACAATTCCTATGAGGAAGCAAAAAAGCATGGTGAAGTAGCAGCTATACAACAAGATATAAATGCTGCTTTAGGTAACGGTGCAGTCGGAGCTACAGATATACAATTAGCAGTTAAAACGAAAAAGATTGGTAGTGTTAACGATAAAGGAACGCCTAATGTAATTGTTACAGCTGCTGTTGTATACACTACAGCTGATAGGAAAACAAGTTTTCGTGTTCGTCCAGATGGAAAGTATACGAACTATACGGAATATGATGAGTTTGGAAATATAACTAAAATACAATCACCTGTAGGTTCTACGGTTAACTTTGAAACGTTAGGGATTATAAATGGTGAAGTCAGCAGTGAAATTAAAACAAATAAAACTACTTATTATAGTTCTGATAATGTGAATATAACTATTGATAATCTGATTAAGATGCCTGATACAACAGATTTTAATTCTTTAGATGAAAAGGTTGAAATGAAAGTGAAACTGCCAAAAGGACTAGATTATGTCATTGGTTCTGCTAAGTATGGTGATAAATATATTGAGCCGAAAATTCAACAAAATGATGATGGGACCAGATATTTGATTTGGTACGATATACTTACTCGCGGTAATACGACACTTAAAAAAATCAACTTTGAAACAAGAATTAATCCCGTGTTGCTGCCACAAGGAAATCAGGTAGGTTTAGCAATTGATAGTATCATTAGTAGTTCGTTAGATACCAGGGCTGAAAGGTTTCGGACAAGCTCTAAAAATATTTCAGTAGTAAAAATTGGTATGGTCGGCGTTAGCCAAACAATTGAAAAAGAATTTGGTAAACGAAACAGTGATTATAAAATCGGTGTTCAACCATATACCACAATTAAGGATGAAGCACATATAAAAGCATTAACTTATGTTCCAAGGAACAAGGATGAAAATGCTTCTGCTTTTAGTGGTAAAACGTTTTTAAAACAGTTAACGTTAGATAACCTAAATAACAAGAACGTTGAAATATGGCTGAATAACAGCTTTGTTGAATCAAATAATCCCAACAAAATTGATTTAAAATCAAATGGTTGGTACAAGTATACAGGAGAGCAGGACTTATCAAAAGTGGTCTCTATTTTGCTGTATATAAATGATTCATTAAGTAGTAGCGATGTTGTGAAAATGAATCTTGTGTTAGGTACGCACAATAATGAATTCGGTGATCAATATGTAAGTAAAACAGTAGTTAATACTTCTGTAGATTATAAATTATCGCCGGTGTCTAACCAGGTAAGATATACAATCGTAGCGGATGCGAATTTGGGTCTTAGAAAAATAAGAATCGATACTGCACCTGCTGAGAGTGGTCTTCCAGTAACAGTACGGTTAGATAAAGATATTGTGTATGAGGATTCAAATAAAGAGCAACTGACTGTTAACTTATATGACAAAGCTGATAATAAGCTTGTTGGTAGCAAGGTTTATACAATCGGGGAACTACCTGAAGAAATCAAATTCAAAGTAGATCCTGAATTATTAAAGAAAAACAATAAAAGAAATTATGAAGTGAGATTTGGAAAAGTAAATAAAGAATCTATTCATATTTTAGATGGGAAAGGCAAAGTAGATACCGATGGCTATACATCTTCTGAAGAAACAATTAAGGTGAATGCGAAAGAAACTACTGAGTTGAAATATAAAGGCGTTATTATGACGGAACGTGAAGTCGGAAAAGAAATAGAAGTTTTCTATGAAACACTTACAATACCGTTAAAACAACTGCCGAAACAAAAAACGGGCTATGGATTTGAACTGAAAACAGAAGCCAGTTATAACAATGAATTGGCTGTCTCTTATGATGTTAAAGCAAGTGCTTTGATTGATAAGAAACTAATCGATTCACATTTGAATTATGAGAAAAAAGAAGGTAAGGTTTTTGTTCCACTTGAAGAAACGAATAAAAATAGTAGTTCAGATAAGCGGAATACTGACTTTACTTTTGAATTACCACATATGAATGTAGAACAAAAAACGGGTAATTTATTCACGGATCAGCAAGTGAAGGACAAAGATTCTCGTATTAAACATGCTATAAAAGATGGGAAGCGTAAATTATATGCTCCAATATGGGCTGACTTAGGTGATTACAATAACCTTGTAAAATCTGATTTGCCAATTGGGGCTAATAAAGTGAATTTTGAAATCGTGCAGCCATTACATTTATACGCATATATGTACGGTACGATCGGGTCAGGAACGCTGAAAGATGATGAAATACTCTTAGAACCTGTAGATCCGAAAAATCCTTTCTCAAATGGCAAACCACCTGGTTGGTCAGATGAAGATGTTGCTTGGTTAAAGCGATAAGAAAGGAGTTGAGAATGTGTGAATGTCCTAACTTATAAATCGGCCAAGAAACAAATTATTTTTATGGCGCTATACTTCGTAATTACAGGGATTGTAATTCGTTTAATTGGATATTCGTTGCAAGGAAGCCTTTCCGCTTTTACCCAAGCAGGTATCGGAGATTTACTTTCAGGTAATTTGTCACTAGGTGATTTGTTCCATTTTGACTTTGAATTTGATACGAGTCAATTTGATGGATTTAGCTTTAATATGTGGATTGTCTTTATAAAAGATAAGGTTCATAGTGTTATAAATGATATGATGCCTACTACATTAGGTGCGATTAACATGCTTATGTTAAATAAGTACTTTACAGTAGAGCGTGCTATCAAATTAGGAATCAAATTGTACTAACTAAATATTTAGGTAGAAAAAGAGACGTAATTTTTATATTACGTCTCTTTTTTATATAAAAAAACAAAAATTGAGAGGATGTTTTAAAATGTTAGATCAAAATACGGATCGTAGTTGGTGGATGATTGGAGCAGTAATGTTAGGGGCGGCAATGGTGACGTTAACAATGGTTGCCTTCCCTGAACTGGGACAATCAGTAGTTGATTTCTTTAAACAAAAACTAGCGACAGCAAAATAACTCTTTTATATATGGATGTTAAACCATTATCCAACAAATTAGGGAGAGAAACCTCTCCCTTTATTTGGTTGGGAAGGAGTGAAAGAAGTGAAAGAACATCCTTTCATCCTAATGATAATAGTGCTGGGGCTTTTCTTAGTATCTATAGGTGGATATTACTATAGGGAAAATTTTGCTACCGATTCAGTGATACAAGGTATAACCGAAACTGTTCGAGCAAGTGCTATATCTAATATGGATAATAGTTCACGTATTCAACGTGGAGAGTTATATCTCTCAAAAAGTGATTTTGAAAAAGATTTTAAAAAAAGAATTGAGTCAAATAAGCTCGTGAAAATTAGCGGTAATGCAAAATATGAGTTTAAATATCTAGATAACAAAAACGGATCTGTTAAAGCGATTCGGACTATTATTCAAGATGGTGAAAATACGTATCAAGCGACTTACAAAGTAAGTATTGCAGCATCTTAGAGGAAAGGAGAAAAATATGTTAGAAGCATTTAAGAACGTAACAGTAAAAAAGAAAAAAAATCAAATTGATTTTAATTCTAAGAATTTCCAACAATCGGTAGAAACTATACGAAATGATTTGAAAACGAGTAAGGCAGAATTAGTTATTGATGCCATGTTAAAAGAAGAAGCAAGACTGGAAATCAAAAATATTATCAAAAATAATTATCCAGCTCATTTTATGGATTGTGATGAGGATAAACTGGATGAGGTTTATGAGTATGTTGTATCTGAAATTGTGGGTACGGGTGTTATTGAAAGATTAATTAAAGAACGACCAGATATTACGGATATATCACATAACGGCAGCCATTTAATTGTAGAATCAAGTGATTATAAAAATATTTATAATGAAGCAGATCATCAGATTAATGAGCAATATATAACACGAGTAATTCAGAAATTTGCTCATGCGGTAGGGAAAGAGTTTACTCCTAAGAATCCTATATTTGATGGTGTATATGGTTCTATTCGTATTAATGCAGTCCATAGCCAAAATACAATCGGAAACTCTACGATGTCCTTAAGGATTGTACGCCCTAAATTGGCATTACATGAAGGGAATTTTGAAACGTTTGCTCCGAAATTCATGTTAGATTTCTTTAGAGTACTCATAGAAAGTCGAAATAACATTTTAATATCAGGGGAAACTGGAACGGGAAAAACAGAATTATTAAAACTATTGTGTTCTTTCATTAAATTTGAACATAAAGCCATAATGATTGAAGATGTTCCCGAAACACATGTTAAAGAGTTATTTCCAGATAAAGATATATTAAGTTGGATTACTGGAAATGGGGTTACTGTTACTGATTTTATAAAAGCGGGTTTACGTAATAACCCACGATGGATCATGATTTCAGAGCTTCGTGGCATGGAAACTTATGAGATGATTCAAGCTGTATTTTCAGGACATAATGTATTAACTTCACTACATTCAGTTGATGCAGAAACGTCACCTAAACGTCTTGTTAATATGTCCAAAATAGGATACCAGGTTGATGAAAAATCAATGGAAGAAGATATCTTGCGTTACTTTGGATTTGGATTCCATATTAAAAGAGCAGTTGTAAAAACAACAACACAAGGTAATGTAAAGATTAATCGAGTTATTCGATATTTATCAGAAGTTGTTGAATATGGGGTAGACAATAATCGAACAGTATTTGAGCAAAAGTATAGAAATGGTAAATTCACCTATTCTACAGGAGAATTGTCAAAAGAATTTCATGAGAAATTGGCGGAAGTTGATTTAAATTATGAACTTCCAAAGTATACAAATGAAATAGCAATTAAAAAGGATTTAGTAATAAGTAGATAAAGGATGTAAAACTGTGGGGAAGGAGGTATAAAGTGTGAAAATCTCCACTTTTAATGCGAAAACAAGGAAAAAGAAGTTTGTAAATGCTGAAGAAATTAATGCATTCAAGGTAGCATATGGAAAACCTTTAAATAAAAAGGATTATTTTAGACATGCTGCTATTCCAGGTCTAGTTACGGGGATGTTTTCTTTTCTCTTACTCTATATATGGTGGCTATCATTGATATTGGGGTTTCTTGGCGCTGTATATGGATTAAAAGTGTTAATGCCTAAAATTATTAAAAGGGCATATGAAAAAGATTCTTTTAGAGAAAGAAATAAGTTTGTCAATAATATGACCTCTCTTTTAGCAAACGAAAGCCAAACAATATTAACAGCTTTAAATCGGGCTAGTGATCGGGCGCAAGGAGAACTAAGGGAAGATTTAAAAGTATTAATGGCAAATATCTTAGGGGCGGATCAAACACAAGTAATTCAGGCTTTTAAACGATTATCAAATAAATATCGTGAAGATATAACATTTGATCAATACTTAGAGCAACTTGAAACGTGTGTTTTAGAGGGGAGAACAAACCTGGAAACATTGAAAGATATTAAAACTCATCATAATGAAACGAAAGAGAAAAAGGACGATTATGATCGCAAGAAAACGGGACATTTAAAAGATATGAAGATGTTATGTGGTGTAATAGTTGTATTTGTCCTGGCAATTACTTTTTCTTTTGGTTTTGATACGTATATAACGGCATTTGCTAGACATCCTATTGGATGGATAACGAGTGGAATATACATGAGTTTAATGTTTTTCTTCTTTAAATCCTTTACTACATACCTTTTTGATGACTCAATAATGGAGGTCAAAGCATGAGGGTAGTAACAGCTAAAAGTAGTAAAAAAAATCGTTATAATCGATTGCTGGCGGAGGAAGATTTATATAGCATATTAGAAGAAATGGGTAATACAAAACAGATGATAGATAAGTTCCAAAAGAAACGCTTTATTCAATCATTTGTAACAGGAATTTTCGGATTGCTATTAGGATTGTTTTTCTCTAGTTGGTGCTATTTATTAGCAATCGGATTACCAATCTTTATGTACCGTTCAAAGTATACACATGTTTTGAAGGTGTATAATGCATTTAAATTTGAAAGGCATTTAAATTTCTCTAAATTCACTAGACTATTGATTCCCTATTTAAAAGAATCAGGTGAATCAGTAAGTCTATATCAAGTGTTTCGAAAGATATTGAATCGCATGGAGAATCCAGTGGATAAAAATTCGTTAGCCAAATTAATGTCTGAAATGACAGATAAGCCGAACGACATACAGCCTTTTACTGATTATGCAATGCGTTCAAGCGGAAGCGACATGTCAATAAACATTATGCAAACTATTTATGATTTTCAACAAAATTCCAGTGACACGAATGTTATTAATGAGCTAGGACAAATGGCAAGCGCTGAATTACAAAGGGCAATTGATGAAATAATTGCTTTCAAGTTAAAGCGGTTTAATTTCTTCCCTACGAAAATGGTAATGAGTTCGTTTATATTAGTAGTAGGATTTGCAGCAGCGGTATTGGTCCATCACCTATCATCTATTAATCTCTCGTAAATAAAAAAGGAGGGTGACATGAAAATGAGTAGGTGTAAAAAATGCTAGATGGCGCGATTATGACAATTACAAAATGGTTTATAGGGCTAATGTTAATCATGCTAATGGTTGCAGTAGCCCTATTTTGTATTCAGTTGAGCGATGTAAATTCTTATAAACAACAAGTGAATTATCAAATTGAAAGACATGGCGGATTAACAAAAGAATCTGTCGTGAACTTAAGAGAATATAGTGATAAACAGTACCAGGGTGCTTTTACTGTGAAAAGTGATCAATTAAATAAAAAGGTTAAATTTGGTAATGTTGTTGATTATCAGGTAGTAGCCAAAATAAAGATTCGCCTTTTTAATATACCTGATGCTGAGATGGAGTTTAATGGATCTGCAATCTCCCAAGTGCGTTAGAGAGTGGGTGTTTAGGAAATGCTTGAAAACAATGTGTTTCGCTTAATGATTTTTATGGGTGGTGTAATGGTACTCATTGCAATCATTACAATTTTTTCAGACGGGATACCTGATGTTGAAGAGACGTTTAGACATTTCATCTCTCAAAAAAATACAAAGTATTAAGTATAGGAGTTAGTTGTATATGGCAAAAAGAACAAATAAAAATGAAAAAGCTCCTCATCAGGATGCTGTTACAGTAATCTTGAAAAAGCAGGGAGTGACATACGAAGATTGGTCAAAAAAAATTGTGAGTGATAAATGCGTATCTTTACTACAAGGTGGAGAGCCTGAGTGGAGAAATAAGATGTTAGAAGAAGCCGCGATGGTAGAAATCGCGGCTTTTATTGTTAAACAGGAAAACAACAGGCAAGCACAAGGTGGATCTCATTCAAACTCTGACACACAATCAAGAGCTTAAAAAGATAGCCTGGTCAAAATACTTAAACTATTAAATTATATAAGAGAAAGCAGGAATTTAAAATGGATAATCTATTAACTGTGTTTTATGTCAAATTATTAACGTACAATGATTTTTTCGAATCTGTTAGTTCAGCAATGACTAGTTGGACGGGAAAACTACAAGCAATTGGTTTAGCAATTGTTATTTTCTGTGTTGCTATTGCAGGTGTTATGTACATGCTAGGTGAAGAAATGAGCCGAAAAGCAAAACAATGGTTGTTCCGTATTATTGTTGGGGCAATTATTCTATTTTGTGCAGCTACTATTGGAGACACAATTACAGCGGTTAGTGGCTTTACAAGTAATTAGGAAATGGAAAAGGAACGAACTTTATAAGTGAGTTCCTTTTTTTTATTTAATAGAAAAATATATACATGGAATGAGGTTAAAGGAATGTATATTGTAGAATTTTTACAAAAAGAACAATCGAAATCTTTTAAAAAGTTTCTAAAGAAAAATAAAGCTTGGAATGGAAATCAATTAGGGTTAAGAGCAGCTGAAAACTTAATTCAAAAGTACGCTGAGGAAAATCAACAAAATGATCAAGTATTGCTATTGCTTCAGGATAATGAGAACGAAAAAGCTTATGAATTTGCATTGGCTGTAAGAGTGAATGAGAAATTTTCACTTTTAAATGCAATTTCAAATGATCTTGAAGAAGGTAATACAGATTTTACTTTAGCAATGGATATTAAACAGGGAATATATACAAATTATAAAGCTGAGGAAGAGCAGGTGGGAATCGGTTCTGAGGTAGAAGCGCCTAAAAAGAAAAAGAGTGGATTTTTCTCTAAGATTTTTGGTAAGAATGAGGAAGAAATTCCACATACTGCTACTGTAGATACAAGAGAATTTAATAATACGGTGCAAAAAGAGTTTGCAAAAGATGAAAATCTGTTTGAAGAAATGACAGAAATGGAAATGCAGCAAAGAGGAATGAATCAATTTGATGAATCAGATTATGCGCATTTAGAAAAGGAAACGGCTGTTTCTTCGGAAGAAGAAAAGAAAAATATGTTTGCAATTGAAGAAATAGAAGAGGATCGAAGTAAAGCTGTTAATTTAGTGGGAGAAAATAATGCTTTACATATTGAGGTAAATGGAAATGACTCTGTAAAGAATATTGAAGAAGAGCTTTTTTATTCTGAATCTGAAAATGATAAAAAAGAGGAAAACCAAGAAGCGAATCCTCCAATTCAAATTAAAGATGTAAGTTTCCCTGAATATGATAAGTATATAGATTTAAAAGAAGTAGAAACAAAGCAAGGTCGTTATGACTCCCGCTTCACTATAAAACATTTATTAGGACTCATGGGAATGAGTGAAGAAACTTCAAAAACAGCTTTAGAGGATAAGAAGTTACAATTTGTTAAGAATGTATTAAGTGGTAAGGACTTCTTAATTATTCAGGATAACTACTATCAAGATGTTAATAATTTAATAGATGATATTCGCTTAATTTTAGAGAGAACGTATAAAGAAACTGTAATGCGTGATTATCAGAAAGAAGCGGAAGATACATTGCGTGAAATTTTCGAGGTGAATCTTCAAGAAAGGCTGCAAGAATTAGACGGATTTGAGAATAAAGAAAACCAAGAGATGCAACAAAAATTAAATGCATTTTCTGAGAAACAGCAATTGGAGTTACAATCGTTTAAATTAAAACAGGAAGCAGAATTTAAAATATATGAATCAGACCTTGAAGAACGCAAGTTAATACTAGTGAATGCACGTGAAGAGGAATTAATGAAGGGAAACAATGAGGAGCAAGAAAAATCGCTTCATGAAAAAGCATATGAATTAAAACTAGAAGCGAATAAGTTGCTAGTTGATAAAAAGAATGAGCTTTTAGCAGATTTTACGGGCGCGTTAGAAGATATTATGAATGCTGCATCTGAGTCACAAGATTCTCAAATGAAGGATTTACAAGTGTATATGGATCAGTTAATTCCAGAGTGGAGAGAAGAAATTCAAGCAGAGCATGATAAAGCAATGGAAGAACGAAAATTAAGATTGGAAGAAGAAAAGAACAAAAGAGAACAAGCAGAATTAGCGTTGCGACAGAGGGAACAAGAAGCAAGAGAAATGAAGACAAGCGATAGAGAACGTGAATACCTTAATATTATTGAAGATTTAAAAGGGAAACTTGTAACTGCACACGGTCAAATGGGAACAGGACAGGCGTTACCACAACAGCCAGTATTTATGTACCCACAACCTGTAGTGCAGCCACAACCAATGTTTATGTATCAACAACCAGTACAACAGCAAGTTCAACCACAAGCAATGCAACAACCAGTACAACAACCTGTAATGCCACAACAATCAGAATCTAATTCAAAGAAACGTGGTTCTCTTTGGGATTTTTGGTATAAAAATGAGAAATAGTACTAGGTGAGGAGGAAATGCGAGTGGGTATTGGAAAGCTCTCATTAAAGCGGAAGAAATATCTCCGTCATGATTATAGAATTGACGGTGAAGATCTACCGCAAGAAAAGAATAGAATTAATAAAAAAGCACTCGCAATTTCTTCAGTTGCGGTGCTTTTTCCTTTTAGCTTATTAAATTTTGTAGCTGGGACATATCAATCTATTAGAAACGAATTATCAAAAACAATTGAGAAACCAACTATTTTTGATGTGGTTGGTTCAAAGTGGGAAGATAGCTTATCAATTAAAAACCTATTCATTCCTGCACTACCTACAAATATATACTTGTTTAGCTTATTAGCTTCAACGCTGGTAGGTTTTTTGGTGTATTCAAAATTTAATTATCGAAGTGACGAAAATGTAGCTTATGGCCAAAAGGGAGATAGTCGTTTTACTACAATTGAAGAAATTAGAGAACAGTATCGAGAGATTCCTGAAAAAATAGAAGTGTTTGAAGGTTATGGTGGAGTTCCTGTCTCTCATTACAAAGATAAATATTATATTGATCAGGATACTGTAAATACTGCAATTTTAGGGGTTTCTCGTTCAGGTAAAGGTGAAATGATAGTTGTCGTAATGATTGATAATTTGAGTAGAGCAAAAAATCAATCAAGTATGGTTGTAAATGATCCAAAAGGCGAACTGTATAGTGCGTCAAAAGAAACGTTAGAAAAACGTGGATATGATGTTCAAGTTTTAAATATTGAAGAACCGCTGCAGGGTATGTCTTACAATCCCTTACAGCTCGTAATTGATGCTTGGGTAAATGGTGATGACCAGGAAGCGGCAAAGCGAGCAAATACATTAACATTCTCTCTTTATAACGATCCAAACGCTGGTGATAATGCATTCTTTAATACTTCCGCACAAAATGCGATTAATGGTATTATTCTCGCCATTGTGGACTATTGTGTAAAAAATAATTGCATGGAGAAAGTTACGATGCATAATGTATCTCAAATGTTAAATGAGCTAGGGACATTTTATTACAAGGAGAATCCTGACGATTTTGTAGAAAAAAATGCTTTGGATGAGTATTTTAAGAGTTTGCCACAAGGAAGCGTTGCGAAAATGCAATATGGTTCAACTAGCTTTGCTGGTGAAAAAGCAAAAGGTTCTATTTTAGCAACTGCAAACCAGGGCTTACAAACTTTTGCAGATAAAATGTTCGCGAAAATGACATCAAAATCTAGCTTGGATTTAAAACAAGTGGGTTTTCCTAAAAATTTGTTCTTCCAACTTGATGAACGCTTTTTAAACAAACGTGTAACTGTATCATTTCATAAAAATGATAATAAGAAGACGGAAATTAACAGTTACAAGATTAAAGTTAAATCTTTGGGTATGTGCAATATGAATTTTGATGATTCTTTAGAAAACGGAGATTTGTTATTGATCCGTTACCAGGATGAAGAGAATCCTAATAAGAAATACCGATTGTTATACAGTCTGAAATTTGAAACCTTGCTTGACGAAAAGGGAAAGGTTGTTTATCAGAAAAAAGAGGGCAACGAAGACAAAGCTGAGTATAAACAACAGGTGACACTGATTAAGAGAGCAAATACTTTTCCTCTTGAACCAAAAGTAAAACTAACATATTCAGAGAAGCCAACTGCAGTATTTATGATTGTACCTGACTACGATAAGTCGAATCATGTTTTAGCAAGTATTTTTGTTAAACAATTATATACTGAGCTTTCGATGAACTGTAGTGATACAAAAGGGAAAAAGTGTTTTAGACGTGTTCACTTCTTATTAGACGAGTTTGGGAATATGCCAGCTATAGATGATATGGGCGGTGTATTAACGGTTTGTGCCGGACGTAATATGTTGTTTAATTTGGTGCTTCAATCATACTCACAAATTGAGAAACTATATGATAAGCAAGCTAAAGAAATCAAACAAAACTGTCAAAACCATCTTTATATTATGTCGACAGATCCTGAAACAATTGAAGAAATTTCAAAACGTGCTGGACATAAGACTATTATTGGGAAATCTTCGAATGAAAGTCACTTGGATGCAGATAATAAGGTAACGAAAAGTGCAGACCAACAACGTATCATCTCTCCAGATAGACTATCACAATTTCTAGAGGGAGAAACATTAGTTATTCGTGCACTTCATAGACAAGATTTAAATAGAAAAAAAGTGCGTCCGTATCCAATTTTTAATACACAAGAAATGACTATGCCTTATCGTTGGCAATTTCTATCAAGCTTGTTTGATACTTCAAATGATTTAAATGATATTGATATTCCTTCCTTACATACAGGATTAGATTTAACCGATCTATATTTAAACTTCTTAGATTTTATTATAAATCCAGTTGCTAAAAGGGAATATATGAGAAAACAGTCTGCTAATGAAGTAGTGAAAGCAGAGTTAATATTGGACGATGTTATTAAATCGTTAATTGAGCTTGTAAAAGAAAAAAGGAATGTGGACGATCCAAAAGAGATTCGTACACGTTTAGCACAATTACTGTTAAATTACGCTAAAAATAATGTAGTTCCGAAATTAGACGAGGTTAAATATTTAAATGAACAATCTTCAGACCATGAGATTAAAAGAAACCTAGAAGAATTGATAAGAATATTGACTGATTGATAAGGTCAAAATAAACAAGAAAGGTAGAACAGTTATGGCTGCTACAAAAATAAAAGAATGGGTTTTACGAAGCAAAAGAGCGTTAGTAACGGGAGTCCTCGTAGTTTTGATTTCGATTTGCAGTCTTGTATTTTCACCACTGAGTTTTGCTGACGGATGGTGGGATGAGATTGTTTGGAAAGTTAAAGATATAGATAAAGGGGAAGCCGTTGCTTTTCTACAAAATGATTGGATACAATTTGCGAATGTGTTGGGAATGATACTGCAAATTATAGAAGGATGGATTGTCCAAGGATTACTCATATTAGTTTCATCGTTAGAAGGTTTAATTCCTGAAACATTTTCTTTCTTCGATCTAATGGAAGATACGGGGTTAAATGAATTTGCTACCTCTATAATAAAAGGTTTGTTTTACGCTTTACTTTTATTAGTTATTGTATGGCTAGCAATTAAAACAATTGTTCAACATAAACCACCACGTTTTAAATCTGTAGGGGTTAACATCGTTGTAATGATTGGATTGTTAGGTGGGTTAAATGAGCTTATGGCAGATATGCAAAAGATGGCTACTGACTTTTATAAAGATACAACAAATGAAAGTAAAGAAAAGGATGGCTTGGCATTTAATTTAGTAAAACATAACACGGCAGATTTAGCTTATTTAAGTGTTGTAGGGTTTGGCCCAATACAGAATATTGATCCTGAAGAGAAAGCTATTTATTCTAGTGAAGGGAACTGGAAGAATGGATTAAATAAAGAAATGTTTTTAGCTGCGGACTTGGGAGATATCATTACCCCTGACGTTGTAGGTAAATTGAAAAAACAGGATGGGGTTGCAGAACCGACAAAATTTTTAGAATACAAGATCACAAACAGCGGAGCAAATGTGGCACTTGAGTCAATAGGTGATAGCTTTTTCAATCCCTTTAAAGATACGTTTCCATCAGGATATATTCGCTATCCTATGAATTTCTTTACGATATTCTGTGGATTAATTGCTTTGGGTATTGCATATCTATTTACTATTTTTGTATTCGTTATGTCTATATTTGAGATTACGATGAAAAAAATTATTGCACCAATTGTATTTATAACAGATATAGAAACTGGTGAGAAAACAAAGATGGTTGTACAAGACATCGTAAGGGGATTCATGTTAATTGGTTTTACAGGATTAAGCTTACGATTCTATACAATAGCAGTTAATTTCCTTTCGGAAAAAGATATTAATGCTTTTTTATATATCGTAGCAATGATTTGTTTAACTATAGCGCTAATTAAGGGTTCAGAATCAATTTTAAAATATTTTGGTGTCGATGTAGGGTTGAAACAAGGAAAGAACAATTTAATGGCAACTGTTGGCATGTTAGCGGCTGCTAATGGGGCAAGAAAAGGCTTAGGTAATATGTTTAAGAGTGCAAAAGAAAGTATGGGCGGTCAAAATAAACAAACACGTGATGATACACCTAAACGTTCTGAAATGGAATCAGAAGATATGAAAGATGCTCCTAATGAAAAAGGTAAAGATAATAAGAAATCAGGATTTATGCCAAAGAATCTTGTGAAAAATACTGGCTCTACTATGAGTTATGCTAGTAAAAGAGGGCTGGGTGGCATGATGAATGATGCTGGTAATATGGTTGCTGCTACTGTAAGTGGTGCTGTGGACAAAGGGAAAGAAAAAGTAACAGGTGTTGCAAAAGGTGTATCAGATGGTGTG
Organism: Bacillus sp. SH7-1; assembly: GCF_008042405.1. Lineage (NCBI taxonomy): Bacteria > Bacillati > Bacillota > Bacilli > Caryophanales > Bacillaceae > Bacillus > Bacillus sp. SH7-1. The sequence continues at coordinate 17,823 of NZ_QNUD01000034.1, forward strand.
AAAGGCACAATAGGTGAATTTAAAGAAGGACAGGCAGAAGGGAAACACAAAGCACAAGAAAATAATGATCGTCAGGCGTTAAGTAAAATAGGGAAAGATATTCATAATAATGCGAATTCAGGAGTGGAACAAAGCGCTAGTCCAAGAACTGAAGATACTTCACAAGCAAATAAACAAAAAGTAGAACGAGAGCTGGAAGTAGCGAATCGCATGAACAATGCAGGAAGCAATGAAATGCCGAATAATCAGGCGAAAGGCGATAACCAACAGGTGGAACGCCAGGTTGAAGTAGCGAATCGCATGAACAATGCAGGAAGCAATGAAATGCCGAATAATCAGGCGAAAGGCGATAACCAACAGGTGGAACGCCAGATTGAAGTAGCAAATCGTATGAATAATACAGGAAGCAATGAAATGCCGAATAATCAAGCGAAAGGCGATAACCAACAGGTGGAACGACAAGTTGAAGTAGCGAATCGCATGAACAATGCAGGAAGCAATGAAATGCCGAATAATCAGGCGAAAGGTGAGAATCAACAGGTGGAACGCCAGGTTGAAGCAGCAAATCGCATGAACAATACAGGAAGCAATGAAATGCCGAATAATCAGGCGAAAGGTGAGAATCAACAGGTGGAACGCCAGGTTGAAGTAGCAAATCGCATGAACAATACAGGAAGCAATAAAATGCCGAATAATCAGGCGAAAGGTGAGAATCAACAGGTAGAACGCCAAGTTAATGTAGCCGATCGTTTAAATAATGTAGGTGGTTCTGGTCCATTGCAAAATAATATAAAACCTGAATTGGATACAGTCCGACGAGAAGTGAACGTCCAGGATAATGTGAAAAAGAATGGTTCAGTAAGTAATGGAAATGCGAATGCGAATGTAAATGGGGCAACAGCTCAACGAGAAGTAA
>NZ_QNUD01000035.1:0-141719 GCF_008042405.1 Bacillus sp. SH7-1
TTTTAAAATTAATAAAGAAACTATTGTAATAATCATATTATATTTTGAAAAGGTTTCTACAAATTTAGAATGTGCAAATAACTTTTTGTATATAAAGTAAAAGATTACAAAAAGGATCGTTGTTACTAAACTAAAAACACTAATTTGAAGATAAAATATAACTATTAAATTTGTTACTGCTATTATCATTAACCAAAAAATTATAAAAAAATTAGATAAAACTTCTACACTTACTAATAGAGCTCCTAGCGTTGCAATAAAAGCAGCAATTTTATTTGAGGAATCATCTTTGTTATTAGAAGAATTTTGTCTATTCATGAATAAAAATCAGCTCCAATTTAATTTCAACGATTATTATGAGGGATGAGAAGAAATAGATGAGTAAACTCGCAAGTATAGAATGATATACTTGCGTATCTTCCTCAATTTCGCCTGATTGTTGAATAATGAAATATAAAAAAATCTTTATAAATGAAACATCAGTTATTGACGTTTAATAATTCTCTTTCAACTAGCCTTCCTTCATAAACAAAACGTTTAAATATGCTACACTCTCCTGTAAAAAAGCTTGATGCTCTTCAATACCTCTTCTTTTACACCAACCGATTGCATTAAAAGCATCAGTAAAGCGATAAAACGGTAAAACTTCTTGTAAATTAATAAGTGGACGAATGGATTCAGGAACGTTCTCAACTGCTAACACATTCAACTTAAATGTATCTATTACTTGTTGCAACATATCCATTAGACCCCCCCCATTTCAGTACCTTTAATAATATAACATATATATTCATTATTTTTGGAAATCTTAATCTATTACATGTCCCTTTTTCGGGAGGACTTCATTTATCTAGAAAGATTTTCTGTCTTTACCAATAATAAACAGTAATGTATAATCTAATTTCCATGAATGTAATAGGGAGGCAGTAAAATTTGAACAGGAAAATTTGGTATGTATTTACTTTTTTTGCTCTTTTAGTATCTGGTTATATCGTTGTCCAATATGTTATTATGGATGGATTTCAAACAGGGCTTGTAAAAGCGAAGCTTATGTTTGGATCTAAATTAAGTGAGTTCTGGTATAGCATGTTATTTATACATATTACAACTAGTATAGTAGCATTAGTAATTGGTCCTTTTACATTATCCACTAAATTTAGAGAAAGGAATATCAACCGTCATCGAATAGCTGGGAGAATCTATATGGTTGGTATATTATTAGGAGGTGTTTCTGGACTATACCTATCCTTTTATGCTACGGGAGGATTAGTAGCGAAGCTAGGTTTTGGTTTGTTATCCGTATTTTGGCTAACATCAGCATATCAAGCATTACATAGAGTTAAGAATAAAAAAATTAAAGAACATCGAAAGTGGATGATTAGAAATTATTCTTTAACCTTTGCGGCAGTTACATTAAGAATTTGGCTACCGTTGTTTATCGTTCTATTTGGAATAGAGCAGTTTGAACTTAGTTACGCGGTTATTGCTTGGTTAGCGTGGGTACCAAATTTAATTATCGCAGAATTATTTATAAGACAAAGACTGAATAAAGGAAAATACGAGGAAAATGAGGATTTACATTTTTGATGTGAATCTGCTGTCATATTGAGGGCAGAATTCCTCAGTAGTTCAATGTTTTTATAGGTGTAAGCATATTGTTATCTAACAACGAATAGCGGATTCTTAACAAGATTAATAATAAAACCCAACATAAAATTTAAGAAAAATTTTATATTTACCCCACTTTTTATTTTAAAAGTTTTTCCTATCCTATAAACAAGTTATAGCAAGGAGGAGATTGAAAATAAAGAAGTGGGGATTTTATATTTTTAATATATTCCCTATATTCGAAGACAGAGTAGAAGATTAAATATATGAACAAAGTATTGGTTCTTAAACTATGTTCTAAAATAATAGATGAAAATGTAAAGTTAGGGGATTCCACATGCATACAGGAGTTTTGATTAGTTATTTGTATACGTATTTTTTCACTATAATTTTTTGTATTGTGTTTCAAATTGGATTTTATTTTAAAGCGAAAAGAAATATATCTATTCGACATTTTCTATGGGTATATGTTTTTCTATTCTACCTTTCGCTAGTGTATAAGGTGACGCAAATCGCGACTGTATGGGATATAAGTAGATATGAAACGTGGATTCGTGTAAATCAAATCAACTTGACTCTATTTGATACGGCAGGTAGTACTACGTATCTTTTGAACATTGTATTGTTTATGCCGTTCGGTTTCTTACTACCGACTATTTGGCCTCAGTTTAGAAAAATGAAAAATACCGTATGTGCAGGATTCTTTTTTTCGCTGGCAATTGAGTTAAATCAATTACTTAATAATAGAATTACAGATATTGATGATTTATTTACGAACACCCTCGGGGCAATTATTGGGTATTTATTATATAAAGCTTTTAAAATGATATGTAAAAGAGAGGAAAAAAAGCCTAATACGAACTCTTCTCTAGTCATAAAATACGAGGCTGTTTTTTGTTTAGTGTGTTCATTTGTAGGGGCGATGTTAATTTATCATCCAGCTTTATTTGGAAGACCTGTCATCCTTCAGTGAGGTGATTATGAATTTCTTTTGAACGCTCATGCGATATTTCAATTTGCAAAAAGCCTTTAACTTGCTATAGCTAAAGGCTTTTATCATCATAATTTTTACTTACCAATTACCCACTCGAGCATCCGCCTTTAACCACTTCACCCAATCCCATTCCTCTATCTTAAGCAAACTGAGTGAAACACCTTTCATATCTAAAGAAGTTAACAGTGTACCGACCTTTACGAATGTAATCTGTAATCCTTCCAGCTCACACAAACGGCGAATGTCGTTTGCGAAAATGTATTGTTCCATTAATGGTGTTGCACCGAGCCCGTTAATGAGGATGGCGAAGTTGTCACCTTTTCTCCAGCGGTAAATGCTTTTTAGTTTGTTCATTAGTTCGATTGCTAATATTTCAGAAGAGGATAGTGCTTCTTTACGGTAACCTTTTTCACCGTGGATACCAACGCCGTAAAAGACTTCATCGTCGTTTAATGTGAATGAAGCTTGTCCTTTCACCGGATCGTTGGCAGGTGAAAGGGCGACTCCCAATGTGTGTAAGTTTTCAGTGATAGAACGGCCAAGTGCTGTTAGTTCTTCTAAAGAGTGACCTTCAAGAGCAGCCGCACCAAGTATCTTTTGAACGAAAACAGTACCAGCAACACCACGTCTTCTTTTATTAAAAGAAGCATCATCTTCAATTGAAACGTCGTCATTTACGATGATGTGTTCAATTTTTCTTCCTTCTTCTTTAGCGATTTGCTTTGCCGCTAAAAAGTTCTGAACATCATCTTTAAAGTTTTTAATGATGAATAAAATGCTTTTCTCCTTCGGTATGAGGCGAGTTGCCGCCACAATTTGTTCCACTGTAGGCGGAGTGAAGATGCTGCCGTTTACTGCAGCCGTAAGCATTCCTTTTCCTACATAACCAATATCAGCAGGTTCATGTCCGCTACCACCGCCGCTTATAATCGCGACGTTTTGCTTCATTTTCTCAATATCTTTTACATAAATGATGTTATTTGTTTCGTCGTAATTTACTTTGTCGTTATGTTCAAAATAAAAGCCATGCATCATATCTTGAACGATATGTTGTACATCATTCATAATCTTTTTCATTGCTTTTGCCACCCTTTAATTACTTTGCTGATTGCTCCAGTAATAGTAGTAATTGATTGTTTATCATATTTTTCATGAGAGAAGACATAATGGAAGGATCTACTTCGCATTTACTTTCAATCCAATCTTTTATCGTTCCAACGAAGCCGTGACTATAAAAGGAGGCAATCGTATTTTTTGTCTCATCAGAAAGGCTGAATCCACAGCTCACAGATAGTTCATCAATAATTTTCATATATAAGTTTTTCGTATGCTCAAATAAATAGTGATTAAACGAGTTTTGTTCAATAACTTTAAAAGCGTTTCGATAAAATTTTTGATTTTCGTAAAAGTAATCAAATAATAAATCAAAAATGTTTTCCCACGTTTCATAGTCGAGAAAGTCGATAATGTTCTCTTTCGTTTCTTCTCTATAGATCCAGCTTAATAGTTCAAATTTATCTTTAAAATGATAGTAAAAAGTTTGTCTACGCATTTGACAGTGTAACATAATATCGCTCACTGATATTTTATGAAATGACTCTGTTTCCATTAAATACTTCAATGAGTTCGCGATTATCTTTTTAGAAATTATAGAAGAGGTCATCTCAATCATCCCTAGAATGTTAGTAATATGAAAATCCTACCCATAAATGAGAGCGGTGTCTTTAGACAGATTGTCCATTTTGTCCGTTTACTATAAAACGCTTTCATTTTAACATGGATAGTAAGAAGAAGATTTCAAATATATCACAATATATTAAAGGAATTGAGGGAGAACTACAATGAAAAAGATTATAAACAAACCAGAAACATTAGTAATGGAAATGTGTAACGGAATGGTTATGGCTCATCCAGAGCTTGAGCTTTTGAAAAAATATAAAGTCATTAAGAAGAAAGAAATGAATGAAAATAAAGTAACATTAATTAGTGGCGGCGGTAGTGGTCATGAGCCGGCACATGCAGGATTAGTCGGAAAAGGAATGTTAGATGCGGCAGTGTGCGGAGATGTGTTTGCTTCGCCTTCACAAATTCAGGTATATCAAGCGATTAAAGAGACAGCTAGTAAAAAAGGTACGTTATTAATTATTAAAAATTACAGCGGCGATATTATGAATTTCAAAAACGGTGCGCATTTAGCGACGGAAGATGGAATTGAAGTCGACTATGTAAAAGTGGACGATGATATTGCGGTAGAAGATAGTCTATACACAGTAGGACGCCGCGGTGTTGCGGGCGTTATTTTAGTCCATAAAATTGCCGGTGCAGCAGCGGAAGCAGGTATGGATTTAGGAGCGGTGAAAGCTGTAGCGGAAAAAGCAGCTGCTAACGTGCGCACAATCGGTTTAGCGTTAACGTCTTGTACAGTTCCAGCGAGCGGATCACCTACTTTCACACTTGCGGAAGATGAAATGGAATACGGCGTAGGTATTCACGGTGAACCAGGAATTAAGCGTGAAAAAATGTTGTCAGCAGATGAATTAGCGAACCGTATGACAAATGATTTAATAAAAGATTTAGGCGTAAAAGAAGGCGAGGAAATTGCACTTCTAGTTAACGGTTTTGGCGGAACACCACTGCAAGAACTTTACTTATTTAACAACGCAGTTACACGAGAACTAGCCGCTAGAAACATTAAAATTAATAGAGTATTTGTTGGCAACTATATGACGAGTATCGATATGGCTGGTATGTCTTTAACAGTAATGAAATTAGATGATGAGCTAAAAACATTACTATCAAAAGAGTGTAATACACCAGCGTTTAAAGTAGATGGACCAGTTGAAAGTGTCGAGTACGTGAATGTACTTGAAGAAACAGAAGAGAAGGAAGTTTCCTTTGAAATAGAAACAGCGGAAGAGCACACTGTGATTAAAAATAATGTCATTACATTAAACAACATGATTTATCTCGTTGATAAAATGAGCGACGTGATTATTAAAAACGAAGTACCGTTCTGTGAGTTAGACACACATGCAGGTGACGGCGACTTTGGGATGAGTGTGGCAAAAGGATTTAAGCAATTAAAACGTGAGTGGCATTCTATCGTAGAACAAGAAAACGTAACGATCGGATCATTCCTTGACGGTTGTTCCATGATTATTATGGAACATTGCGGCGGCGCATCTGGTCCAATTTGGGGCGGTGCATTCCGCGCAGCTAGTAAAGCAGCAGGCGAGAAGCGTGAGTTAACAGTGAAAGAATTCGCTGAAATGTTACAAGCAGCACTGCAAGGCATACAATCGATCGGTGAAAGATCATTCGGCAGAGGAGCGGTAGTTGGTGATAAAACACTTGTTGACGCACTTGCTCCATGTGTAGACTCTTGGTTAGCTAGCGCTTCAAACGAAGAAGATATGAAAACTGCCTTTGAAAAAGGTGCAGAAGCAGCAGTTAAAGGCGCAGAGTATACGAAAGAAATCGTAGCTCGCATGGGCCGCGCCGGTACAGTAGGTGAAAGAAGTTTAGGATATCCAGATGCAGGTGCACATGCACTTGGGGTTATCTTTACGGAGATTGCGGGTAGTTTGAGATAAGAGTTATGTAAGTTTGATAAAATCCCCTTCATGGTAAGTTGTTTACTGTGGAGGGGATTTTTTTAGTTGATATATATAATTTCATTAGATGTTCTCTCCACAAAGATATGTATTTTATAAATACTGAGATAAGAATTTTAAAAGAAGTAATATGAGTCCTTATTTTTTACGGTACTTATTAATCTTTTTCATCATTGGCTTAGTAATACCGGGGGTTATTATAAATATATTAATTACATAATTTGTCCCTATCAAAATGAACGTTTTTTGCATCTAATATATTGTAAATATATTTTATTTCGAAAGGATGTGATGATATGGCTCATAAATCTACTGGAGTGTTTCGAGTTCCCGTTTCTGAAAATGGGATTATTCCAACTGCTCTCAACATTATGTTAAACAATGATTCACGCTGTCATACTAGTAATGTAACGGTAACTGTTAAGAGAAGTCGAAACACTTTTTTCCCAACTCAAAATGAATTAGTTGAAATCTCTCGTACTTTTGTTTCTTTAGAACCAAACAGAACAACTAAGATTGTGTTGTTTACGCCAGAATTCCAAATAGAAGATTTTCTTGATGTCACAATTAGTGGAAATAAAGATGATGTTAAGGATGTGCTTGTATATTCTTTCTTAGCAGATTCAGTAGGGCACAATCTGCCATCTACTGTTTTCAGAAATGCAGAATACACTTTTGCTTGCTGACAACGTGATGATGTATTCTTTACTATCATATCAAGGTAGCATCCTGCAGCTTGAATCAACTTAATTTTATTGTGTTGTTATTGTATAAGAAAAGAAGACATCGATTAAGATGTCTTCTTTTACTTGTACACTTGGTGTTAAGAAGGTATCATATTGCTTAAAAACCATAAAAAAATATAACAATCATCGAGTAAGCCTATTATAGCATCAATAAATAAGTTTAGATATGCAATATTACATATATATAGATTTATTCATGTTTAATCTATATAGTTAAATTGTCTGTTATTTGTTTTAATTCATTTACTTATTTTTGAGTGCTCCAGCAATGGGGCCTTTTTTTTATGAAATAAAACATTTTCTTTGCGTTATTTAGTTGATCTATATTAACTTTACCTCTTTGAAAAATATCCATATTTAGCAAAAGTAGTGTATAGATAACTAGTTTTTTCAAGAATCTATTGGATTGATAGTTTTAATGCTAGTTGTTAATTAGTAAAGAAAAGTTTATAGTATCTTGGGACATAATTATTTTTATTTAGGTGGAACTTTGTATAGAAAATATATATACCTAAATTACCGATTGGAAATGAATTATTACTTATTGGTTCTGGAGTTTTGTAGAAGAAATGAATCAATCTCTTATGATTTATAGAAGAAAGCAATAACAATCTGATAATAAATTATGGGATTATGTTGCTTGTCCATATTCTCATGGTAATTTATCAAAAGAATATAATGTATTTTTTAACTATAATCACATTGTTCATTTATTATTTAAGGGTTTTGAGACAGAGGATGAATTAGAGTTAAGAAAAAATTATTTGAGCTTTAATGGAAATGGAGAATATATTATATGATTTTAGGGATTTCATATTTTGATATTTTTTGTATTGTAGTGATTGTCTCGTTTTTCTTGATTTTTTGGAGATTGAATGTATGGTATAACAAAAAACATAATGTTCCTAAGGTTTTTCAATGGTTTCCTAGAAAATGGGGTAAAAGAAAAGTTTCAGAGCATTTATCACAATTGAATGAAAAGCTAGCGGCTGAAGGTAAAGGTATTTGGGTTACAATCTATGCTATAGATTTATACATTGTAACTATTCCTTGTACAGTGAAAAAATATAAATCTTAATAAGTATATAAAAGGTCTTTTCTTTTTATAAATTTTAGAAGTGATTTGTTGAGTCCATGTGTTTATGCGGAGAAAGTCACTTGAGTTTGATGAGATAGAGGGAGATTGTAGTGAAGTGAACCGTGTAATAAAAAAGAGCTTAGCAAAGGGTAAAAAACCAACGGGGTTATTTAAAATGATAATCAAAGATCTGGATTTTTTGTGATGAATACTTATTCATGCTTGATTAATATAACGTCCTATCATCGGTAGCAAGAAAAAGGCGCATTCCTACTTTCAAAAGGAATTCGCCTTTTTCTTTTTCTATAACCCTATTCGTCTCTTTATACATTCCCATCATGGCGGTATCCCATTTATAGGTTATGAGAAAGGGTATTTTTTGCACTATTATCTATTCTTGGATATTATTAATAATATCTATATGAACTTATTTTTTTATTAAAAAGGTTTGGCGGTGTGTAAAATGATGAAAGGGATTAAAAATATTGAAACGAAAGAACCGATAAATATGTTTCTATTTATTCCCTGTAGTACTCTTTTGTTTGATAGTATTTATCAACATTTTATTCTTAGAAAGGATTTTACACTACAGAAGCTTTTATTTGAACTCGTATTTTTATTTATTTTCATTTCATTTTTTTTATGTAATAAGTGTTTAAAAAAAATGAATAAACAAATGTTTACAAAATATATTTTTCTTGGTGTTAGTATTATTTATCTTTTGGCATATGATCTTATGTTTATACGTAATCCAGGTTCTTCTTTACATATTCCTTATTTAGAGTGCTTCTTAGTAATTTCTGCACCTTTATTTTTAAGTATTCATTATCTTCTAACGGTATCTATTTGTATGATATGTAGATTTTTAATTGCTATTTATTATTTTGAAATTAATTATCCAATATCATTAATATTATTGTTTCTAACAATTTTTGTTACGTCATTTTTTGTATTTCTTTCATTAAAATTTTTAGTACAAAAAATTAAAGCATCCTATGAAAAACAAATGAAAGAAACAGCTTTATCGATAATGAGGATAATGGAATTAAAGGATCAATATACGAAAGGACATAGTGAACGTGTAGCCAATTATGCTACTATTCTTGCTAAAGAAACAAATGAATATGATGATAATTCTTTAAAACAATTTCATTTTATTTGTTTATTACATGATATAGGGAAAATAGGTATTCCGGATGAAGTTTTAAAGAAAGCATCTTCTCTTACAGAAGAAGAATATACTATTATTAAGACACACCCGCAATTAGGATTAGAAGTTTTTAAAAATATATCTTTAATAAAAGGTAGCGAAGATATAATTCTTTCTCATCATGAAAGATGGGATGGAAAGGGCTATCCTCAAAAACTAAAAGGAAATCAAATACCATTATGCGCAAGAATTGTTGCAATAGCAGATGCATTCGATGCAATGACTTCTTCGAGAGCATATCGTTCGGCTCTATCTCCTGAAGAAGCTTATAGACGTATTATAGAAGGATCTGGTACACAATTTGATCCTTCTATAGTAGAAGTTTTCAAAAAGGTATTTCCTTTATGGGAAAAAATGGTCCCCAATTCTTTTCGTTAAAAGCTCATGTCTGAAATCGATTCATATTTGAGGTATGATGAATGCGAAAAATAATAAATCCGGATCCAATCATGATGAAAGTTTGGCATCAGACATGGAATAAGGCATATAAAGAAAAGGTACCTATATATAGGTACCTTTTCTAATAGTTTTCTAGCAGAAACAACTGCATCCAATAATGATTAATAGAATAAATAATACAACTAATAAAGCAAATCCTCCAGCGAAACCGCAGCCTTCGCCGCAACTACCACCATATCCCATAACAATAGTGCCTCCTTTAGATAAGAGGGGAAAACTAGGATTCATTCCATGGATTTTAATGGGTTCACTTTACCTTATGTTTTAAAGAATGAATTGAGCAGGTCCTTTTGAAAATAAAGAAAAGACGCCATTAGGCGCCTTCCTTTTAGGTAGATAAGACTTTAGTTTTCCAATCTAAAGAAATTTTGTATCAGTTCTTTGTGAGTATATCATAATATCTAATTGATTTATTATGCATTGTTACATACTTCTCTAAATCCCTCTATTTTTCATTTGATAAAATAAAATCCCAATATTACCAAAAATTAAATAAATATTTCTACATATTCAAGATATTTACATAAATTACAAAGATGATACATTTAAGTTGTAAGCTATAAAAACTATTAAAGGGGGATTTATTATGTTCAAGAAATTAGTAGTGGGAGTATTAGCAACTGGTATTGCATTAACAGGAGGAATTGGGGCAGCTTCGGCTGATACGCAAAAAGCTGTGAGTTCTCCGAAGCAAGCAGCATGCTCAATTCCTTATGAATATTCTAATGGTAAATTCAAAAGAACTCTTTATTACTCAAATGGAGTATATGCTAATAGTTTTAATGAAAATGTTTGTGGCGGGACGATTACGTGGTATTTAAAACATGTTCAAAATGGAGTTGCTTTTTACGAAGGTAATTTAAAATAGTAGTTTTTTGAACCTCATGTATTGAGGTTCTTTTATTTTTAGTTTTTAAACTGATTCTCCATAAAAAAAGACACCCAAAGATGCTTTCCTCCGACTCGAACCATCTTAATTTTAATAATATAGTTTTTACGAAATTATGAGTGTTTTTTAATTTTGTATTCCAATAAGTTCATCTGAATCATTTTTAGATCATATTCTTTTTCTATTAGCTCAAATATAAATAATGCTATTTTCATGTTAGTAACAACATCTTCTTGAGTTTACTTTATTCTTTGAATGTATCCGGTTTTTCAACTCTAAATGATTTCACTTCACCACACTCTAAACAAAATGTTGTTAATAGTTTCGAACTTTTCCCACCTGAAAAGAATCTATTAGGTGCATCCTCATAAACATATGCATGATAAGCACTTCCAACTCGCCCCTCTTTAAAATTAGTAGAACCACAATTATCACATCTTTTATTTTTCATATTACTAACACCTCTTTTGATTCGTATTTATTTTGATGTATTTTTATAATAGAAGTAAAGCAACTTGGTTATAAATGATGTTTTCGACATAAGACACTATAGCCCTTTATATATTCACAAGTAAAACAACATAATATCACTATGAATTCCTATAACAATATGAGTTTTTGCATATTTCGAAACTTATTATATCCTTCAAAAAATTTTAATAGTATAATATGTTTTGTCATATTATTTTAGATTTTTCGACAAAAAATATTATAAATAGAGAACGTATTGGGAGAAGGAATTATGTACACAAAACTATTAAAATCAATTACATCATTATCACTTATAGGTGGTGCTTTACTATATACAAATGGCAGTGATGTGAGAGCTGCTGAGGCGGGGATTTTTTCTGATGTGCCTACATCGCATTGGTCGTATCCAGCGATTAAAGATTTATCGAGTAAAAATATTATTTCCGGTTATGGAAATGGGAAGTTTGGTTTCGGTGATGTTGCGACGAGAGAGCAAGTTGCAGCTTTAATTTATCGTGCGCTGTTACCGAATAAGCAAGGTGGTGCGTTCAGTAATGAAGGTGCTCGTTATGTATTGAAAGATGGATCTACTTTAAACAATCCGTATCGAGATATTCGCGCAGGATCCACATTGTTTCCAGAAGAGGTTTTAACGTTAACGAAGTTAGGGATTTTTAACGGGGATGGAAACGGAGGGTTTAGACCGAAAGATTCTGTTAGCCGTGCAGAAATGGCGCAAATTATTAAAAATGCTTTTCAAGTTTCAGCTAAGAAAAAGCATACATTTAATGATGTTCCGAATGGTTTTTGGGCAGAAGGTGCAATTAGTGCGGTGCAGTCAAACGGAATTGCATCTGGTACAGGCGACGGGAAATTTGAACCTGCTAAAACGGTAACGCGTGAACAGTACGCACAGTTTTTATATAATGCTTTGCAATATAAAAAGCCTGCGGTTGCGGTGCAAGATACAGGAGATGCGGCATTATTAGCAGCATTTAAAGATGAAGTGCAAAAGCGTATTAATGCGTATGAAACGAATATTACACTTCCATATAAAACGAAAAATGATAATCAGGAAGAAGTAATGAATACACTGTTTAACGCATATCAAGAAGTCGCAAGTAAAAATGAGTATACAAATTATAATAGATCGAATGTTTCATATAAAATTTCTGGATCACCTGGAAATTATACGTTTACGCTGAAGATTACATACCGTGAAACGAAAGAACAAACGGAATATGTAATGAAGCAAGCAAAGGCAATTGTTTCTTCTATTACGCAAGTTGGAATGGATGATCACGAAAAAGTGAAAGCGATTCATGATTATGTCGTAAAACATATTTCTTACGATACGTCTTATAAAGCTTACACAGCATATGAAGCACTTGTAAATCGTTCTGCAGTTTGCCAAGGCTACGCACTATTAACCTATCAATTATTAAAAGAAGCGGGAATTGAGAATCATTTTGTAGTAGGAACTGGAGACGGTCAGCCTCATGCATGGAACTTGGTGAAAATCGAAAACAAATGGTATCACCTTGATACAACATTCGATGATCCGGTGCCAGATGAGCAAGGACGCGTAACATATTCATACTTCAACTTATCAGATGAGCAAATCGCAAGAAATCACGTGTGGAACAGAAGTGATTATCCGCAAGCTACAACAAATTATTATAGTACATTAACAAATAAAATTGCGGCAGGTGGTACGAAAACCCCTGCATATCAGCAAATATTAAAAGATACAAAGTTAAATTATTTAGGAAATGAATATATCGCAAATAACTATAATGAATTCAAAAATAAAATGCAGCAGCGTTATAGCACAAAGTCAGCAAAGATTGAAATCCTTTATAAGCAATCAATGGATGGCGCATTGCAAGATGTGAAAAAAGTAATTGGAGAAATCGGTTATCCGCAAGGAGCGAACCGTGTTTCTTATAGAGCCGAGCCGTATAATGCGAAAGAAGGATATTCTTTAGTGACGATTACGTTTACATATTGAGAATGAGAGAAAGCATCTGTTTCAGATGCTTTTTTAAATTGTTGAAAAACAGATTTAACAAATTATATAATTTATTGTAAACTGCATGCAAACAATGATTGAGAAGATTTGTTATAAAACATATACTTAAATGATTATAAGGACACATAATATGGAGGACTAATATGACAAAGAATAAAAATGAGTTATCAGTAGAACAACAAGAAGAATTATTAACAGTATTAAAGGCTCGTTTTGAGAAGAATACGAACCGCCATGAAGATCTTGAATGGGCTAAAGTTGAAGCGAAGTTGGCTGCTAATCCTGAAAAATTGTGGTCACTTAATGAAATGGAAGTAACTGGTGGTGAGCCAGATGTTATTGCTTATGATAAAGAGAAGGACGAGTATACTTTCTGTGATTGTTCAAAGGAGAGTCCTAAAGGCCGCAGAAGTCTTTGTTATGATCGTGAAGCGCTAGAATCAAGAAAAAAACATCAACCAGAAAATACGGTTATTGATGTAGCAAATGCTATGGGTATTGAACTATTAACTGAAGAGCAATATCGAGAGTTGCAACAACTTGGGAATTTTGATATAAAATCATCAAGTTGGGTACAAACACCTTCAGATATTAGAGAGCTTGGTGGCGCACTCTTCTGTGATTATCGCTTCGGACATGTTTTTGTATACCATAATGGAGCAGATTCTTACTATGCTGCCAGAGGTTTTCGTGGTTCTTTAAGAGTTTAAGTTTTATGTGAATAAGAAAAGTGGTTACATTCAAAGGCTAAGAATAAGCAAGGATAATAAGAAAAACGCTATCTTTTAAAAAGGTAGCGTTTTTCTTATGGCTTATAAAGTTATTTTTGCATTTGACATATACAGTCTAACTGTATAAAATCAAACTATACAGTTTAACTATATAGTTTAGCTATATATTTATCGTTACATTGGAGGTCTTTATGAATAGAGATAAAAATTTACCATTAACGGAAACAACGTATTACGTACTTTTAGCTTTATTAGAGCCAGCACATGGATATTTAATTATGCAAAAGGTGGAGGAACTGAGTAATCATCAAGTGAAAATTGCAGCGGGTACATTGTATGGGGCGGTTGAAAATTTATTAAAACAAGGGTTAATAGAATCGGTAAAAAGTGAAGATAAACGAAGAAAAGTGTATGTCATTACGGAACGTGGGAAAGAAGTATTGCATTTAGACTTTATGAGAATGCAGCACATTATTGAGGTTACAAAAAGTTTATTACACGTATAGTTAGGGGGAAACGATGATGTGGAGATTGAAATTCTTTTTAGACTTTGAGAAAGAGGAAAAATGGTTAGAAGAGATGGCTTGGAAAGGCTATCAACTAGAAAGCACTACATTTGGTTATACATTTAGATATACAGAACCCGAAGATGCGACGATTAAAATAGACCATAGGGTATTTAGTAGAAAAAGTGATTTTATTAATTACTGCACACTATTTGAAGATAGTGGCTGGGAGCATATAGCTGGTAATCGGTGGTCAGGTACGCACTATTTTAAAAAGGTAAATGAGGAAAGTGAAGATGACATTTTTTCAGATCAAATGTCACGAGCAGGGAAGTATAAACGTCTATCTAAAACATTTTTAGAATTAGCGATCTGTTATTTGCCGATATTATTTTTATTTATGTATAGTAGTAATACGATGAATTTAGGAGCATTTGTAAATCCGAAAGAACTATACTTGACTCCAGGATTATGGGATAAGCAAGGCGTATCGTTTCTATGGTCATTCTTATTTGAAACGCCATTTGCATTAATGAGAGGACTTTTTTTAACATTTATCCCCATTTCTACATGTATGTTTTTCGTTTGCTCGTATAAAGCAAATCGGTTGTATGAAGAGAGAAGATGATAGGAGGGATCCCCTTAAAGCTGATGTTTTGAGGGGGTTTTTTGCATTTGTAAATGGTATCTTTTTAAAATGGATAAAGGAAAAGAATGCGCATTGGAAGTAACTTATTATGATTTTAATGTAGTTGTGGAATCATTATCTTCTGGAATAATCTTCTTTAAATCTTCCATAATTAACCTACATGTAGCATCTTTATATGTTAATATAAAAGGGTATGTACGGTATTCTTTTCAACATATTATTTTAAGAATAAGGGGATTCAATTATGAATTTTAAACAATTAATTTTAGCAGGGACAGTTATTGCATCAACAACACTAACTCCTCTAACAAATGTGCAAGCAGAAAATACAATAGGATTTAAAGATGTTCCTGAAAATCACTGGTCTTATAAAGCAATTATGGATTTAAAAGAGAAAAATATTGTAGCTGGTTATGGAAACGGAATGTTTGGTTTTGGTGATAACATTACACGAGGACAAGTAGCTAGACTAATATATGCTTACTTGAAGCCAGTAGATGAACTTACTACACAAAATCCTTTCACAGATATAGAAGGGCATATGTTTGAAAAAGAAATTTTAGCTCTTAATAAAGCTGGTATTATGAACGGATTTGGTAATGGGAAGTTTGGTCCAGATAATGTTTTAACACGTGAACAATTAGCTGTTGTATTAACAAAGGCTTTTAACTTCCAAGCAACATCTACTACCACTTTCAAAGATGTTGATAAAAATTACTGGGCAACAAGTGCTATCAGCGCATTACAAGAAAATAAAATCACGACGGGCACGGGTGATAATAAATTTGAACCGCAAAGTCTCGTGACTCGTGAGCAGTATGCACTATTCTTATACAATGCAATTAATAAATCAGAAAAAGAGCCTGACTTAAAGCCTACTGTTATACCGCAAGATTTAGCAGATGATGATATTTATTATTATGAAGGTTGGATGGAGAGCTCATCTGTACTGAAAAGATCTGTATCGAAGGAAGCACAAAATCTTGTTACTCAAATCAACACAAAATATAATGCCGAATTAAAGTATGCAGCAATAGGTGGTCCAGGTTCAGAGGTCGTTTTATTTTCTCCGGTATTAGAGGGGATTCCAGAATTTTTTGGGAATTTCACTGTCAGGGGTGATGATGAAAATAACTTTAGCGTTAATTTTGTAATTGATAGAGGCGAAGGTAATAAGGTGTTAGTAGAGTTAGGGGAAAAGTGGATCACTATGATAAATCCAAACTTAGATTTGAGTAAAGAGATTGATAATATAGTGGCTTCTAATACACGCACAGGTAATTTTGAAATAAATAAAAACAATCTTAAAATAGAGATAAGCTTAGAGAAGCAAAATTCTAGTAGCGATCTAATGAGTGTTAAAATCCAAAAGTAAAAAAGAGGAGTGAAGTTTCACTCCTCTTTTAATTATGCTATTTCTACTTTTATCCCGCTATTCCACCTATGATGCTAACAGGAATTATAAACCCGTAGATCAAATGAATCCTGAAGGAATCAAAAGTGTCATCACTGCAATTGTGCATGGACTACAAAAAAAATCGAATACAGATGACCAGCATAAATAAATTATTGTATTTCTCAATAAACAAAAACAACTTAACATGGTAAAATAATAGTTGGATGGGAGTCCAATACATATTATTAAAATTAAGATGGTTCAAGTCGGAGGAAGGCACCTTAGGGTGTCTTTTCTTTTTTACATTTAAACGCATTTTAGATACAAAATAACCGATTTCTTATACGGTAAGAAACCGGTTATTTATTTCTCTACTTTTTTAGAGGGATTTTTCTTATAAGGGTCTTAAATCATAAATAAAAGATAGAGTAAAAAATTATATAAGAAATAAATGTAACGAAAACAAGAAAATATATAAACTGAGAATTAGATACATATTGTTCTATTCTTTTTTTCATGTTAATTCGTATTATTTTTCAAATGTGAAGTATCAATTGGAATTTGAGCTTTCCAAGATCCATTTACTTTTCCAATTCTAGTTATATTTACGTCTAAAGTAAGAGGCTGTTTAAAAACGTCTTTTTCTACATTAGTTATAACAAATGTAGAAACACCTTCGGGTTTATCATTATCACGGATGCCTATTTTATCTAATTTTTTACCTGCTGCCACAAGTTCAAAAGGAAGACGATCATCTGCATCATGGATAAATGATAACCTCCCATCATTTTTAATCTCAGGGTTTTCCTCTTGTTGCCCATTAATTTTACCATCACTTTCGAGATCTAATCCGGATGTATCAAATTCAAATGGTACTAAACTTCCGTCAGCTTTTTCCATTCTATAATGAACGGATATACGTAAATCTGCGATAAATAATTCTTTGAGATGCACAGTAATACCTTGATCTGTAATTTTTTCATCAATAGGAATATATTTACCATTCTTCATCATATCTTGTATGACGCCATTTTCATCTGCTATTCCTTCATTTACAACTTTATCATTTGTAATTGCATCAGAAAAATATGAAGCAACATTTGTAGCCGCCACTTGTACTTGTGGAATCATTGCTGTTGTGAAAAGTGCTGCTGCAGCTATTCCTATATAAATGAAACGTTTTGATTTTTTACTCATGTTTGTAAAGAGTCCCTTCTTCTGTTGTTTTTTGTGATTTATATTAGCAACATTCTCTAACTTGGAACGACTTTCAAATGTTTTCCATGCTTGTTCTATATCAATTTTGATTTCTCGTGGTGAATTTGCAGATTCTTCATCTAGCATTACGTTTTCCCATTGATTTAATTTACTGATTTCCACTAATAAATCTTGGCATGCTTCACATGTATCTAGGTGCTTTGTGAATTCCTTTCTTATATCATGAGAAAGTTCGCCATCAATATATGTTTGAATAAATCCAATATCATAACATTTCATTTGTTATGCCTCCTCCATTTGTTTATAAATCTTGCGAAATTTCATTTTGGCTCGGACCAATAATGTTCCAATAGAAGATATTTCAATTTGAAGTATTTCTGCAATTTCTTTATATTGAAAACCAGAGAATTTCATTAGTAAAAGGGTTCGTTCTCGATCATTCATTTTATTTAGTATCGTTTGGACCTTTGTAATTTCTTCTTTTCTTATCCAATCATCGTCTAATGATGAAACATTTTGTACGTCATGGTATTGGATTTCTTTATCAATTTTCGCTTGCTGCCTTTTTTCAGATCGGAAATGGTTATAGGCTACATAAGTAGAAGATTTAATCAACCATCCAGGTATGTTTTCAATTCCTTTCCAATCGCTACGATATAATTGTAAAAATACTTCTTGTGCTAACTCTTCAGCGATAGATTGATCTTTAACAATCCATATAATCTGTTTCACAGCATAAGCATAGTACTGCTTAAATAAATCTTCAAAGGTCATATTAGAAGTATGACTTTCTTCATTTTCTATCGTTAACATGTTAGTTTAAACCTCACTTTCAATTTGATACCTGTATTATAGAGAAACCAGAAAAACGGATTTTGTGACAGTTTTACTAGTTATTTTTTATTATGTACTAAAAAAAGCATTCATCTGATTAAAAGATAAATGCAAAAAGGAAATGAAAACATAAAAACTATAACTCTTGCAGTAGTTGTCTATTCATGTATAAGAAGACAGTTAGTTTGTTGCCAAATTGTATCTAAACGTACAATTTTCTTTTTTCATATGGTGCCCCCATCGCTTTCAACCTAAGAAATTGATTGTCCCACAAAACGAAAAAAATGGTTCTATCACATTAGATTTCACATTTAATGCTTCTTGACAATACTACTATTTACTTTAATATTAATTGCACTTTCTTATTGTAATCTTACATTCTTGTAAGGTAAATGTAAGACAATTCAATATGAAGACTATAACACTTTAGATTAAATTGTAGATATCCAATAAACGAACAGGGGATAGCAATAATGAGTATATTAACAGTCCATAACTTAAGTAAAATTTATAATACAGGAGAAGTATCTTATAAAGCTCTTTCCAATATTGATTTGACAATAAAAAAAGGAGAATTTGTAGGGATTATGGGAGCATCAGGGAGTGGAAAATCAACTTTACTGAATATGATTTCTACTATTGATGCACCAACATCTGGGGAAGTATTTATTAACGAAAAAAATCCCTATTGTTTATCTTCTAATGATTTAGCTCTATTTAGACGTCGTGAACTAGGATTTGTCTTTCAATCTTTTAACCTCATGAATACTCTAACTGTAAAAGAGAATATTGTTTTACCACTTACATTAGATAATGTAAGTTTGAATGATATGAACGAAAAAGTAGAAGTTATTTCTAAACAACTGGGGATTGAACAGATTTTAAATAAAAGAACCTATGAAATTTCAGGAGGTCAAGCCCAACGAACTGCCATTGCTCGTGCACTCATTCATTCTCCTCAATTAATTTTAGCAGATGAGCCAACAGGAAATTTAGATTCAAAAGCGGCAAATGATGTGATGGAACTTTTAAAGAAATTAAATCAAGAAGGGCAAGTAACTATGATGCTAGTGACACATGACCCTGTAGCAGCGAGTTACTGTGACCGAGTAGTTTTCATTAAAGATGGATCTTTTTATAATGAAATTTATTGCGGTGACAATCGTTCAATGTTTCACAAAAACATTATGGATGTAATATCTTTATTAGGAGGCAATCAACATGAATTTGCGTCAGTTCGCGCTTAATAACGTCATTCGTAATAAGCGATTATATTTAGGTCATTTTTTAAGTAGTACATTTGCCGTGATGATTCTATTCATTTATGAATTACTTGCATTTCATCCTAATTTCACTGGTAATCTTGTATCGACAAGTGCGGTCATAAGTGCCTTAAGTACACAAGGATTTAAAATTACTCAATATCTAATTATATTTTTCTCCTTCTTTTTCATTCTATATTCTATTACTATGTTTTTAAAAACAAGGAAAAAGGAATTTGGTATCTTAATACTCCATGGCATGTCTGACACACAATTAAAAAAGTTAATCTTCATGGAAAATATGTTAATTGGATGTTCTGCAATTATTGTTGGGATTGGAACTGGATTAGTCTTTGGAAAATTAATCTTACTGATATGTAGTTCACTTTTCCTATTAAAAGGTGGGCTTCCATTTTATTTTCCTACTAAGGCAATTTTAATGACATCGATTATGTTTTTTATTTTATTTATACTTGTCTCTTTTTTCACTTTACGAGTAATGAAAGTATCCCAGCTAATTGAACTCATGAAATCTGAAGAAAAACCAAAGACGGAACCAAAGTCATCTAAATGGCTAGCTTTCTTTTCAATTCTTTGTATTATCATTGGATATGCCTCAGCATTTTATTTAGATACAGCATTGGAAAAAGGAACCGATTATATATATGTTATGTTAATATGTGTTTTCTTATGTGTATTAGGAACATACTTTTTATTTACTCAGCTCAGCTTTTATGTCATTACAATATTGAAAAATCGTCAATACACTTTCTTTAAAAAAACAAATATGTTAACGATTTCGGAGTTAGCATATCGAATGACAGATAACGCAAGAACACTATTTCTAGTAAGTATACTTTCGGCAGTCGCCTTTACCTCTATTGGTGCTTGTCTTGCTATTGGAAATGGAGCATTAGCGGAAGTTGACAGCCCTTATGCGTTTGAGTATACATCATTGAAACGAAACAAGCAGGAGTCCTCTCATATTTCTCAAATCGAGAAACAATTACATGATGCTGGATTCTCATATAAGTTAGTAACTTCTACTGGTTTTAATACAGGAGGAGGTGCAACAATTATGAGCCTGACTGATTACAACGCAACTGCCAAAACACTAGGGTACCCAGTAGAAACATTAAAAAGGGAAACGGATAGTCTAATTCTACCATCAAAAAAATATTTAAGAACAGCTTCTCAAGAGGAATTAAAGAAAGTGTCTTCATCTCTTGAAATAGAACAGGATAATATGCATTTTAATCTTTCGAGGAATAAGATATTAAGGGATAATATTATTAGCCCATCTTATCATTTTTCTGTTGTTGTTTCAGATTCAATGTACGAAACAATACTAAATACAAAGCAATTAGCAGAAGGAAAGGCTGATCAACATAAAGTCTATCGTTTTTTAATTAAAAATATGCATGAAACAGCAGATGTTGCTAAACAACTTGAGAAGGTAATTTTATATGATTATCAAAGTGGACAACCACCTTTTATGTTTGATTGCTCGGTCTTACAATGGTTAGAACGTAAACAAATGAATGCAATGCTATCTATTCTTAGCGTACTAGTGGGGGTTGTATTTTTTATATTTGCAATTAGCTTCTTGTATTTCCGTTTATTCACAGATTTAGATCGAGATAAAAGTCAATTTCAAACGCTTTCTAAATTAGGGTTAACTAAAAGAGAGTTGAAAAAAATTGTAACCCAACAAATTAGCATATTATTTTTTGTGCCTATTGTGATTTCTGTACTTCACAGTAGCGTAGCCTTTTTGGCAATAAGGGCTTTAGCGCAGAGTAGGGTGGGCGTAGACTTACCTGTTGCAGGGAATTCTATTCTCATATTCACAAGCTTTATTAGTGTACAAATAATTTACTACCTTATTATTAGAAGAAATTATTTGCGTCAAATACTTCATTTTATAAAATAAAGCAAAAAGTATTATATTAATTAGATGGACAAAGGAATAGTATTTAAATTTATAAAACAATAATTTGATTTAATAGATTTTAGAGTATTGTTAAACGTGATAAAGAAATTCTTATATAAAAATAAGTACATCTGTTTTTTAACGAGATGTGCTTATTTTGATTTTAATAATTTATTCCTATTATTGATTCATACTTACCTGAAGTTCGTAACAGCTAGGGCAGAGACTTAGACGTAGTTTAGTTTTGCTTTGAACGATATAACCACACTGTTTACAAGTCCGTTGCTCCAAACCTACTTTTCTACCATTTGGTAGTGCAAGTTTTTGCTTATCAGATAGTTGTTTTTTTCTGATTTTGAGCGTTTATATAGCTGTATATACCTATTATTTACTCATTAGCTACAGGGCTTCTGAAGGATTTAAACCTTCTTTACTGAGTTTTAGTTTTACTTGCAAGTTCTAATGGAACCTCATTCTAATTTTTATAACTTATCATTTATCTTCACCCCATTGATTAAATCAGTTTTTGAAATAAATATGTGAATCTTTTTAGATTTGTTATTAATCTTGTATAAACTCTAATCTAATTCTAATTTATGGTAAAATTAAATGGCGGATAGGAAGAAAAAGGATAAATGGTAAGAGATTATTTGCATACCGGGGGAATAAAAATGTTAAACAATAATGTATTAGATACACTATTTAATGAGGTAGCATATGAAGATGAATTGTATTTTTATTATTTTTACACTATGAAAATGGCAGCAACATCAGAATATCTTAAATTTGGACCTGGTGCATTTTTAGAAAATCAACATCAAGTGATTTGTTTTACTAATAAGAGGATAATGATGCTTGAGTTGAATCCTTTAACTGGTAAGTTTAATGGTAATAAAATAATAATTAATATTGAAGATGTAGAGGGCATAAAAGTAAAAAGAGGGCTAATAAAGTCTAAAGTTATTGTTACATTAAAAGGTAACAAGGGAGATATCGTTATGAATCCCAATAGTTTTACAATTGGATTATCAAATCATAAAAAAAACTTAGTGAAACTCCAAAAGATGTATAGCTAAAAAACAGTCTCTATAAAGTTAAAAATTCATTTTGATTATGATCTTGATAAAAGACTAATTAGAATGGATTTTTTGTTTCTTTTATATGGGATAAGTAATGATATTCAAACTTTAAACTCGAATAGTTTATCGGAAGTTATTTAGTTGCAGTAAAAATGTTCAATTTAACAAATAATTTAATGTTAAAGAAAATACATGGTAAGTATTTATATTCCTTTAAGAGGAATTATATTATTTTCTATTACAAGTGGATTAATTGATATGTTTTTTAGAGTTAGCGATCCAGAACTACTAGACTTCGAAAGTGAAGGATTTAAAAAAATAAATAATAGATTTCAATAAAACCAGCGATTAAAGTAGCATATTTATCTAGTATGTCTATTTTATTTAAATCATTAGCTATTCCCCACCATGAATATATTGATAAACTCCATCCATATATTTGTAGAAAGGAGGAATTCAAATGAAGAGAGATGATAATAAGATTAGTCATTTTATATCGGAAAAAGGGAAGGAAGATTTTCAAATTGCTTACGATGAATCAATGGCACTCCTTCCAAAACCTAACGAAACGAAAGATATAAAAACGAAATATGGCACAATTCGTGCTTATTACTTTACTAAAGAGGAAAACAAACATAAGGAACCAATACTCTTACTCCCTGGACGCGGTGCATCTACTCCAATGTGGGTCCCGAATTTAGAAGGGCTAAGGGAGAAAAGGCCTGTTTATACGATAGATTTACTCGGTGAGCCTGGAATGAGTGTGCAAACGAAGGTGATTGAGAACCAAAAACAACAAGCAGAATGGTTAAATGAAGTAATTGAAGGATTAGGTTTAGAAAAAGTGCATATCGTCGGTGTCTCCATTGGAGGGTGGACAACAATGAACTTGGCTAGATATAAGCCTGAGCATATTGCTACGGTTAGTTTATTGGATCCAGTTTTTGTCTTTGCGCAAATATCCATAAAGATGATTCTAGCATCTATTCCAGCTTCCGTTCCTATTGTACCTAAGTTTATACGAGAAAAGATGTTAAGCTACGTTTCTGGGGGAGCAGAAATAAATGACGATGAGCCGATCGCTAAGTTAATTGAGTCGGGTATGCGTAATTATAAATTGAAAACGCCAGCACCTAATCTATTTAGTAAAGAAGACTTGAAAAATATTAATGTTCCAGTGCTTGCCTTAATGGCTGAAAAAAGTACAATGCACAATTCGGCAAAAGCAGTTGAAACTGGGGAAAAATATGTGAAAGATATCGATATAGTGAATTGGAAAAATGCATCTCACGCAATCAATGGTGAGTTCTCTAACGAGGTTAATGCTAGAATCCTTAATTTTGTAGAAAAACATGCTAATGATAACTAAGTTGAAAGTGAAAAATAAGTTGTAATGACAATTTTACTTCTTCTATTTTTATGAATATGTACAATTACATAAAATTTCAGAGGAAAAGAGAGTATACTTTCTTATTGTGTAATAAAGATAAAGCCCGCCTACGGAAATAGGCGAGCTTTTTTTACATATAAAGAAAAGACAACTTTAGGGTGCCTTTCTTCGAGTTGAAACATTTTACTAGGTTAAGTATTGTGATGAGTATCTCTTTTCATTTAAAGGAACTAGAGTAGTGCATCACTTTATTTTTAAGCATCATTCTCAACAAATATGAATATTTTCATTATCTTTTTCACTACAAAGGGTAGTAATTTAGAAGCTAAAAATGCAAGAACGAAAGCAATTCCCCATGTTTTCATCCATGATTTGAGAAATAAAGCTGTATACCCAACATTCATTGAAACCATGACGAAAGAGATAATACTAGATATACCTAAAATCATAAAGATATTAAAAATTATTGGTTCAAATTTTTTATTGATTTTCAAAATTAACACCTATTTTCTATATATGCTTTGCTGTATTTAATTTTAACAACATCTAATCTTACAGTTTGAAATCTAGGTTGTCCAGCTTGTTGTACTTTTTTGCAATAGGATCTCATGATCTTGCCATTAAGCTAAAATTTTAAGATCATACTTAAATGAACATTTTATGTTTTTATAGCATTAAAGTTTATTTTGGGACGAATGTAATACTACATCATTAAAGTATTAGTTACACTTGAATCTCTGCACATTGCGTGTTTTTTTATGAAGAAAAGACACTCATATAAAAGTGTCTTTTCTGATATCTGATAGTTTTTTAGCAGAAGCAAGCCGCTCCAACGATGATTAATAGAATAAACAATACAACTAATAAAGCAAATCCTCCAGCGAAGCCACAGCCGCCACAACTACCACCAAATCCCATAACAGTTCCTCCTTTAAATAGGAGGGGGAAAACAAAGGATCACTCATGTGTTTTAACGGATTCCATTTACTTTATGTATTTGTGAATGAATGGAGCAGGTCCTTTTCAAAATAGATTTATTTATTCTTAGAAGGGGTTCAAGGGAAAAATAGGAGAATCTATATTATTCTTTAAGAGCGAATAAATGAAAAATAAAATATCTAATAATATAGATAGAAATCCGCTTTTATACCTTTCAATAAAAGAATACTAGCATTATATATTATAAGGAATACTTGTCCTTAATTGTAAATGAAAGGGGGGAATTGATATGAGTTATGGCTATGGTCATCCTCCTAACAGATGTTGTGAACATCATAATGAAACTTTATCAACGGGTATATTACGTAGACATTCCGCTACGTTATTTCTTACTGTGGATGCTATGAATGTTGATCCCGATGATACTCGTAGAGTAACTGTTGAAATGTTTGATTGGTCATCTGGTTCTCCGGTATTGTTACCATTAATAGACCCTTCAACACAAATATTGCCACCTAATCGATATGTTACTTTTCGTTCAGCAGCTCTTCCTCCAGCACTTTTTGCTTATGAAGTAAGAATCATTCGTCCGAGAGATAGAGATGTTGTTACGAATGTTTTTGGTCTTAGTGCAATCGTATTTAACCCACAAGAAGGAAATAATGTTTTACAACATGATTTAGCAAAATTAGACCTTAAATAGATTTTGTAAAAGTCTATTTATTGAGCATGATTAAAAAAAGAGTAGGATGTAATCCTACTCTTTTTTAGCGTTAATTAAAATTTTAAAAGAAATCCTTCATCATTTTAGCATCTTTAATATTTACTATCACACCTTCTACCTTATCTTTCTTCTCATCTTTAGCAATCGTAATTTGTTCCTTATTATCAACCCACACAAGAAATTCGTCTTTTGAGTCATCTTTATATGTAATGGTAATAGTAGAATGTGCAGATTCTCTCTTTTTTTGATCTAAAGTGATTGTTTTAGGTGTTCCATTTTGAACTGCTGAAACGATAGATTTTATCATTTCTTCGTTATCTGTTTGGGATTTGGAAGTAGTATTATTTGTTGTTTTGAGTATTTCAATGTCTGTAATATTAGCGGAATTTAATTGAAAGGTATTTTGTGTATGTTCTTGCTTAACTTGTGAAGCTTTATCTGTAGCCGAGGTGCTTGTACAACCAATTAAAGTGAAAGATAGAGCGGTTAGAGCACATAGATAAGTGATTTTTTTCATTTTATCCCCTCCTCATATTTAATTATAACAATTTTCTGTTAATTTAGGTAGTTATTGTAAGGAGAAGATGTTTTAAAGTGGTAAATTATGTTGTTCATTCTCTATTAAAATCAAAATTCACATAACTTTTTTCATATTTTATGTTTAACATTGGGAAAATAGGTGTACTACATATAATATAACAAATAATTCATTTTAAAGGAGGAAGTTAAAGATGGAAACGAAGTATAGTAAACCTTTTGTATATGAATTTATTACGGAGAAAGAGGTCATGAATGCGGCGAATGATCTAGTGAAGAAAGGAATAGAACAAAAAGATATTTACGTGTTAACACATGAGAAAGAGAGGACAGATAGAATCGCAGATAATGCAGACGTGAACACGATTGGAATAAAAGAGGAAGGACTTGGGACAAGCATTATTAATGTCTTTCAAAAAACGGGAGATCAGTTAAGAAATAAGATGCAGGAGTTAGGGCTTAATGAGGAAGAAGCAAACTTCTACGAAGAAAAGCTAGATGAAGGGAAAATCTTGTTATTCGTTAAAGATTTAGAAAGAGTCGGTGAATGGTTACACGAAAGAAGATGCATGTATTCTATTTAATTTTGTACCCTTTACATCTATAAATCTATTACGAAAAGGAGATGGGAAATATGAGTGAGAGCGGGCTAAAAGAACAAATTACGGGTAAAGTTGAAAAGAAAAAAGGACAAGTAAAAGAAGGGATTGGTGAAGTTACAGAAGATAGAGAGTTGAAAAATGAAGGGAAGTGGGAGAAGACGAAGGGAACTATAAAAGAAAAAGTCGGAAAAGTGAAACAAAAGATAAATGATGGATTGGATAATAAAGAATAATACATGTTTATCAAGCTTTGGTTAAACACCAAAGCTTGATAAATCCATTATAAAAATATATAGGAGGTCTAATTGTGGGACTTATTATTACGTGTATTGTAGGTGGACTTATTGGTGCGTTAGCTGGAATGATTACGGGAAAAGACTTTCCTTTAGGTATAGTTGGTAATGTGATTGCTGGTTTAATTGGATCTTGGGTTGGTAGTGCATTATTTGGTCACTGGGGTCCTGAATGGGGAGGCATTTTTATTCTTCCAGCGTTATTAGGTGCAATCGTCTTTATTTTAATCGTTACATTCTTCTCTAGAATGCTGCGGAAAGCGTAAGTATGATAATGAATAGTAATCTTAAGTTTTTTATATGTAGCTATAAGGTTAATAGAGTGATAAGTATACATAAAAAAAGCATCCAATTAAAATAATTTGGATGCTTTTTTTGTATTTGGCATACGAATGAGTGGGGAATAAAGAATTCCCCACTCATTGAAATTACACTTTCTATTATGTATTAAACCATCGTTACTTTTTCACAATTATTTATTCTCACGACCTGCCTCGGTTCTATATGAGATAAGTCCTCGTTATTGCCTATATCAACTACAATTGTATTCGTTAGTATGTTAATAATGGAACCAACTAATTTTGTAGCATGATCGTGTCGATAAGAAAATTGAACGAAATCTCCCTTTTTAAAGTTGTGCTCTTCCATAGATAGATCCCCCTAAAAATAATGTTTATACATTATATATACACAAATTTATAAGGTTTAAACATTTGGTAGTATTTTTTAAGTGTTAAGCCAAGAAAGCTGTGGAAAATTTATTTATAATGAAAAATAAAAAATATGTTTAAAACTAATTTTTATGGGTAATTAACATAGTAGTAGTTTGAGATAAGGGGGCGGAAATGATGAATTTGTCAATAAATATTTTGCAAAATGATGTAGGTTATACAGTACAACTTAATGGTGAAATCGATGCATATACGGCATCAGATTTGAAAAGTAAGATTATGCCTATAGCAAGCGAAAAAGAGGTTCATATTGTCGTAGATTTTACTAAGGTAGATTATATGGATAGTACCGGTTTAGGTGTTTTTATAGCGCTATTAAAAGCAGTTAAGAAAAATGATGGGAAACTAGAGTTTATTGGTGTATCTAAAAGGTTAAAAAGATTATTTGATATTACAGGGTTAACAGAAATATTAAATTTGAATTCCGATTTTGAAAAAGTAGAAAGAAGGTGACTAGGGATGATGGAGAGATTTGAAAAGATAGAAATGAAAATTCCTGCAAAGGCAGAATATGTGGCTATTATTCGTTTAACGATGGCTGGCGTTGCGAATCGAATGGGCTTTGCTTATGACGATATAGAAGATATGAAAATTGCTATTAGTGAAGCATGTACAAACATTGTACAACATGCATATAAAGAAGACGTTGGAGAAATTGCAATTGTCTTTGGGCTATATGAAGATCGATTAGAAATTATGGTTGCGGATAATGGGGTTAGCTTTGATTTTAGCAGCTTAAAAAGGAAAGTTGGTCCGTATGATATTAGTAAACCAGTAGAACATTTGCCGGAAAATGGTTTAGGTTTATATTTAATCAATACGTTAATGGATGATATACAAATCATGCATGATGAGGGCATGACAGTTTTAATGACAAAATATATACAAAGAGAGCAGGTGGAGAATGATGGAAATCCAATCTCAACCTACAACTCTTACTAAAGAAGACGTTATTAAACTAATTGCAGACTTCCAACAAAACCAATGTGATGAAGCGCAAGAAAGATTAGTTAATCACTATAAAAATCTCGTATATTCCATTGCATATCGTTATTCAAAAGGTGGGCCTATGCATGAGGATATTATACAAGTAGGAATGTTAGGGCTCTTAGGCGCAATAAGAAGGTATGATTATTCGATAGGGAATGCTTTTGAGCCGTTTGCAATACCTACGATAGTAGGTGAAATAAAGAAGTATTTACGTGATAAAACATGGGGCATTCACGTTCCAAGGCGAATTAAAGATTTAGGCGGGAAGATTAAACTTGCGATAGAGGAGCTAACAGATCACCTGCAACGTTCACCGAAGATTATAGAGATTGCGGATCATTTAGGACTATCCGAAGAGGAAGTGCTAGAAATTATGGATGCGAAAAATAATTATCGAGTATCTTCCTTAGATGATGTAGTCGAAAATGCATCTGATGGAAGTTCGGTAGCGAGAATTGAATCTGTAGGTGAAGTAGAGCAAGGATATGAAGAGACAGAAAGGCGTCTCGTTTTAAAGGATATTTTTAACGTATTAAATGAAACGGAAAAGAGTGTTATTCATTATATATTTGAAGAAAATTTAAATCAAAAAGATACAGGGGAACGGTTAGGTATTTCACAAATGCACGTTTCTCGTATTAAAAGACAAGCGATAAGTAAATTGAAGCAAGCAGCATTTTTAGATACATAAAAATTTAAAAGAATTACGTTTAAAACATGAGAAAAGGGGTAGTTATTAAGTATAGGAGGAGATATTAAATGTCACACGATGTGAAAGAACTAATCGAAGGATTGAATGAAGATTTAGCAGGAGAATACTCGGCAATTATTATGTATAACCATAATGCAGCTACAGTTTCTGGTATATATAGACAAGTATTAAAGCCTTTCTTTGAATCTGAAATTAGTGATGAACAAGGACATGCCCTATATTTAGCAGAGAAAATTAAGACGTTAGGTGGTACACCTACTACAATCCCTTTACCAGTGAAACAAGTAGAAGATGTTAGAGAAATGTTAGAATACGCTAGACAATCAGAATATGAAACAATTAAGCGTTATGAAAAGCGAAAAGAACAGGCAGCGAAATTAAATATGACAGAGTTAGTTGTAAAGTTAGAAGATATGATCGCAGATGAAACAAATCATATGGAAGAATTAGATCGTCTTTTAAATGATAAAGCAATGGTGTTAAATTAATAGTGGAAATAATTTATAGAATGAAAGAACAAACTCTCATTTCTGGGGGTTTGTTCTTTTGCTATATAAAAAATATGTTTGAGTAGGAAATTTTCATTTTGTAACTGAGTATGTAATACTAGAAAAATAGAAAATGATAATAGATTTACATTTTAAATAAGAAAAGGGGAAATAACTTGTGTCCATTTTAATTGTCGATGATAATCCGGTTAACATCTTTGTAATTGAAAAAATTTTGAAACAAGCCGGATATCAGGATCTTGTATCGCTGAATTCTGCACAAGAGCTTTTCGAATACATCCATTTTGGAGAAGATTCTTCCAGGCATAAAGAAATAGATTTAATACTATTAGATATTATGATGCCTGAAATTGATGGACTTGAAGTTTGTAGGCGATTACAAAAAGAGGAGAAGTTTAAAGATATTCCTATTATTTTTGTTACAGCTTTAGAGGATGCAAATAAATTGGCCGAAGCTCTTGATATGGGGGCAATGGATTATATTACGAAACCTATAAATAAAGTTGAACTATTAGCACGTATGCGTGTAGCATTACGCTTGAAATCGGAATTAAATTGGCATAAAGAACAAGAAGAAAATCTGCGGAATGAACTAGATTTAGCTACGCAAGTACAAAGAAACTTATTAAGTAGCCCATTAAGAGAAGATCATATAAAAATTGAAGCAAGTTACTTACCTTCATTTAAACTAGCTGGAGATATGTATTATTGGTATAAAATCGATGAAAATCGCTACGGTATTATATTACTAGATGTGATGGGACATGGTGTATCTGCTTCATTAGTTTGTATGTTTATTTCGTCTGTATTACGTGAAACAATTAAATGTTTAATTGATCCAGAACTCGTTATTAAAGAATTAAATAAATATATGACCCTTTTACATAATGAAAATGATAATATTCCCTATTATTTTACGGCCATATACTTAGTTGTTAATACAGAAGATAGAACAGTTGAATATGTAAATGCAGGGCATCCTTCTGGATATGTTTTAGTTGATGAAACAAATGTAGTTGAACTAGATCGCGGGAGTTGTGCGGTAGGATTTTTTGATGAAATAAAAGTTAAAAAGACAGTTATACCTTTTGAGAAGAACGCTCAAATATTATTGTTTACAGATGGTGTTCTTGAAGCAATTGCAAATGATGAATTTGAGTCTGAAGAGAAATTACGTACTTTTACAGAAAGAAAATGGGGAGATTTAGAAGGCGAGATAGAAGGGTTTTATAAGGAAGAACAAAAGAAAGCGCAATCAGATGATATGTGTCTCATTATGATACAAACGAATGCGAAATAAAAAGCGTATGAAATCAGGATTTCATACGCTTTTTATTGTATTTTTTGATAAATTTGTTCACTAGGATTAAATTGGGTATAATGAGCGCAATCAGATGATATGTGTCTCATTATGATACAAACGAATGCGAAATAAAAAGCGTATGAAATCCAAACAGAGGATTTCATACGCTTTTTATTGTATTTTTTGATAAATTTGTTCACTAGGATTAAATTGGGTATAATGCGGCATGATATCCGAGAAACGAAGAGTTTCTTTATTCCCTAAACATAGGAATCCATTGTGACTTAAACTTTCATAAAATAGTTGTTGTACTTGGTTTTGAAGTTTACTTGTAAAGTAAATTAAAACGTTACGGCAAAGTATAATATGAAATTCGTTAAAAGATTGATCGGTTACTAAATTATGTTGTGCAAAAATAATGTTTTGTAAAAGTGATGGATTAAAATAAGCAAAACGATTATCTGTTGAATAATAGTTAGAAAATGCTTGTGTACCGCCAGCTTGTAAATAGTTTTTCGTATAAGTTTGCATTTTATTTAACGGAAGAATACCTTGTTTTGCTTTTTCTAACACATCTGTATTCATATCTGTTGCGTAAATAACAGCTTTTTCACTTAATCCTTCTTCGTGAAGTAAGATGGACATTGATAATACTTCTTCACCAGTTGCACATCCAGCATGCCAAATTCTAATTTCAGGATGCTTTCTTAATTCAGGAATAACATGCTCTCTTAGCGCCTTAAAAAAGATAGGGTTACGGAACATCTCAGTTACATTAATCGAGAAATCGTTTAATAACTGTTCTAAAAACCCTTCCTCATGAATTACCTTTTCAATTAATTTTGAAATGGTAGGGATATTAGAGAGCTGCATTCTATTGCAAATCCGCCTATAAATAGATGTGCGAGCATATTGGCGAAAATCAAATCCGGATAGTTTAAATACCGCTTCTAATAGTAAGTCAATTTCTAAGTTCGTACGCTTATCCATATCTACTGATGGATCAAAATTATAATACTTATTTTCCACTGAAACTAAACCTCACTTATTTTATTAACCATACACTCATTACCGAATAGAGTTGATGTAAATTTAATGGTTTACTTATATAATCTGAAGCGCCAGCAGATAAACATTTTTCCTTATCATTTGGCATTGCTTTAGCAGTTAATGCGATAATAGGTATTTCATGTAACCCTAAATTCATTCGGATATGTTCCATCGTTTCATAACCGTCCATATTTGGCATCATAATATCCATTAAAATAAGGTCGATATTTGTATTGCTTTTTAGCACTTCTAAACACTCTATACCGTTTTGGGCAGTAATAATGTTGGCATGTTGTTTTTTTAATGCATTTTGTAACGCAAATATATTTCGATGATCATCATCGACAATTAAAATGGTTTTCTCTTGGAAGACGTTACTTGTTTCTGGAATCACTATAGTTTCCTCAACAACTTCAGCAGGAATAACTTCATCTACTGTTGCTGCGACTTCTAAATTGGATACTTGTATATCATGTAATCCATTTGGAAGGTTAGGGATATACACGGTGAAAGTACTGCCTTCTCCTACATGACTCTCCAACGTAATCCAACCACCTAACAATCTAGCAAACTCTTTACAAATAGATAACCCTAAGCCTGTACCACCATATTTCCGAATCGTTGCGCCATCTGCCTGTTGAAAGGCTTCGAAAATAAGTTGATGCTGTTCTTTAGCAATACCGATACCAGTATCTTTTACTGAAATTGTAATCCAGTCTTTACTTACAGACTGCATATCATGACTTACATTACTTGTTTCTATTGAATCGAAATGTAAAGAGACAGATCCTTTTTCCGTGAATTTAAATGCATTGGATAATAAGTTTTTAATAATTTGTTCAATCCGTTTTGCATCTGTGTAAAACAAATCAGGAATCGTATCACTGTCTTCAACAGTAAATTCAACATTTTTTTGTGCAGCGATATGTAAGAAGTTTTGGTGCATACTTGCCGCCATATCACTTATGTTCGTTGCTTCGAAAATGACGTCTAGTTTTCCGGCTTCTACTTTAGATAAATCTAGTATGTCATTAATTAAAGTAAGTAAATCTTTCCCTGATGAATGAATGACGGTTGCTAATTCAATTTCATCATCGGATAAATGATTATCATGATTTTCTCTTAACATTTCAGATAATAGTAAAATACTATTTAATGGTGTACGTAATTCATGTGACATATTTGCTAGGAACTCTGATTTGTATTTTGAGCTACGTAACAACTCGCTTGCTTTTTCTTCTAATTCTAATTTAGTAATTTGTAAGTCAGCTGTCTTTTGCTCAGCCTCTTCAGTTCTAGACTCTAACTGTTCATTCGTTGTTCTTAATTCCTCAGCTTGCATTTGTAGTTCTTCCGCTTGCGTTTGTAATTCTTCTGATTGAACTTGTAACTCTTCTGTCATTGCTTGTGATTCATGTAAAAGAGTTTGAATTCGCATACGTCCCATAATACTATGGATTGTTAAACCTAGATTATCAACAGTTTGTTGAATTAAATCTTGATGTAAGTCTGAAATCTCAGTTACACTTACTAACTCCATTACTGCGATCACTTCATCCTCAAATAAGATAGGGATGACTAGTAGATTTTTAGGACGTATTTCTAATACTCCACTAGTGACATAACGAAACTCTTCGGGTATGTCACTGAGAATAAAACTTTTCTTTTCTAAAGCAGTCTGTCCAATGAAACCTTCACCCATTTTAATGGATTGTTTTCCAATATCAGCACCTTGATCGGCGAAAGAAGCTTTTTTCACATAGTAGACAGTTTCTTCAACTTCTTCACGTACATAAAATGCACCGCAAGAAGTTTGCGTTTTTTGTATAATTCCACTCAAAATTTTGTTACCTAACATCTCAATAGAAGATACACCTTGATACATTAAAATTAATTCTGCAAGCTCAGTTTGTAACCATTCTCTTTTCGATATTTCGTCTAGTAGGTGATTTGTTGTATGAGCAAGATCTTTTATTTCATCATGGCTGTTTACATGAATTCTTTCCGTAATTTTTTCTTTCGAAGAAATGGATTTAATAGCTTGAATTACATTTTTAATCGTTTTTGTAATGGAATTCGAAATATAGAGTGAAACGATAATGGCAAAACAAGAAAGTAAGAACAATAAACTGTATAACCAAATCTCTAATTTATTATTTTTAGTATCTAGTTGTGCAGCTCTTTTTTTCGTTAGTTGTTCCTCTACACTACGGAAGTTAGTTACCTGCGATTGTAATGATTGAATTTGAGTCGTATCGATTGCTTGTACGTTATTACTATTGTTATTCGTAATGAGTGGATGAATCTCTTTATTAATCCAATTAGTAATGTTTTCATTAATCTGCTTTAATTTTTCTTGCTGAGAAGGGTTATCCTCTAATAGAGCAAAAAGATCTTGATAATGTTTTTCATAATCCTTTTCTGCGGCGTTAAGGGATTGAACGTAATTTGCATCATTAGAAGTGATAAATCCTTTCGCTTTATTTTCAATTGTTAGCAATTCTTTCTCCACTTGATTCGTTAAATTAAGAACTTTAAAATCGTGATCAATAATAAAATTACGAGATTTTTGTAAATTGGAAATCTGATTGTTTAGCATAATGAAAGAAATAAGTAAGAACAAAATGATAACTAAATAACCAGCCATAATTTTGTAGCGAATACTAAATTTTGCTTTCGAGTTCATTAAAAATTCCTACCTTCAAGGTTATTAAAACTTTTCTATTTTAAAGAATGAAAAACGTAATATATATTATATCAGTTTTCATAAGGCCAAACTAGAAATCCCCCTATTGTATTAGGGGGTTCTTTTTTAATAGAGGAAATCATTTTGAAATATAAAAACATATATGAAAGGTAGTAAACGAGGGAATAGAGGATAACAAACATTCTAAGAAGGGAAGAGTGTTCTTAAAGCTCTTTTTGCATCTATTCCTTCAAAAATAAATAATATAAGATCTCTCTTTTTTACAGTAAGGAAAAAGGATACTAGAGTGCTTAAATTTTTAATTGATGTCATTGTTCCATGTTTACTTATAAACAAATTAGCTTGAAATGTTGTCATTAAAGCATAAAAATGATGAATCTGAGTTATTGTAGGTGTTTCATTATAAGAAATAGTAGTAGAGTGAATGGCGTTCATCGTAATATTCCTTTCCATATAGTAAGCATAACAATATAAACATACCCGTTTTAAAAAATGTTAAACATATAAATAAGAAAAAATATAATTATAGTTTTTTATGTTTAGAAAGGATTACGAAGGGTATACATATACTACAAAGAGATTGGCTGAAGATGAATTATAAGATTTCTAGTCTATAAAAATATACTTTTACTTTAAATAAAAAGGAGTCTGGTATACATGAATGAAATGATGATTGATATTACATTTGATTTAATTTACTTGTTAAGTAGTTCGCTTGTAATGCTTTTACTATTTGCTTTTTTCGTAAATGGTTATGTTAATAAGAAGATTAGTGTATACAGAAATGAAGAAAGATAAAGATACATTATATAAAACTTTAGGAGGTTAATAGTTATGAATGTAGATAGAAAAATAGTAGGTGTTTTTAGAACGGTCGATGATGCGGCACTCGTTATTAATGAATTAAAAGATAAAGGATATTCAGTTGATAACATTTCAGCTATTGCAAAGGATCAAAAGGAAATTGAACATCTGGAAGAAAAATCGGGTGAAAAAGTGAATCATGAAACTGCACATAAAGCGGATATCTTTTCAGCGACAGGGCTTGTGGCAGGAGGAGTAGCAGGCGGACTCGGTGGTTTATTAACAGGTCTTGGTATACTTGCCGTTTCTGGAATGGGTCCAATTGTAGCAGCAGGACCTATCGCAGCAGCTATTGGAGGAGCCGGTATTGGCGGAGGAGCTGGAAGTTTAATAGGAGCATTTATAGGATTAGGAATCCCAGAAGAACATGCTAAGAAATATGAAGAGTATATTTACGATGGGAATATATTAATTTTAGTAGATGCAAAATTAGATGATAAGTTAGAAATCTATAAAATATTTGATAAGCATAATGCTTATAACTCTGATTTCTTTAAATAATAGGTACGTCACATATTAAACATAGTGAATATCATTTTTTGATCTTACAACTTTGGCGCGGCCGAGGAGTCGTATGACTATAAGAGAGGAAGGGCTTATAGTAAAAGATCAAGTTCTATTCTGTTATTTAAAAGGAAAGAGGTGTCTTTTCGTGATTGTAAAAATATTAAAGGATAGTAGTAATAGCTTCCTTTGTACAGTTCAAAATAAAAATGGAGATCAGTATGTGAAGAAATGGTTTCGTAAACAGAAAAACAATGAAGAATTAGGGCGACCAACTTTTAAAGAAGTAGAAAAGGACTGGAAAGAAAATAGAGAATCTTTTATGTATCCCAATATTAAAGCGCTTTATTAAAATTAAACATAATGCGCGTTTTATTCTTACAAAACTGTCACATTCCTGTAAGGTAATTCAATAGATTCGTTACTTTTTCCATGTCATAATAAAGACATAAGAAAGCTAATTAAAACTACAACTTATTAGGAGAGTGTCAGTCATGATTGTAACAACAACTTCTGGAATTCAAGGTAAAGAAATTATTGAGTATATTGATATTGTAAATGGTGAAGCTATTATGGGTGCAAATATTGTCCGCGATTTATTCGCTTCTGTTCGTGATGTTGTCGGTGGTCGTGCTGGTTCTTATGAAAGCAAGCTAAAAGAAGCTCGTGATATCGCAATGGATGAAATGAAAGAACTTGCAAAACAAAAAGGTGCAAACGCTATTGTTGGTATTGACGTAGATTACGAAGTTGTTCGTGATGGAATGTTAATGGTTGCTGTAAGTGGTACAGCTGTACGTATATAAGTAAATAAAAAACAGGCTCACCCCTTGAAGTTTATGCTTTGAGGGGATTTTTTTATTTTTCTTTTGTTCATGACTAAAGTTAAAATAGAGAAGGGCCGACGTACTAGCTCGCTTATATCAAATGGAGTATATTATTTCTGAAGATAAAAGTAATAATATGGAAAATGTATATGTATTTAACGAAGGTGTTAACTTTATGACAAATAATAAAATTGTTATTTGAGATAATGAGAGAATTAGTGGTATGAATAAGTTTAGAGAGTGTATAGTTGATAGAAATAAACGATGAAGCATGTAAAGAGTTATATTACATAAAATTTATTATGAATGGAGGCGGTTACAATATGTTTTGGTTAGGATGTTTTTTAGGATATATTGCAGGTTCTGTTATTACATGTGCGCTACTTTACTTTGGATATAGATCCAATGAAAATAAAAAAGCGGATATGCAAAAAGGGGAGGAGAGGAAAATGAATAAAGAAGGTGTATAGTAGGTGAAAGGTAAGGTGATAGTGTTGATACAAAAATAAAGGACAGTACATATTGTATATGACTACTATGTACTGTTCCGCTTATTCTTTTTGGATTATGAGAAGTTGTTTCCTGTCTTGCTATAAAATTCATAGGCGAAAAACCCCAATAAATAGCCGATTCCGGATCCTAAACTAATGGAAAGCAGTGAGAAATCTGGGAAAAACATACCGAAAATCAAACCGATTATACAGCCAACGAGCATTCCCATTGGTATGAAGCTATCTAATAAAATTTGAGCGTTTTTTGACTTTTTCTTACCTAATGTGCCGTTGTTATATTTATGTTTAAGCCTTCCAATCACATAGACTACAATTCCCCCGACTATTACAACAGGCGCAATTGCCGTAAGTAACCACATGTTAGGATCTCCTTTCACCTTTTAATATAATTATACCAGATACTTACAATTGGGTATTCCTGAACGTACTATCTAGTCTATTTAAAAGGCCAATCAAAAAGACTTCTTCGATTGTAGTTAATAACTCGTCAAAAACACTTTCCCTTTCGTTTTCTCAGCAGACTGCACAACATCAACCGCCGTTTTCACATCCGCTAAGTCATACGTAGAATGTACTTTCATAAAACGTAATTGCTTATTTTCTACTAAGTGAATTAAATGACGAAACGTCTCTTGCCATTTATATGGTGACACTTCTTTATTCCAATGTCGTAAATGAAATATGTTTGCGTGCAATTTTGCTTTCGTGACAATCTCTGCCCAGTTAACTTGTACACCTGATAGAAGACCGATCGTTAAAAAGTGCCCGTTTGGACGCAAGGAGAAAGCTAATTCATTTCCATCCGGTCCCCCGATAGAATCAATTGCAGCATCCGCACCAATCCCATTTGTTAACTCCATAACGGTTTCATAAAGCGGGGCAGTGGAAGTATCGATTACATATGCAGCACCCAGGCGCAGTAACTCTTCTGTATGCTTATTATTTCTTGTCACGGCAATAAGTCGGAAGTTTAAAATTTGTGATAACTGTGCAAAAAGATGACCAATTGCGGATCCACAAGCATTCACTAATAAAACATCATTCTGTTGTAAGTTTAGCGTTTCTGTACATGTAACCCACGCCGTAAGAGGATTAATATACATTTGTGCTGCTGTGAAATCATCGATGGAATCAGGAATAGGAACTACAAAATCAGCTGACGTCTTCACATATTCTTGCCAAGTACCTTCTCCGCGTAACGGTAAAACACGTTTACCGATAAGGTCTTTAGAAACGAAAGAGCCAACGTCCTCTACAATACCAATACCTTCATAACCAGGTATGTTAGGTAAAGGAATTCTATGTGCATACGCTCCGGTTACGGGGATTAAGTCAGATGGATTAATCGGTCTAACTAACATACGAACGAGAACTTCATTCTCTTTTAATGGTTCTATATTTTTATATTCAACTTGTAATACATCTTTTGGGTTGCCAAACTTGTGAAATTGAATGTGTTTTCCGTGCAAAGTAATGTTCCCCCTTAGTGTAGTTGGATTTATTATAGCATTTTCAGCTTGGATGCTTACTTTGTTAAATATATAAGGAATAGAAATTAAAAAAAGGGAGTAAACATGAAGAACTAGCCCAATAAAAACTAAAGTTGAAGGCACCCGAAAGAGTGCTTTTATTTTGTTTTTATAAATATAATTTAAAGATTATACATAAATGGGGGAGTCAGCATGAATAAAAAGATAATCTGGGGAATTTTAGGGGTTATTGTAATTATCATAGCCCTTGTGAGTATGAACGTATTACAAGAAAATGCTAAAGAAGCAAAAGAAAAGAAGGAACGTGAAGCTAGATATGTTCAAGCGGCAGCGGAATTTTATTATAATATTGAACTAATGGGGTTTGTTGCTACTTTTGTTTTACCGCAATATTCCGAGGTTTGGTCTAAAGCTATTGATGATCGCCGAGACTTTAACGTAGCTATTCATGCTAAGAGAAAATCTCTAAATTCAATGGTGGCTCAATCTTCTGTAATATATAGCGATATGGAAGGTCAATTAAAAACAATGTCTGAAGCTGCAAAAGAAAATCCAAATAAGTACAAAGAACTTTATGATGAATACAAAAAGATGTACGGAACCATTACATCTTTAAAGGAACAAACAGAATCACCTAGTGGGACTCTGGTGGCATTTAACCAAAATACAAATATGTTACTCCAAGAATACAAGAAATATAAAGGGAATATAGATGTGGCTGTATCTGAGGATATAAAAAATGAAGTAGAGAAGATAAAAGAAAAAAATAAAAAATAATTACAAAATAAAATATATGGCTTAAAAAACAATTATTCATTCTGTTATATAGTTAAGGCATTAAAAGTTTGTGGTGGAGGAAGTCTAAATGGAGCTATTTAAAGGGAAAGTTGTTTGTCCAAGATGTGATGGAAATGGTCTCGTTTATAAAGCAGAAATTAAAGATATAAATAAAGTTGTATATGTTTGTGATGAATGTGACGCAACGTGGTTTCGGAATGATAGGTTTGGAATGGATAATTTAGTGGACTATGAGACGTTTCTTGAGGAGAATTCATTGTCTTATATGAAGGCGAATGTTATTCATTTAGGCTATGATTGGTACGAAGGATAGTAAATTTTTCAAAAGCAAGAAGCTAC
Organism: Bacillus sp. SH7-1; assembly: GCF_008042405.1. Taxonomy (NCBI): domain Bacteria; kingdom Bacillati; phylum Bacillota; class Bacilli; order Caryophanales; family Bacillaceae; genus Bacillus; species Bacillus sp. SH7-1. Next base: position 40,531 of record NZ_QNUD01000035.1, read on the forward strand.
TTTAAAAGTAGCTTCTTCTATTTTTTATTAAGCCGAAGCTTTCTTCATTCTCTCAAGTAAACTAGATAACACATGCGTACGATACGATTCTAGTTTTTTACCTTCATAAGTACGAATACCTAATTTTTTAAGTTCTTTTACATACCAACCTTTGCTTCCGAAATACATGTGATCGCTCCCCTTCAACTTTGTTTTTATTTGTTCTGATTGTACTTGGAGGTACAGGTAATATAATGAAGGAAATGAATTTCGCGCGAAAATGGTTAACTTTGTTGCAAAAGACATATATACTAAAGGTAGTATATAACGAGGTGGGCAAGACGTGATTATAGAGAAGCACGAAATTCAAATTGACCAAATTACGAGCGGTAAAGTGAATATCTTTACTTTCTATAGAAATAGAAAGCAAATTGATGATCATTTTTTACGATTGCAAGAACCATCGCTTACAGCAAACTACTTCTTCCATTTTCATTTTGATGCAGAGAGCTTACATCTACTGCAGGAAGAGTTTCCAAGCGTATATCCGTACGACGGTAGTGAAACGATTCACGACTGGACGGAAAAGATGAAAGCAGAATTGCAACATCAGATCCAAGCAGGAAAATGGAATAAGCGCGTACGTATCGGTAATCGCATTCTAGATGTGGTATTTACGTGGTGTGACGAAGATATAGTAGAGTGAAAAAGAAGCGGATGACGCTTCTTTTTTTAGCGCTGGAATAAAACGAGCTTACCTGCAGTAGATGTGCAGCGATGTGTTTTTTCATACAATCCTTTTTCTTTTAAAATAGATTCACCTTTTGCTTTCGCTTCTTTTTCATTTGCCGCCTCGAATGATTCGTCTAATGCTTTTGAACCATCTTTTTCAAAGACTGTTAGAACGTATACTCCCATGAAAATTCCCTCCAATAATAAAAATCAGAATCTTATAACTATTTTGGCATAAATCAATAGAATATGCAAAGAAATATATGACATTGCGTGGTAAAATAAAGGGGAAGTTTTTTGGACACTAGATTTACTATTCGTAGTAAAGTACGGAAAAGAAAGGATCGTTATTTGTGAAACAAGTGAAGTTTATACATGCGGCTGATTTGCATTTGGATAGTCCGTTTAAAGGGATGGAGATGAATGTACCGCAGTCTGTTTGGGAAAGAATGAAGCAGAGTACGTTTGAATCGTTCGAACGTATTGTTGATAAAGCGATTCAAGAGCGCGTTGATTTCGTATTACTAGCCGGGGATTTATATGATGCAGAGACGAGAAGTTTGAGAGCGCAAGTGTTTGTGCGTGAGCAAATGAAGAGACTTTCGCAGTACGATATCCCTGTTTTTATTATTCACGGTAACCATGATCATTTAGGGGGAAGCTGGGCTGCAATTGAGTTTCCGGAAAATGTTCATGTGTTTACGGAGCCTTATGTAGAAGAGAAATCATTTTATAAAAATGGTAAGCTGTTAGCCTCTGTTTACGGGTTTAGTTATTTGCAGCAAGCGGTAACGGATAATATGACAGCGCAGTATACGAAAATGAGTGATGCGCCTTTTCATATTGGTATGATTCACGGAAGTGTGGAAGGAGATGCAGAGCATAATCGCTATGCACCGTTTCAAATTCGTGAGCTGAAGGAAAAGCAGTTTGATTATTGGGCTCTTGGCCATATACATAAACGTGAAATTTTATCAGAAGAGCCATATATTATTTATTCGGGGAACATACAAGGGCGTCATCGTAAGGAAACAGGTGAGAAGGGTGCGTACCTTATTGAACTTACGAAACAAGGAACGCATTGCTCATTTTTCCATACGGCGGATGTTGTATGGGATGAGATAGAAGTGAGTATTGATGGGCTTGAAACTGTCGATGACCTTATGACGGCAGCATCAAGTGCGATGAATGAGTGCCGAAGAGAAGAGGAAGGGACGCTACTAACTGTCGTATTTACAGGACAAGGCCCACTTTCTCCTTATTTGCGTGATGAAAAGCGTGTGGAAGAGATTTTTCATATTTTAGCATCTGGAGAAGAGCGAAAAGATTTTGTATATGCGATGAAGTGGAAAAATGAGACGGTTTCGTTTGCGGAAATCGAACGTTTGAAAGAAGAAAATCATTTCGTCGGTAGTGTGCTGAAGGAGTTAGAAGCTTTCAACAATATGGACGGCGTGTTACGCACGATTTGGACATCTCCTGTAGCGCGTAATAGTATTGAATCTTTTACAGAAGAAGAGAAGAAAGAGATTCAAAAGGAAGCGGAAAATATTATTTTAGAGCAATTATTCCAGCAAGAGAGGGATAAGAAATGAGAATTGAAAAACTCCATATTTATGGATACGGAAAATTAGAAAATGTAGAAATGGATCTTTCATTGCTGACGGTGTTGTACGGTGAAAATGAAGCGGGGAAATCGACAATTCGCTCATTTATGAAAAGTATTTTATTCGGTTTTCCGACGAGAGGACAGCGCCGGTATGAACCGAAAGAAGGCGGTAAGTATGGCGGTGCGATGACTGTACAAACAGAGAAATACGGTCGTTTGAAAATTGAACGATTGCCAAAGACGGCAGCTGGCGAGGTGACCGTTTATTTTGAAGACGGGAAAACGGGCAACGAGGAAATTTTACACGATATATTAAGCGGGATGAATGAAAGTTTATTTGAATCAGTCTTTTCATTTGATATGCACGGCCTTCAAAATATTCATCAGCTCGGCGAAGCGGATATCGGCAATTATTTATTTTCGGCAAGTGCAGTCGGAAGCGATGCGTTATTGCAGCTCGATAAAAAGCTAGAAAAAGAAATGGATCAGCGTTTTAAGCCGAGTGGCCGTAAGCCAGAAATTAACGTGTCACTGCAAGAAATGAAGAAGCTGGAAGAGAAGATGAAAGAGTGGCAAGGGAAAATTGGCACGTATGAAAAACAGGTCGAGCAGTTAAAAGAAAGTGAAGAGAAGCTCGCGTCTGTTCGTGCGGAGAAAGAGAGTGCGGAAAAACGAAAGCAAGATTATGAAATATTAGTGGCGCTTGAACCGCTCGTTATTGAAAAGCGTGCGCATGAGAAAGTGCTAGAAAAAGAGAATGGGCAGTTTCCGGTAAACGGAATGGCGCGTTATGAAGCAATTAAGGCGAAGATGGAGCCGCTCCAGTTGCAAGTTGATTCGCTCTATAAAAAAATAGAGAATGTACAATCGGAAATTGAATCGATTCAAATAGATGAAGAGTTTTTACATAAAGAAAGTTACGTGGAAGAACTTCGTATGCAGCATATGTCTTATGAAAATGCACGCCAAGAAATGCGTGATATGACAGGAAGTATTGCGAATATAAAAGAAGAAATCGCAGAGCTAGAGCAACAAATCGGTGCTACTTTTGAAAAAGAAACAGTCCTTTCGTTTGATATGAGTTTGGCAACGAAAGAGCTGATTACGCAAACAGTGCAAAAGGCGCGCGAATTAGAAACGCAAAAAGTACAGCTTGATGATCGCTTTAAAGTAGCGCAGGAGCAATTAGAAGAACAAGAAGAAAATATAAGACAGGTTCAGAAACAAATGTTAGCGGATGAAGAGCGAAATGCGTTAAGTGAGAAAGAGAAGTCGTTTCAAGATGCGGCGTTTATTGGTATGGGCGCTGAGAGAATGAAGCGCAAATATGAGGAAAAAGCAGGAGCAGCGGTGCAAAAGAAAAAACAGTGGCAAAGAATTTGTCTTCTGTTACTTCTTATTAACACAGGCATTTTATTTACGAGCTTATTTATGGACAACCGCCCGCTCTTATTTATTAGCGTCATTGTTTTTGTAGGGATTGTTCTTGCTCTTGTTTTATATAAAGATCCGTCAAATGGATTACAAGAAGAGCTTCTAACTCTTCAGCAAAGTGCTGGCGGGAGACAAAGTGAAGAAGCGATGTCTGTTCGCTATGAGTTAGAAAAAGACGAAGAGATTCGTAAGCTATTTGAGCGAGAGTCTTATAAATTGCAGCAAATGGAGCGAGCGTATGATAAAGTCGTTTCATCGTATGAGGAATGGGAGAGAGAAACGTTCCGCATTAGTGAACAAGTTAATGCATATAAAGTACGCTATATGTTCCCTGAATTTTATACGTATGCACACATATTGCCGGCGTTTGAGCGTATGGAAAAAATACAACAATTATATCGAGAATTAGAGAAGCAAGGCGCGCGGAAATCTTCATTATATGAAATGATTTCGCAATTTGAACATAAACTAAAAACTGTTATCGGTAGCGCGGAGTATAGGAAGCTGCACGAGGCGCAAAGTCGTATGCAACATGAGAAAGAGAAACGCCAAACTTGTAAGCAGTTAAAAGAGAAGCTAGCTGAATGGCAAGAAGAATATGAGTTCATGCAAGAGCAATTGAAACAACTGTTAGTAGAACGAGATGGATTATGGCATATCGCAGATTCTACAGATGAAGAGATGTTTTTAGAAGCAGGTAAACTGGCAGAAAAACGTGAAGATGCTGAGAAACAAGTAGGGCGTTTATTACCGCAAATTGATCTGTTAGAACAACGCTTAACGAGTTTATCATTAGCTGAACATTATGAGGCTGACGGTTATGATGAAAAATTAAAGCAAGAAATAACAGCCGCACAAAACTATCTTACGAGAGAGAAAGAACTGACAGAGCGCATTGCGAAACATCGTATGGAAATTGCGAATTTAGAAGAAGGTAGTACGTACGGTGATTTAATGCATGAATGGGAAATGAAAAAAGCGCAAGTGCGTGAACAAGTGAAGAAATGGGCTGCTTATGCGGCCGCAAAGACAGTGTTAACGAAAACGAAACAATATTATCATGAAGTACATCTTCCTCGTATTTTACAAAAATCAGAAGAGTATTTCGTCTATTTAACAGGCGGGCGATATAGTAAAATCTTTTCACCGTCAGAGGCGGAGCCGTTTATTGTGGAACGTAACGACGGTATGCGTTTTTACAGTCATGAACTAAGCCAAGCGACAGCGGAACAGTTATATTTATCGCTGAGATTTGCATTAGCGAAAACATTCGAGCATGATTATCCATTTATTATTGATGATAGTTTCGTACATTTCGATGCGGTAAGGACGAATCGCACAATTGAACTAATAAAGGAAATCGCAAAAGATAGACAAGTCATCTTCTTTACATGTCACGCTCATTTATTATCGTTCTTTACAGAAAAGCAGATTATAAAATTAACGCATAAGCGTAAAGAAAATGAGTTGTAGTGTGCTATACTAAAAGTAACTGATTTGGTGGAGGAATTCGAATGAAAAAGAAAATTGCAGAATATGAAGTTGGTGAACAAGTCGATGTTTTCTTGTTAATTAAAACAGCGACAAAAGGTCTAGCAAGCAATGGAAAGCCGTTTTTAACAGTAATCTTACAAGATCCAAGTGGAGATATTGAAGCGAAGCTATGGGATGTATCACCAGAAGTTGAGAAACAATATGTAGCAGAAACAATCGTTAAAGTAGCTGGAGATATTCTAAACTACAAAGGACGTATTCAATTACGTGTGAAACAAATCCGTGTTGCAAATGAAAATGAAGTAACAGACATCTCGGACTTCGTAGAAAAAGCACCAGTGAAAAAAGAAGATATGGTTGAAAAGATTACGCAATACATATTTGAAATGAGAAACCCGAACATTCAGCGTCTAACAAGACATTTATTAAATAAGCATCAAAACGAATTTTTAGAGTATCCAGCAGCGACAAAGAACCATCACGAGTTCGTATCTGGACTAGCTTATCATGTCGTATCGATGCTGGATTTAGCGAAAGCTATTTCAAATCTATACCCATCATTAGATAAAGACTTACTATATGCAGGCGTGATTTTACATGACCTTGGTAAAGTAATCGAATTATCTGGCCCAATTTCTACAACGTATACGTTAGAAGGAAATTTACTAGGCCACATCTCTATCATGGTGAACGAAATTGGTAAAGCAGCAGACGAATTGCAAATCGATGCAGAAGAAGTATTAATTCTTCAACACATTGTCCTTTCTCACCACGGAAAAGCAGAATGGGGTAGCCCAAAACCACCATTAGTAAAAGAAGCAGAAATTCTGCATTACATCGATAACTTAGATGCAAAAATGAACATGATGGACCGTGCATTAGGACGCACAAAACCAGGTGAATACACTGAGCGTGTCTTTGCACTTGATAATCGTTCGTTCTATAAACCGACGTTCCATAATTAATAGTGTGAATCAAGTGGCCTCATTAAGTTTTAAAAGCTTAGTGAGGCTATTTTTATAGGAAGTAAATAATACGATACAAAAAAATATCTCGAATTTGAGATAAACCACTTGCTTTTTAATCACTTGAGGTGTAAAGTGATAGTAACGAAAGCGATTGAGTCATATGAAAAACATACACTCACTTGCTTTCGACTTACAAAACAAAGTAACTTATGCAGTAAAAACTAAGATGAATTTACAAAAACATAATGAGAATAAATTAAAACGCTAAAAACCATATTAGTTGTGGGAAATGTTATTTTTTTAGTTATCACTTGACTAGTAAAACGAAACGGAGGAATAAACAATGTATGAAATTAAAGGGCATCATCACATTTCAATGGTTACGAAAAATGCAAATGAAAATAATCACTTTTATAAAAATGTACTTGGTTTACGTCGCGTGAAAATGACAGTAAACCAAGATGATCCATCAATGTATCACTTATTTTACGGAGATAAAATAGGAAGTCCAGGTACAGAATTATCATTTTTTGAAATTCCTTTAGTAGGAAAAACGTACCGCGGTACGAATGCCATTACTCGAATTGGATTACTTGTTCCTTCAGAGGATAGCTTGCATTACTGGAAAGAACGATTTGAAGAATTTGATGTAAAACATAGTGAAATGACAACATATGCAAATCGTCCTGCTTTGCAATTTGAGGATGCTGAAGGTCTTCGCTTAGTACTACTCGTTTCAAACGGAGAAAAAGTAGAGCACTGGGAAACTTGGGAGAAATCAGAAGTTCCTGCAAAGCATCAAATTCAAGGAATGGGTTCTGTGGAAATGACAGTTCGTAGACTTGATAAAATGGCGAGTACACTTACAGAGATGTTTGGTTATACAGAGGTTAGCCGAAATGACGAAGAAGCGATTTTTCAGTCCATTAAAGGAGAAGCTTTTGGAGAAATCGTTGTGAAATATTTAGATGGTCCTACTGAAAAGCCAGGCCGCGGTAGCATTCACCATTTAGCAATTCGTGTGAAAAACGATGCAGAGCTTGCTTATTGGGAAGAACAGGTGATAAAAAGAGGCTTCCAGTCTTCAGGGATCATCGACCGTTTCTATTTTAAAAGCTTATATTTCCGCGAATCAAACGGAATCTTATTTGAAATTGCGACAGATGGACCAGGATTTACAGTTGATGGCGATGTGGAACATTTAGGAGAAAAACTTGATTTACCACCGTTCTTAGAAGATCAGCGTGCAGAGATTGAAGCGAATTTAGCACCTATTGAAGAGAAGTAATAGAAGAGAAAATATAAAATTTAAAACCACTGGAGGAATAGAAAATGAACCAATTAAAAGGAATTCACCACGTTACAGCGATTACAAGTAGTGCAGAAAAGAACTATGAATTTTTCACTCACGTTTTAGGAATGCGTTTAGTTAAAAAAACAGTAAACCAAGATGATATTCAAACGTATCATTTATTCTTTGCAGATGATAAAGGTAGTGCAGGAACAGATATGACATTCTTTGACTTCCCAGGTATTCAAAAAGGAGTACACGGTACAAATGAAATTTCAAAAACGTCATTCCGAGTGCCAACTGATGCAGCGTTAGCATATTGGGTAAAACGTTTTGACCGTCTTGAAGTCGAACATACAGGAATTAAAGAGCAATTTGGTAAGAAAACTCTTTCTTTCGTTGATTTCGATGATCAACACTATCAATTAATTTCTGATGAATTAGATAAAGGGATCGAATCAGGTACACCGTGGCAAAACGGTCCAGTTCCATTAGAATATGCAATTACTGGTTTAGGACCTGTATTCATCCGTATTGCAAACTTTAGTTTCTTCAAAGAAGTGTTAGAAAAAGTTTTATTATTTAAAGAGGTTGCGCAAGAAGGAGAATTCTATTTATTTGAAGTGAACAAAGGCGGAAACGGTGCCTCTGTCATTGTAGAACATAATACGGTTCTTCCAGAAGCACGACAAGGTTTTGGTACAGTGCACCATGCTGCATTCCGCGTAGAAGATCGCGCTGTATTAGAAGAATGGATCGAGAGAATAAGTAGCGTAGGGCTTCCTTCATCTGGCTATGTAGACCGTCACTTCTTCGAATCATTATACGCAAGAGTTGCACCACAAATCTTATTTGAATTTGCAACAGACGGCCCAGGATTTATGGGAGATGAGCCATACGAAACACTTGGCGAAAAATTATCTTTACCTCCATTCCTAGAGCCAAAACGTGAAGAAATCGAAAAATTAGTTCGTCCAATTGATACAGTGAGAAGTACGAAGGAATTTATTAAAGAGTAAAAGTAGAGATAATAAGTAGGAGAGCAAGTAGTTTTAGCGGAATGCTGAAACTGCTTGCTTTTTTATTTCGCCTATAAATTTTCTGAAAAATGTTTCTCAAGTTATTGAAAAGGAAAACTTTGGTATAATCAATTAAAATATTTAATTTTCTGATAATTATTTTTCAATACATAGAAAAGGAGTGTTAATATAAAATTTTGATAATTGTATAAAAATCCTAATTTTGTAATTTTGGAAAAAAGGAGATGCGGGTGTATGGGAGCAGATGTAGTAACGCGGGAGCAAATGAAACATTCTTTAGATGATTGGTATCGTGTAATGTTGCAGCAAAATATAGAGAAGGCCACAGAAATGAAAGAAGAGCTTGATAGTAAGATTAGTGGGCTGGATGTGGATCAGGATGTATTGCTTTATCATGCGTTGTTGAATTTTAGGTATGATGCATTAGTTGATTGGATTGGGGTGAGAGAAGATAGTTTTGATAAAGTGGAATCTTTTGAAATCCCGACAGAAGGTTTTCTAGCTTATTACTATCACTTTTTTAAAGGGTTTCATTGCACATTAATTTCAAATTATAACGAAGCGAAAGAACAGTATGAGCAAGCTGAGAAGTTATTGAAATATATTGCCGATCCGATAGAACATGCGGAGTTTAATTATCGGATGGGGAATTTCTATTATCATTCTTATCAACAAATCAATGCGATTGATTATTTGAAAAAGGCAAAAGAAGATTTTACGAAGCAACCAGGATATGAGATTAATTTGGCTTTATGTGAGAATATATTGGGGTTATGTTGTATAGACTTAAGACAATTTGAATTAGCGGAGGAAAATTTTAATGATGCATTAAATGTTTTCCAACAAGCTAAGCATGAGAAGTATATTTTAATGGTTAGAAATAATTTAGGATGGCTATATGGCAGTCAAGATTTATCTGATTTAGCGATTAGACATTTAAGTGAAGTTACTCAAAAAATGCCTAAAAATTTTAAAGCAATTTTTACTGAAGCGGAAGAAAATTATAAATTAGGTAGGGTAGAAACTGCTAATGAGTTAATAGAATTAGGCTTAAGAATTTGCAACGAATTACAAAATAAAGAATTCCAATATCGATTTATAATTTTAAAAGAGTTGAATATTAAATCCAGTGCAAGTCAATTAGAGAAAGTAACTTTAGAAGGGATTTTATATTTTGAAGAACATTCTCTTTTAGAATGTGTTAAAGAATATATGGAAATATTAGCTTATAAGTTTTATCAGGAAGAAAATTATGAAAAAGCTAGTAAGTACTTTTTTATTAGTAGTCAAGCCCAAAAGAGAATTTTAAAAAAGGGAGCGTTAAAATAAATGAAAAAGACTAGTTTGTTTATTACGGGTGTAGTATTGACATTTTCAATTGGATTGAATTCCTTTGCTGGATCCCAAAATCAATATTTAAATAGAGGAGACACAGGAGGAGCACCAGCAAGACCAGATTATGTTAGCTTTAATAAGGGGGATACTGGTGGAGCATCAGCAAACCCAGACTACTTTAACATTGGTGAAACAGGAGGAGCGCCAGCCAACTTCAATAAAGGAGATGGCGGAGCACCAGCAGATAATAGAGGAGACGGCGGCGGAGTAAGCCAACTATAATAACAAAGAAAGGGACCTCACAACGAGGTCTCTTTCTTTGTTATTAGGCCATGTAGAGAAAAGAATTGACTTACTTTAAATATGTAACTATAATAGTTACAAAATAACCATTAGTAATAGAAATGAGTTATATTTTTTTGGTATAATTGTAACCGTATTAGTTACAATTAAAAAGAGAACATAAAACAACCAAAAAATGTAAAAACTTTAAATAACAACTTGAGAAAGGAGACGGGAATTTTGAAACGGTTTAAGTTTTATATGATTAGCGGTATTGTGCTCGTTTTGTTAATTGTTTGTAACTTCGTTGATAAGCCGATTGCGAAGGTTGGAGAAGTGAAAGATACTGTTATGATGAAGCTGAATACGAAAGAGAGTATGGCACAGATTGACGGACAGACAATTTATTTTAAGCAAATTGGTGAGGGGAAACCACCTTTACTTATGCTGCACGGGTTTGGTGGTTCTTCAGATGGATTTAGTGATATTTATCCGGAACTAGCGCGGGACCATACGATTATTGCGGTTGATATTTTAGGGTTTGGGCGTTCTTCTAAGCCAGTTGATTTTGAGTATTCGTTTCCTGCGCAAGTGAATTTATATTATAAGTTAATGAAGAAGCTCGGATACGATCAGTTTGCGGTGCTCGGTCATTCGATGGGCGGAGAGATGTCTCTAAATTTAGCGTATTTATATCCGGATGCAGTAACGCATCTCGTTTTAGCGGATTCTACAGGAATTGAGTCTTTCCAGCAAAAAGAAAGTTATGAAGTGCCGCCGCTATCAACTGATCTTCAAACAGTAACTGAGATTACGGATTATAATAAAAATGCAGTGAAAAATAGTCGCGACGATAAAGAGCATTATGATCAGCTGACGAAAATGAGAGAGCGCCGCATTGCGATGGAAGCCGATAAAATTAAGGTACCGACTTTAATTATATGGGGACGACACGATAAGAGTGTTTCTTGGAAAAATGGTGAACTGTATCATGGGCTATTTGCGAATAGCACGTTCCATATCATTGAAAAAGGATACCACGCACCATTTCGCCAGGAACCAATTGAGTTTATGGAATATGTACAAGCGTTCTTTGCGAAAAATCCACAATGATAAAATTTTAAGCATAAATCTACTTCTTTCCTCATACAGTGAAACTAATAAGGCTTGTCTAAGGAAAGGAATGAAGTAGAGTGGAAACTTTACCATGGTGGGTGTATCTTGTAATCGTTGGGATCGTATTAAGTGGCTACATGGTTTTATATACTTCAAAAAAAGAGCAAGAGATGGATAATGAGTTTATTGAAAAAGAAGGCGAAGTTTATATGAAGCGCTTAGAAGAAGAGCGAGAGAAACGTAATCAGGATAGTGATAAAGATTCTGTATTGCTTTAATAGAAATTTTGAAATGCTACCACCTAGTAGAACTTTACATATAGGTGGTAGCATTTTTTCTTTTTTGGAAGCATGTATACGGAATTCATCATGAACTTTTATTGATGGTATTTATATATATGTTTCCTCATAAGAATGAAACTAGCGTAGTAATTACTGGGGGGATTAACAATGCATAGGGATGAAACTTCATTACATCCGGATACAGGTGTTACATCTGTAATGTTTGTTGAGCGTTCATTAAATGAAATTCGTTTTTGGTCTAGAATCATGAAGGAGCATTCTCTTTTTCTTCGCTTGGGATTTAGATGCGAGGATACGCAACTAATCGAAGAGGCGAATCAATTTTATCGATTGTTTGAACATATCGAACAAATAGCGCATTCCTATACAAATGAAACAGATCCTGAGCAAATCAAAAGATTTAATGCAGAAGTACAACAAGCCGCAACTAATATTTGGGGATTTAAACGAAAAATTTTAGGATTGATTCTCACATGTAAATTGCCAGGACAAAATAACTTTCCACTGTTAGTTGACCATACAAGTAGGGAAGCTGATTATTTTAGAAAACGTTTAATGGAATTAAATGAAGGGAAATTAGATGCTCTTCCTGATGCTATTATTAAAGAAAATGTTTTCTTTCTAAGGATTATGGCAGACCATGCTAAATTTATTGGTCATCTTCTTGATCCATCGGAAAGAAAGCTTGTAGATACAGCTCGGAATTTTAGCAATGATTTTGATGCATTAATGTATCAAGCAATTGATTTAGAATCAATGAAACCACAATCCCAAACAGTCCCTCTTTTAGATCAATTTTTAGATCAAAATCGTGTGTCGGTTGCATCTCTTCGGGATTTTAAGAAAACAGCACGTGATTTAATTGAGCAATGCAAAATAAAGAGCATCATTCACCCATTATTGGCAGACCACGTTTTCCGTGAAGCTGATAGATTTCTTGAAATCATTGATATGTATGATGTTCATCTTACAAATATTCAATCACAACCTAGATATTAGAAGATAAGGAAAGATACTATTTTGCTTAAGTTGAGAAGTTAACAATTTATTGTTAGCTTCTTTTCTTTGTGATTAAAATTTTCTTTCCGTTTAGTAAATTTTCCTTTAAAAATAAATCCCTTTGACCAAATATATAATTCTTTGTAAAATGATATATGGAAAGATTATGAATATACAGGAAATATCTAGGGGAGTAGATTCTAATAAATTATTCTTGGGAAATTTCTTAGTTAAGTATGTTAATTTGTTTGCACTAAATTTTACAAATAAAGGGGTAGTAGTAATCATGAAGGCAAAGAAATTAGTAAGTTTAGCATTACCAGTTATGTTATTGAGCGGTTGTATTACAATTGAAACTGATGGTAAGAAAGCTGATGAACCAAAGAAAGAAGAAACGCAAAAAGTAGAGAAAGAGAATAAGGCTTCTGAAAAAGAGAGTAAGTCAACTGATAGCAAGAAAGAGGATAGCTTATCTGTAGCGAAAGGTGAAGGTACAAACAGTAGTTCATCAAGTAGTCAACAAAGTTCTGCTTCAAATAATTCAACTTCTTCTAGTTCTTCAACTGGTAAGGTAACTGGTTCAGATGTTGAAAGGTACAAGGCAGATATCATAAACAGTGCTACTCAAATTGAAGATACAATGAAATTAATTGAAGGAATAGCAGATTCAGACGTAAAATCATACAAACAAAAGAAAAGTGAAGTACAACTGAGTTTAGGTGGAGCAAAGGCAACTGCAACGAAACTGAAGAATCTACAAGCGCCTCCTGAATTACAGGGAGAACAAGCGAAGATAAAGCAATCGATGGAACTGTATGCGGATTGTTTCCAACTTCTCTTTGATGCATTAGACCAAGAAGATGAGAGTAAAATGCATCAATCATTAAGTAAAGCACAAGAAGGTTCAAAACTGTTTGAAGAAGCAGCGAAGAGTATCGGTAGTAAAACCAACTAAGGATAAATGATTTAAAGGGATATGAGGTATGAAAGTGAAGAAACTGATAGCTGCGGCAGTTCCAGTTGCTTTATTATTAAGTGGTTGTGTTATAGTAAAAGATTCGGCAAGTAAAGATGTTCAAAAGGTTCGAGTTTTGGATGAAGATTATACAAAATAAATATTTATTAGATATTGAACAGGATATATTAAGACGCTGTGATTAGGATGATGGAAACACATTACAAATTTATCATATGGACGATAACGTTCGTATTCGGTATGCAAAACAATAAATAATCGGCAAAAAACTCTGTAATAAATTTTACAGGTTTTTTTGTTCGTTCTAATTTCATTTCTTCATCATCTTCCTTGGCGCTATCCATACTAGTATAAGTTGAGAAATGAATAAAATGATTTTCTTTCTGGAGAATGATAAGAAGGGAAATCAGGATAGTGATAAGGATTCGGTTTTATTATAATTATGGGAGCGTGGATAACATGTCGTTATCCACTTTTTTATTTTCTGAAATATATCAACGATTTTTCAAATATATCGAACACAACTTGAAATATATCAACGATTTTTTCAATTTATCGACGATTCGACATGAGATATCGACTTACCGACAAGAAACGACAATGTTAAGAAGCACGATTATTGTTCGGGAAATTATTATAGAAGAAAAATATATGGAATTGACACAATACATAGCGCAATTACAACCTGTAACGCACAAGTTGCACAGGCTATGCAATGACAACTCGCTTTACTCTTCATCATGTATTTGTCCATACTAGGCGTAGAGAGGTGATAAACACAGTATGATTTTTAGTGAACGCTTAAAACAAGAACGAGAGAAACGAAATTGGTCGCAAAGTGATTTGGCTGAAAAAATTCATGTAAGTAGGCAATCTGTTTCGAAATGGGAGACGGGAAAGAACTATCCGAGCATTGAAATTATTATTCATTTAAGTGATCTGTTCGGTATTACGATTGATGAATTACTAAGGAGTGATGAAGAGTTGACGCAGAAAGTTATTGAAGATAGTAAGCAATTGGCGCATCCAAAATGGAAGGTGTTTTTTGATAGTCTCTTTATGATGGGAGTATTTGTGTTTGTTACAAAAATCGTTGTATGGATGTTAAATAAGTTTGCCGGAGCGAGCATTACAATTATAGCGGATGCACCGTATGTAATGAATTTTTTACCGCTCTTATTAATGGTTATAGGTGGTATGGGATCTGATAAGTTGAAGAAAATATATAGGTAAGAGAAAGTTTTGAAAGAAATCCCCGACACTAGCTGTTCTTTTCACTTAAATTGTGTACTATAAAGGATAGGATGACATAGAGAAGGGGACATATAGAATGGAATTTCATGAGCAAAAGATTTTGCCGGCAGTGAGGCAAATTAAAGATTTGGAGAAGTTACTACATAGTTCGTATGAATATATCGTTATTTTAGATATTCATGTTGGTCAATTGAAAAGTGTTATATCACTTGCGAAGCAATATTGTAAAAAGGTATTTTTACATGTGGATTTAATTCATGGCTTACAGAGTGATGGGCATGCGACGGAGTATTTATGCCAAGAGTTTAGACCGTACGGATTACTTTCGACAAAGGCGAGCGTGATTATGAAGGCGAAGCAAAAAGGTGTTGTGGCAATTCAGCGTATCTTTTTAATCGATTCTAGCGCAATGGAGAAGAGTTGCAATCTTTTAGAAAAGACGAAGCCAGATTATATAGAGGTGCTTCCAGGGGCAATGACGGACATTATCGCTGAAGTGAAAGAGCGTACTGGTGTACCAATTTTGGCGGGTGGTTTTATTCGTACAGTTGATGATGTGGAGAAAGCGTTAAATGCTGGTGCGACAGCAATTACAACATCAAAACGCGAACTATGGAAACATTACCAAAAAAAGTGACGAAAATGTGAAAAAATTCTGTTGACACCGCTTTCATGAGAGGTTAACATTATAGACAAGTTAATAAACGTGACGGAGAAAAGTAGAGATCCACATTTCATTGTTTCTATATAAACTTATATAGAAGCGTGCAAAGCTGTGGGTCTTTTTCTTTTGACAAAAACGAATGGCCATTCATTTTACCTCTATCACATTTGGAAGCGTTTAAATTGATTGTGGAGGGATACTATGTCAGCATTTTTAGGAGAGTTAGTAGGGACTGCATTGTTAATCTTACTTGGTGGCGGTGTTTGTGCTGGTGTAAGTTTAAAGAAGTCGTTTGCGAAAGATTCTGGTTGGATTGTTATTACGATGGGCTGGGGCTTAGCGGTAGCGGTTGCAGCGTATGCAGTTGGATCAATTAGTGGGGCGCATTTGAATCCGGCTTTAACGATAGGATTAGCATTTAAGGGAGCGTTCCCATGGAGTGACGTACCTGGTTATATCGCAGCACAAATGATTGGGGCAATTATCGGGGCAGTTTTAGTATATTTACATTACTTACCACACTGGAAAGAAACAGAAGATCCAGGAACAAAATTAGGTGTATTTGCAACAGGTCCAGCAATTCCGAACACATTTGCAAACCTTTTAAGTGAAATGATTGGAACATTCGTTTTAGTATTTGGTATATTAGCAATTGGTGCAAATAAATTTGCAGATGGATTAAATCCATTTATCGTAGGTTTCTTAATTGTAAGTATTGGTTTATCATTAGGTGGAACGACAGGATACGCAATCAACCCAGCACGTGATTTAGGTCCGCGTATTGCACACTTCTTCCTTCCGATTGCAGGAAAAGGCGGTTCAAACTGGAAGTATGCATGGATTCCAGTAGTAGGTCCGATTTTAGGTGGATCACTTGCAGGTTTATTCCATCAAGTTGTATTTGAAGGAAAACAAAACGCAGCACTTATTTATGTGATTATTGCAACTGTGATTGTACTAGCAATCTCTTATATGACAAGCAAAAAAAGTGGAAGCAATACAAATAGTAGAAAAGTAGCATAAGGGGGAAACCGATATGAAAAAATATATTCTTTCATTAGACCAAGGAACAACTAGCTCACGCGCAATTCTGTTCAATAAAAAAGGTGAAATTGTTCATTCAGCTCAAAAAGAGTTTACGCAACATTTTCCAAAGCCGGGCTGGGTAGAGCATAACGCGCAAGAAATTTGGGGATCTATTTTAGCAGTTATCGCAACTTGCTTAAGCGAAGCAGATGTAAAACCAGAACAAATCGCTGGTATCGGTATTACGAACCAACGTGAAACAACGGTTGTATGGGATAAAACAACTAGTAAACCAATTTATAACGCAATCGTATGGCAATCTCGCCAAACAGCTGAAATTTGTGATGAGTTAAAAGAAAAAGGTTATGGCGAAATGGTTCGCGAAAAAACAGGTCTTTTAATTGACGCATACTTCTCTGGTACGAAAGTAAAATGGATTTTAGATAACGTTGAAGGTGCAAGAGAGAAAGCAGAAAATGGCGATCTATTATTCGGAACAATTGATTCGTGGCTTGTATGGAAACTATCTGGTGGTAAAGCACACGTAACAGATTACTCAAATGCAGCACGTACGTTAATGTTTAACATCCACGACTTACAGTGGGATGATGAGCTTCTAGATATGTTAACAGTACCAAAGAGCATGCTTCCAGAAGTACGTCCATCATCTGAAGTTTATGGAGAAACAATTGACTATCACTTCTTCGGTCAAAATGTACCGATTGCAGGTGTAGCTGGTGATCAACAAGCAGCATTATTTGGACAAGCTTGTTTCGGTGAAGGTATGGCGAAAAATACTTACGGAACTGGCTGCTTCATGTTAATGAACACTGGTGAAAAAGCAGTAGCTTCTGAACATGGCCTATTAACAACAATTGCATGGGGAATAGATGGTAAAGTAAACTACGCATTAGAAGGAAGTATTTTCGTAGCAGGTTCTGCAATTCAGTGGTTACGTGACGGAATGCGCATGTTTAAAGATGCAAGTGAGAGTGAAGTATATGCTTCTCGCGTTGAATCAACTGAAGGTGTATACGTTGTACCAGCATTCGTTGGACTAGGAACACCTTACTGGGATAGTGAAGTACGCGGCGCTATGTTTGGTGTAACGCGCGGTACGACGAAAGAGCATTTCATTCGTGCAACGCTAGAATCTTTAGCTTATCAAACGAAAGATGTATTATGCGCAATGGAAGCAGATTCAGGTATTGAACTAAAAACATTACGCGTTGATGGCGGAGCGGTTAAAAACAACTTCTTGATGAAGTTCCAAAGTGATATTTTAGATGTTCCTGTAGAGCGTCCAGTGATCAACGAAACGACAGCTTTAGGTGCAGCATACTTAGCTGGTCTTGCGGTTGGATATTGGAAAAACCAAGATGAAATTAAATCACAGTGGCATATGGACAAACGCTTTGAACCAACGATGGAAGCGGAAACAAGCGAAGAGCTATATGCTGGATGGAAAAAAGCAATTGAAGCAACAAAAGCTTTCAAATAATCATAAACAGTGTTATAATGGTGACAAGTTAATAATTCGGTAGGAGATTTGGAGAGACCACAACGCGCTATAGAGGCGAAATCTATAGCGGAGTTTGTGGTCTCTTTTTTCGTTATCAAAGGGAGGAATTACCATGAAATTTTCAAGTAAACAACGTAAAGACGTATTAAACGGAGTAAATAAACAAGAGTTAGATGTGATCGTAATTGGTGGAGGTATTACTGGTTCTGGTATTGCATTAGATGGAGCAACACGCGGGTTATCAACAATTGTGTTTGAAATGCAGGACTTTGCAGCAGGTACATCAAGTCGTTCAACGAAGCTTGTACACGGTGGTCTACGTTATTTAAAACAACTTGAAGTGAAAATGGTAGCAGAGGTGGGGAAAGAGCGTGCGATTGTATATGAGAACGGTCCCCATGTAACAACACCAGAGTGGATGTTACTTCCGTTCCATACAGGCGGTACGTTCGGATCATTTAGTACATCAATTGGTCTTCGTGTATACGACTTCTTAGCAGGTGTAAAACGAAGCGAGCGCAGAAAGATGTTTAACCGTGAAGAAACATTAAACAAAGAGCCTCTTGTGAAAAAAGAAGGATTAAAAGGCGGCGGTTACTACGTAGAATATCGTACAGACGATGCGCGTCTTACAATTGAAGTAATGAAAGAAGCAATTGAGCATGGTGCGAAAGCTGTTAACTACGCAAAAGTAGACAGTTTCTTATATAAAGATGGAAAAGTATGCGGTGTACGTGTAATCGATTTACTAGACGGAGAAGTGTACGAAGTTTACGGTAAGAAAATTGTAAACGCAGCTGGTCCTTGGGTAGATACACTTCGTGAGAAAGATAACTCGAAAAAAGGAAAAGTACTTCAGTTATCAAAAGGTGTTCACTTAGTAATTGACCAAAAACGTTTCCCATTAGGTCAAGCAATTTACTTCGATACACCAGATAAACGTATGGTGTTTGCGATTCCTCGCGGCGGAAAAACTTACGTAGGTACAACAGATACGTTCTATGATAAAGATGCAGCTGTACCACACATGACAACAGAAGATCGCACATACATCATTAATGCGATTAACTACATGTTCCCAAGTGTGAAAATTACAGAAAAAGATATTGAATCAAGCTGGGCTGGTGTGCGTCCGTTAATTTACGAAGAAGGTAAAAACGCATCTGAAATTTCTCGTAAAGATGAAATTTGGACTTCTGAATCTGGTTTAATTACAATCGCTGGTGGTAAATTAACAGGATACCGCAAAATGGCTGAAATGGTAGTAGACTACGTAACGAACTTATTACAAAAAGAAGGCCATAGTGCATATCCGAAGAGTGACACGAAACATATGCCAATCTCTGGTGGACATGTAAGTGGTTCACACGGATTCCCAGCATTCGTTGCGAAAAAAGCAGACGAAGGTACGAAATCTGGTTTAACGAAAGCACAAGCAGAAGAGTTCGCGAAATTCTACGGCTCTAACGTTGACGTACTGTTCGACTTAGCGAAAAAACACAAAGACGAAGCGAAAGAATACAACATGCCGCTTGACGTTCTAATCCCACTTGTATACGCAATGGATTACGAAATGACAGCAAAACCAGTTGACTTCTTCGTACGCCGTAGAGGCGCTGTATTCTTCAATATCCACTGGGTATACGAGTGGAAAGAAGCAGTAATCAACTACATGGCTGCGAAACTAGGCTGGAGTAAAGAAGAGCAAATGAAATACACAGCTGAATTAGAAAAAGCATTAACAGATGCTGTCATTCCTATAGATCAACAAGAACAGGCAGCTGCGTTAGCGTAAAATAGAAAACCACCTGAAGGGGAGCCTTTAGGTGGTTTTTTATCTTGACTAAAAATAATTAGAATGTGTTACAATAATGATAGAGTATGTAGTATGAATTTTGCATAAAATAAAGAAGACAGAAGCCTGAGAAACTTCTGCCTCTGTAACCTAACTTGCTATTGTGGTGGTAGTAGGTGCGGTTATAAGACAATTACATTAACGTTTTAGCCGAGAACCGCCCTTGCCTTTTCCACGAAGCAGGGTGGTTCTCGCTTTTTTGTATACAGAAATTAGCCATGGACCGACGTATCTTCTACCGATGACAACGCCAGCTCCGGTTAGGATACCATACACTAATATAATTACAAACATCGCGATCATATTATCACCTCCCCCCTTTTTTCAAAATGGAAGAGATGATTACCACACCTACTAGTTATAGCTTATTAAGTCACGTATTAATTGTATTATGTTTTAAAATAGGGAACAAGGCATATGGATGAAAATTCCTATCTTTAAGCAGAGCATTAGTGTCAGAGGTCAAGAAGCAAATAAATATTCGTAAAAAACGGTATGGACATCACCATCCGTATTTTTTTATGTATTTATAAAACTTTTCCATACAGTGCGTCGTCTAATATATGGGAAGGAGGAAATGATGTGGATGAATTAACGATAGAAGCGTTTGAAATAGAAGATAAGGAGGACCTTATCGACGAAATAATGAACAAGTATGGACAAGAAGTCCTGCAGCTTGTGTATTCATATGTGAATAATAAAGAGGTTGCGGAGGATGTAACGCAAGATATATTTGTGAAATGTTATAAATCTCTTCATACATATAATGGGAAATCGAATGTGAAAACGTGATTATGGAGAATTGCGATCAATCAATGTAAGGACTATATAAAAAGTTGGTATAACAAAAAAGTTATCGTTACAGAGGATGACTTTACGTATATGGAGAGTCAAAAAGAAAGTGTGGAACAAACAGTTATTCAAAATGCTGAGGATAGTAGGTTGGCTTCTGCAGTAATGAATTTACCGATAAAATATCGAGAAGTCATTTATCTATTTTATTATGAAGAATTATCAATTAAAGAGATTGCTATGGTAATAGACGTAAAGGAAAATACGATAAAAACGAGACTGAAAAAAGCGAAGGAACTTTTGAAGGAAGGATTGGAGGAATAATCAAATGGAAGATCGATTAAAAGGCTTGCGAAAATCAATGGAGAACACAACGTTTAAACATTTGAGTTTTTCTGATCAGCACCGGAAGCGGGTACGGGAAAAAATCAATCAATCGTCCGAAAAGGAAGAAGATATCCTTTTAGCAGTGTTGCAACTTCTTATGAATGAAAAAACAGGTTATGAATTGATGCAGTTACTGCGTGGGAGAGGGATTCAAAAATTCGAAGGTGATGAAGGTTCTTTATACACTTTATTACATCGTCTAGAGCAGAATCGTTTTATCCAATCAAGTTGGGATCATTCTGGAGCGAAATATTATCAATTAAATGATAAAGGAAACAAGATGCTGCGAAAGGCCGAGAAGAATGCTACGAAGGCACGATTTATATTAAAAGGATTAGTACAGGAGTGAAAAAATTGAACAAAAAAGGGGAGCGTTTTTTAAAGGAAGTTACGAACCATATTAAATCAAAAGAAGCGAAGGACTTAGTAGCAACTGAACTGAATTTTCACTTAAAACAGGCGAAGAATATGTGGATAGAAAAAGGGTTAAGTGAGGAAGTTGCTGAAGATAAGGCTGTTGAGCAAATGGGAAGTCCGATTAAATTGGGACAAGAACTTAACAAACTACATAAGCCAAAGGTTGATTGGTTTTTAATTGGTTTATTAGTGGCTGCGATGGGATTAGGATTTTTGCCGGTTATAACTTTTGGACATGCTGACTTATTAATGAACAAGGTGATATTTGTTATTCTCGGTGTTGTAACAGCTATTGGGATGATGCTACTTGATTACCGGAAATTAGAGAGATTAGGGTGGCTGTTTTATACAATTGGTATACTTATCTTGTTAATGATAAAGTATGTTCCTACTGCTTTTTTGATTGGAGAGCCATTAATAAAAATTGGTTTCATCACAATTGACTGTCTAATGACGATACCATTCTTCTTTCTAGCTTGGGCTTCTTTTTTCAATAATAGTAGGTTAAAGTTTATGCATCTTCTCATGTTATACGTATTTTCTTTATATCTATTTTCAAATACATCAAGCCTGGTGCCAATTTTTATTTATATTACGATGGTATTCGTTATGCTTTGGTGGAGTAAGTTAGGAAAGAAAACGGCATGGCTCATTACAATATTACCGATTCTCCCCTTTATTATTAGGGATTTATTTTCTTGGTCTGCTGTAAAAGAATACCGTATGGCCAGAATTTTAGGAATGTTAAACCCAGAGCATGATCAATGGTATTTACGTTTAAAAGAGGCGATGTCATCAGCAGGTTGGTTTGGTACATATGGAAATATAAAGTCTATTCCTGCTGCCCATACTGATTTTGTATTCGCTAGTTTGACTTACTATTATGGATATGTGCTTGCGCTAGTTCTTGTCTTGATTCTTTCTCTTTTTGCAGTAAGAATAATGAACATAGCTTATAAAATAAATGATGGTTATGGTAAATTGCTTCTCGTTGGTGGAGTGACTCTTTTTACAATCCATTTCATTTGTAACGTTGGTATGATCCTCGGGATATTACCACGTGTTTCTATATCATTACCTTTTATTAGCTATGGATTGATACCAACTCTGTTTCATGCATTTATAATGGGAATTGTGCTGAGCGTATATCGACGTAAAGATATGTCGTCTAGAAGGGAAGAAACACCTTGATAATTATCAAGGTGTTTTTTGTAATATACAAAAAGAATTCACTATTATAACCAACTACGGCATACTAAAAGAACAACAAAAGTTACAGGGAGGACAAATAAATTGAGTAACCTCACTCGTTTACGTACACAAATTTTAATAACGAACACGTTCATGGAACTATTAAAAGAAAAACCATTCTCAGCCATTACAATTAATCATATTTGCGAAAAAGCAATGATACATAGAAGTACATTTTATCGTTATTACGTTGATAAATATGAGCTCTTTAGTGCCACGATAAATGCTGTCGCCATAGAACTATTTGAACAAACGAAGCAAGGGTTGAATTTGGAACGTACATTTTTTGAAGAAGTAATTGACTACATAGATGCGAATCGTGCTTTGTTTTTTAACGTTACGAGTAAAAATAATAGCCGTGAATTATATGATAAGTTGATTCAACTTGGCGGGGAGGCCTTATATGAAAATGCAACGCAATATAACGACCCTCTTTCAAGACAAATCCAAAATTCAGATTATCCAAATGTGTTATGTGATTTTTACTGTAGTGGATTTTTTGAGATTATAAAGAAATGGATTAATAATGAATATCCGTATTCAAAAGAAGAACTCATCCATATCGTTAATAATTTTCTCATAAATGAACCAAAATAAGACATATGTCTCATTTTGAGACGTCTATTCATTTTTATTCATCGTTTTCCTCTAAAGCCTATGATAAATTATTGAGCATAGCAAAGGAGGAAAGAAAAATATGAATAAGGTTTTTGATACAATTGGACATTTTATCATCAAGTACGCAAAGATGAATATTGCACTTATATTATGTTTAACAATATTTTTCGTATTTGGTATAACGAAAATTGAGATGAGGATGGGGAATGATGTATTTCTAAGTAATACATCTGATGTTTATAAGGATACAGAAACGTATCAAAAACATTTTGGTGGGGATGGTATATACGTATTGCTTAGTGGAGAGAGTGATACATTGCTTTCACAAGAAACAAATAAAGCAATTGTAGAATTCACTAAAAAAGCAGAAGGTATTAAAGATATTACCGGATCAACACATTATGTTGGCTTGTTAAATGAAATGTTATCCGCTCCTGCTCCTTCTTTTTCAGCATTTGATACAGGGGAAACAAATCCGAAATTAGAAACAGCTTTGAAAAACTCCATTCCGAGTGAAAAAATGAACGGAATTAATAATAACGTAAAAAGTAGCTTAACGAATGAGCAACGTGAAAAAATGGGAGTATTTATGCAGCAACAACTTGCACCTGAACAAATGCAAGAAATACAAAAGCAATTGATTGCACTTGGCCATACTCCTACAGTTGATGAACAAGAGAAAATAACACAATCTGTTTTAACGGAAAAGCAAAATGATGAAGTTGCAAAGTATATGCAAAGCATTTTAACAGAGCAACAAAAAGATAATATGCAACGAGCTATTTTGAAAGCTCTGCCGAATGTTCAACATATGAACAATGATTTACTTCATGAAATCGTATTTTCTAATAAAGGGAAAGTACCAGACCAATTGAAACAACTCATTCCTGGGAATGGAAAACATGTCGTGATTCAGCTTCATACATCGAATAATACAGAAATGACGACTTATGTACGTATTAATAAAGAGTTAAACGAGCTTATTAAAAATACGAACTTCAGTCAAGGTGTAACAGTAAAGGTAGCTGGAATGCCTGCTATTTTAGGAGATATTCAAGAAGAGGTTATAACAACTTTAGGGATCATGCTAGGTTTAGCGGTTCTATTAATGATTGTTGTACTATTCTTCGTGTTCCCTGTAAGGCGTCGCGTTATTTCATTAGCCTTTGTGTTAATCGGGTTAATATGGACATTTGGTTTCATGGGGTGGGCCGGAATTCCGATTACACTCGCAACTATGGCAACATTACCAATCATTATAGGGATCGGCACCGATTTTGGTGTTCAATTCCATAATAGATATGAAGAGGAATATAAAACGAGTGGATGTAATGCGAAACTTGCAACATTACATGCCGTTCGTCATATTGGACCTGGCGTAGGGATTGCAGTTGTCATTATGAGTTTAAGCTTTCTGACGATGTATGTATCGAAAGCGCCGATGATGCAACAATTTGGATTAACTTTAGCGATAGGTGTTATATTCTGTTACGTTGTTGAACTATTATTGATGTTCTCAACATTCTACTTATTAGATCGCAAAAAAGAAGTACCTACATTAAAAAGTGATGCAGATAAAAACACAATGTTATCACGTTTCTTAAATCAATATGCGAATCTAGCTATGAAACTCGCAATTCCTATTTTAATCGTTTCAGTTATTTTATCTGGTCTTGGATTTATAGCAGAAAAGTCTATACCAACTGAAACGGACTTAACAAAAATGATTCCGCAAAATATGGAGACATTAAAAAATACGAAACAATTACAAAAGATAGTTGGCTCTACAACATATATTACGTATTTAGTAGAAGCAGAGGACGTCACGGAACCGAAAGTAATGTCTTGGATGCATAATGAAAGTGAAAAGATTGAAAACAAATATAAAGATGTGGGTGATGTTATATCACTGCCTAAAGCTATTTTGCAAATCAACGGGAAAAGCGCGTTGCCAGAATCTACTGCACAAGTAGCAAATGAGCTTGAAAACGTGCCAAATTCTCTGAAAGAAACCGTTATAAGTAAAAACAAAAAATACGCAACAGTTCAGTTCCAAGTGAATCCAGATCTTTCTTCTGCTGAGCAATTGAAATTGATGCATAACATATCAAAGGGCATGAAGCCGATCGATGGTGTGAAAATAAAGCCAGCGGGTGCGCAAGTTATGATGCTTTATGGTATTGATAACATCGGTGCAAATAGTGAACTCATGATTGGTGCGGGGCTACTTATTATTTTCCTATCTTTATTCCTTGTGTATCGCCGTGTAAAACATGCATTATATCCATTAATACCAATTGTTTTAGTATTAGGATTCTCGCCAGGTGCTTTAAAACTACTCGATATTTCATATAATCCGCTAACAACAGCGCTAAGCTGCCTTGTCCTTGGAATTGGAACAGAGTTTACGATTCTCATTATGGAAAGATATCGTGAAGAAGAGGCGAAGGGACTGTCTCCCAAAGAAGCAATTCGCGTCTCTCTTTCAAAAGTGGGGCAAGCCATTACCGCTTCCGGATTAACTGTAATTGTTGGGTTTTCAACGTTAATTTTTGTTAACTTCCCAGTCTTACGTGAATTTGGTATTACAACTGTTATTGATACGACACTTTCTTTATTCTGCGCTTTAACCATATTACCAGTCTTAATTGTGTTGTTTCAAAAACGTAAATAGATAGTAGGAAGAGGGTTATGATAAATAGCCCTCTTTTAATGTTTAAATAAGTGAACTCGCTTTAATAGAAGTACATAATTCAGAACGAGAAATGGATTCAGCTAGCTGCTGTAAATAAGCATATTCTTCCACATCTTTTTCAGAAGTGTTAGGATCCAATAAAAGTGAAGAAAGAAGTACATCAATCGTAAGTATGTCTGCATCATGAGAGACGATGTTATAACCTGCAAATACTGGGCGTTTTAAGTCTTTTACTTTTTGAATCATCTTATGGAATTTCGTAACGCTTATGTTAATTTTAGCTAATGGAAAACATTCTTCAGTCGGGTTATCGATGGTCTTTCTAATTCTATAATCGTATACGTAATAGTACTTTTCTTGCTGCTCAAGTGTTTGCAACTCCTTCGTTAATAAGTAGTATTTGTCTGTAATTCCAGTTGTGAGTGTATCGTGTTCTTCGCCAGCTAATAATGTGAAAGGTCTTGGTGAGGAGATTGAAATAGCGCGGACGTTTAGGTTAGTAAAAGTTTGATTAGATTGTAAAATGGTATGTAATTTTTCGGCAGGAAATTCACCGTCATAAATAGCAATGAAATAATGATTCATGTTTCCACTCCTTGTTTTTTTCTAAAATGATATATTCTACTTTAAAGGTATAAATCCTGCAAAAAAAAGAAACACCTTGATTGTTATCAAGGTGTAATAAGCTCAAAACTCTCCGAATCAGCCCCAAGTACAAAAGGACTAACTTCGCCAACGCTATAAAGTTGTAATTCATGCATTGCGCGTGTACAAGCAGTATAGAACAATCTACGAACGCTCTCATCACTGTACACATCTTTAGAAGCATCGTAAATAATAACGGCATCAAATTCGATACCTTTTGCTAAGTAAGCAGGAATCACGACGATGCCTTGCTCATACTCGGCTGAGTTACTCTTCACGAGTTTAATATTCTCGATATGATTAAGTGCTTCGTAAGCGGCGGCACTTTCAGCTGCAGATTTACATATTATTGCGATCGTATTGTGCTGCTCTGTTTGTAGTTCAGCAACTTTGGCAGTAATATGTTCGTGCAGTTCGCTGTCATTTGATACTTTCGTCACTGTAGGTTTCTCGCCGTCACGTTCGAAGGCGTGAATGTTCTTTCCTTCCGGTACGAGAGCACGTGTAAATTCAATAATTGGTTTTGTTGAGCGATAACTACGAGTTAAATTGATGCCGCTTGTTTCATCTGGTCCGTATAAGCTAGTAAGTGTATTGAAATTCACTGTTTCACTCGCATGTGCAAATATCGCTTGGTTAAAGTCTCCGAGTACCGTCATTTTTGCGGCAGGGAAGAGACGTTTTAAAAACTCGAATTGAAACGGAGAATAATCTTGCGCTTCGTCTACGAGTACGTGTTTAATCGATCTATTCGTTTGGAAACCTTCAATTAATTCTTTTAAAAGTAAAAATGGAGTCGCATCTTCGTAATATAGTTTTCCTTCATCTAACATGTTTATTGTTAATGAGCAAATGTCATCCCATTCCTTCGGTTTTTCTCCAGTAACCCATGATGCATCTGTGAAGAGTTGTTTATATATGCCTGTGAAATTGATAAAGCGCAATGTTTGAACACCTTTACGAAGTGGCTTCAATTTTTTACGGACAATCATACGTCCAAGTACTTTCGTTTCTTTCTCAAAATCATGAAAGGAGTTGTCGTCAAACTCGCCCTTTTTCTGCAAGTATTTATAAGCCTTTTGATATTCATCTTTACTAAGTAGTTCAATTTCTTCTTCTACCCAAGGCTTTTTCAGTTCTGCTTTTTCAAGTGCATCTATTTGCTTATTTAGCCAATCCGTTAACTTCTCAATTCGGCTATGGAAGCGGAGGGAGGAGTCAGTATTATAAAATTGCTCTGTAATTTCTTTCGCGGAGACAATTAGCTTTCCTCTAAATTTCATTCCCCTAAATAGCATGCCTGATGATTCAAGAGATTGTCTGTACGCTCTAATCATCTCGAAAAATTGAGTGGATGCTTTAAATCGGATGCTCGCATTTCTCGTTTTATAGATAGGATTATTCGTTTCAGTTAGCATGTATTCTAATTGCTCATAAGGATCTTCAACGTCAAATGACTTACTTAGTCTATGATTTAAATATTCTTGGAATGTCACTTGCTGCATATTTTCTTCACCGAGTTCAGGTAGTACGTTAGAAACGTAGCTATTGAACATAGAGTTAGGGGAGAAGAGAATGATTTGATCCGCTTTTAACCATTCGCGATATTTATATAGTAAGTAGGCGATTCGTTGCAAGGCAGCTGACGTTTTACCACTACCAGCAGCTCCTTGCACGATAAGGAGTCGGCCTTCATCGTGACGAATAATTTCATTTTGCTCGCGCTGAATCGTAGCAACGATACTTTGCATATGTTTGTTTGTGCCTTTTCCGAGCGCTTGTTGCAGAATTTCATCGCCAATTGTAAGACTCGTATCGAACATAGAATCAATCTCGCCATTTTGAATAATGTATTGTAATTTTTTCTCCACATTACCGTGAATTACGCCTCCTGGTGTACTGTATTCAGCTGGTCCTGGTGGATAATCGTAGTAGACACTCGAAATGGGTGCGCGCCAGTCATATATAAGAAAGTTTTCTCCGCTTGCATCAGTAAGTGTAGCAACGCCGATATAAATTTGCTCTGCAGCAGATTCTCCTTCTTCTTTGAAATCAATTCGTCCAAAATAAGGTGCTTTATGCATGCGTCTTAATGCGGCAAGTCGATTAAAGGTGTGCTTATGAGTAATTTGTGTGACAGCTAGTGACTGAGCTTGTTGTCTTAAGTTGATAACTGTTTCAAGATAATCATCAAAAGTATCAGTATTCACTTTCACGTCATCCCAGAAATGTTTACGAATATTGATTACTTCTGCTCGGCGTCTGCCAGTTTCGTTTTCCAGTTTATCAATTTGCTGCGTAATCGTTTCGATTACGGTATCCAATCTTTTTTGCTCTAGATCAAGTTTTTTGTTCATACGGTAAGCACTCCTTTAAAAGTGAAAAATAGAGGTTGACTGAAGATGTGTTTTGGTGTACAATTAAGATACGGATAAATACGTTCCTTGTAATTTATAAAACGTGTTTCTGTACTAATTTAACATAGTTTTTGAATTTAATCAATGATAATAAGATAAACCTTGGTTCCGTGTGGCGTGGACCAAGGTTTTTTTGTGTTTTTCTTTAAGGAAGAATTGCAATTTTATTGAGGAAAATGTAAGTAAAGCAAAGAAGGGGACACTGATGCAAAAATATTTTGAGGAAGCACATCGTTTTTGTTCTCGTAATAGAAAGCACTTAGAAAAGGATGTTATATGTGGTTGTTTCTATTGTTTAGAAATTTTCCATCCAGAAAAAATTACAGAGTGGTGGGATGATGATAACACAGCAGTTTGTCCGTATTGCGGGATTGACTCTATTATAGGAGAAAGTTCTGGATTTAAAATTACAGAAATGTTTTTAAGTAAAATGCATAAAAGATGGTTTTAGTTAAACGAATGAAAAAATAAACTTTCGTTAACGAAGAGGATACATAAAAAAGCTCGGGCCTAAGCCCGAGCTTTTTATTTCATTATTTCTTTTCTTCTTTTTTAGCGTCAGTTTTTTTCTCTTCGAAAAGATCTTTTAAATCTTTATCGTCAACTTTTACGTCAGCAGCTTTGATTTCTTTCATCATAAGATCGTTCATAAATTGTGCATCTTGTGCTTTCTTTTGAACTAGATCTTTTTTGATGTCGCCTTTAACTTCATCAAATGGTTTTTGTTCTTTAATGTCTGTTACTTTAATGATGTGGTAACCGAATTGTGATTTTACAGGCTCGCTTACTTCATCTTTTTTCAGTTTATAAGCAGCATCCTCGAATTCTTTAACCATTTTACCAGAAGTAAAGTAGCCAAGGTCTCCGCCTTTTTCTTTTGAACCAGTATCTTCAGAGTATTGTTTCGCTAACTCTTCGAAAGATTTACCTTGTCCAAGTTCTTCTTTCACCTTTTTCGCAGTTGCTTCATCTTTTACAAGAATGTGGCTTGCTTTAATTTCAGGCTTGTAGTTTTCTTTTAATTCTTTATCAGTGATTGTTTTCTCGATAGCTTTTTCTTGAGCTAATTGAGCACGCACACCAGTTTTTAACGTTTCTTCTTTAATACCTTGTTGTTTTAATAGTGTATCGAATTGATCACCGTATTGTTTTTTCATTTCATCGTACTTTTTGTCTACTTCTTTGTCTTCAACTTTGTAGTTTTTAATAAGTACTTTTTCCATAACCATGTTGTTTAGTACTTGTTTACCAGCTTGTGTTTTCATTTGATTGTAGAACTCGTCTTTTGTAATGTCACCAGCTTTAGATGTAACGATTTTGTCTGATGATGATGTTCCACAAGCTGATAGTGCGATTACACTTGTTGCGGCTAAGGCAAGCATAGCTTTCTTCATTCGATAAACACTCCTACTATTATGTATTTTTAATTTATCCTATACCAATGAATTTTAGTTCATCAGAGCCCGATTAAGTCTCACTGATACTTTTGCTTTTTATATTGGTAAAGCGCGCTTAACAGGGCTTACCGAGGCTTTAGGATAAAGTTAAGATGCGTGTCATTTGTTTCATAGTATAAGCAATATGTACAGAATTTAATATATCATATTTCGACTCGATTTCATATTGATAAAGAAAAATTAACCATATCGTGTCAGATTTTGAAGGTGTGCCATATTGGGCGTATGCCGCATATACAGAATAGAGGAGGGGATGGGGATGAATTCTCAACTTATTTTATTACTTGTACTGTTTATTTTATTGGTTATAGTAGGTATAATTTGCTTATAGAGGAAAAAAGTGAGGAAGGGGCTTTCCTTCCTCACTTTCCATGAAATATAATTTCTATATAACTAGAAATTAATAAAATTGTTATACATACATTAATAACCCGAAAGACACCGGGTTGGCGGCTCGCAGCTATTTGTTTTCGTTCACACAGTGTATGTGTCATGAAATTCGTGTAAAATATAACAAGAAGTGCGAATGCGACAAAAACAACTGTTATAAGTGTCATGAGGCGAGACCTCCTTTTGGCTAAAATACATATACTTTATATATTGTATCATACGATATTTTGTTCGTGTTATAAAATTCAGAAATAGAAGACTTTGTGTTAGAAAGTGGGGAGAAAATGGACGTTGTTAGAAGATTAGAACAAGCTGAATACTACGTAGACCTACTATTTAAAATGATTGATGAAGAAAAGTGTCCATTTTATTCTTTAATCATAAAGAAAAAAGCTCGTAAAAAAGATATTGAACGTATACTAAATCTTTGTGAAATACTGAACGAGCAATATGTAGTGGAGAAAGCAGAGGGGCTTCTTTTGTTCGATGCGCTGTTAGATCAATTTGAAAAAGCGCTTCCACATCAGCTCGAAGTACACGAAACTGCGGAAGCGCTAGCAAAACAAGGTTTATTTAAGCCGCTTATGAATGAATTCTTAAGCATGATTGCGAAAAAATAAATAGATTACTTCTTAACTAACTTCTGATCGGATTCTGTAAAGTTCTCTTCAATATCTTCTAATGATTTCTCAAAAATATCGATGAAGTCTTGTCCGTAAATATTACGCAAGATAGCAATCAGTTCGATATTTTCTGGGAACTTCCCATAAAAATTACGAAGTGCAAGAGCCCCATTAAACACTGAATTATTTTCAGGATCATACTCCTCCATTAAGCGAAGTAGTAATTCTTCCCCTTTGTCTGTAATTTCAATGTACGTATTTCGTTTATCATCTTCTTTTTTCGAGAATACAAGATAGCCGCGTTCCTCAAGCTTTTTCGAGAAGTTGAACGCTGTTGATACGTGCATAACTCCAAACTTAGCAATCTCAGAAATAGAAGCCCCTTTTAAATGATAAGCGATTGTTAAAATATGATGCTCATTGATGTTTAAATCGTAAGGCTTAATCCACATTTGCCAATCTTTCTCTACACATTTCCATAACGCTTTCGATAATTGAGCAATGCGTTGGCTGAAAATCATCGCTTCTTTTACCGAGTAATCTTTTTCTCCACTTTTCATATACTCACCCACTTTAACATTCTTTTTCATTACTATCTATTATGCCAGTAAAATAAAAATTAATAAAGTCTTTTTGTGAGAATTGTGAAAATTTTTTGGAAAAATGACATTCTATACAAATCATGCATAACTATGGAAGCGGTTTATGAGTCGTGAATACATGTGTTGTCCATACATGTTAAGTGATAACATATATTGTAAATGCATAAAAACACGGCATATCTATGTGATATGCCGTGTTAAGGTCAATTTATATAAAAATTATTTGTTATATGCAAAAAACTAAGCAGGAATTTGTTTACGCTTTTTCCGGAACAGCTTCTTGTAGTTTCTCAATTGATTTTTGAATGTCCAAAATCTCTTGCTCAATATGTCGTTTGTTTTGAGAAATATCTTGCTTCCAGTTAGAAAGCGTATCGTGCATATCGTCTTTTAATTCTTGAAACACTTCTTTACCTTCTGAAGCAGTTTCAACGATTTGACGTTTTAATAATTTTGTATCAGCTGTAATATCAGCTAATGTCTTTTTAATATCATTTCCTTTTTCTTTTAACTTGCCGCGCATGTCTTTGCCAGAAGAAGGAGTAGAGAAAAGAACAGCTAATCCAGCAACTGCTCCGCCGCAAATGACACCTGTAATAAAGGATTTAGCTTTTGACATAAAAGGAGACCTCCTTATTTTTTGTTCGTATTCATGATGTGAAAAAATATGCATATCTTTAAGACAAGGGAAAGAAAAGTGTACTGTACACATTCCCCGGCATCTTGAATGGAGAAACAAGCCTTGCAATATTTAATCACTTTAGGAAAGTGGCTTGTTATGTATTACTTCTTATTATAGTGTCACTATTTCACACTATTTGCAATTGTACTTGCGATGTTTTGTAAATTTTCCATTGTGTATTCATTTTGATGTGATTTCCAAACAGCACCGAAACCATCGTTTTCACCGTAGCGTGGAATTAAATGAAGGTGGAAGTGGAACACAGTTTGTCCAGCTTTTTCACCGTTATTGTTAAGTAGGTTAAAGCCAACTGGATTAAACTCTGCTTTAATTGCATTTGCGATTTTGGGAACGACAGCAAAAATGTGTGATGCGATTTCTGGCGTTAATGCAAATATGTCTTGTTTGTGAACTTTCGGAATAACAAGAGTATGTCCTTTTGTTACTTGACTAATATCTAAAAATGCAAGCACATGTTCATCTTCATATACTTTTGAGCAAGGGATTTGCCCGTCAATGATTTTGCAAAAAATACAATTATCTGCTGTATGATTCATCGATCTCATCCTTTCAAATATCCTTAGCCGTATTTTACCATAATTACATAAGAGAACAAACACGAAAAACAGGAAGCTGACTCAGCTTCCTGTTTTCTGAAGAGGGATTGAAAAAGCATTATCGTAATTTACGTTTCGCAGACACCTCATTTATTTAAGAAATGCACGGTAAATCGGCTAAAGTTTCTGCCGTAGACACCCCATTTTCAAGTGAAATGAATTGCAATCTTTCATAAAAGGAATTTGTTTATTTTTTAAAACAGTATATGCTCTTTCGGAGACAC
Source organism: Bacillus sp. SH7-1 (assembly GCF_008042405.1). Classification (NCBI taxonomy): domain Bacteria; kingdom Bacillati; phylum Bacillota; class Bacilli; order Caryophanales; family Bacillaceae; genus Bacillus; species Bacillus sp. SH7-1. The sequence goes on from NZ_QNUD01000035.1 coordinate 74,226, forward strand.
CCCGTTTCTAAAATGAAACAAATGATCTGGTTATGTGTAAATTTCTTTGTCCAACATGGACACCCCATTTCATGATGACTTAACTATGTTGTTGTACTCATCAATTGGTGGTCGCTTTTTCAATGTGTTCCTTCTTCATTAATTATGATGTCCGCTTTCGTAAAAATATATGCGAACAAATTTAAATTTTTTTTAAGACATCGATACTATGTAGTACAGCGCCATTTTTGGTAAGATGAATATAGAATGAATACTAATGAAGAAAGTGGTGTCGTATGAGCGAGTTATTGCGTGTAGAAAATGTTACAGGAGGATATACGAAGCGACCTGTACTAAAAGATGTTTCGTTCTCTGTTAATAAAGGCGAACTTGTCGGCTTAATCGGTTTAAATGGAGCTGGTAAAAGTACGACGATTAAACATATTATCGGTTTAATGGAACCGAAAAAAGGAACTGTCACAATTAATGGGAAAACAATTCGTGATGATATGACAGCGTACCGTTCTAGTTTTTCGTTCATCCCAGAAACACCTGTATTATATGATGAGCTAACGCTAGAAGAACATTTGAAGCTAACAGCGATGGCGTACGGTGTCGATGAAAAACAATATGAAGAACGTGTAGGACAACTATTACAAGAATTTCGCATGAAAAATCGTTTGAAATGGTTTCCGTCTCATTTCTCAAAAGGGATGAAACAAAAAGTAATGATTATGAGTGCATTTTTAGTGGAACCATCACTTTACATTGTGGACGAACCTTTCGTAGGGCTTGATCCGTTAGCGATTCAATCACTTCTTCAAATGATGGATCAAATGAAAAAAAGCGGTGCAGGAATCTTAATGAGTACACACATTTTAGCGACAGCAGAGCGTTATTGTGATTCGTTCATTATTCTGCATCAAGGTGAAGTAAGAGCGAAGGGAACATTAGCTGAACTACAATCACAGTTTAATATGCCAGGTGCAACGTTAGATGATATTTATATTGCATTAACGAAGGAAGAAGACTATGAATAGCACAGCGTTATGGAAAGAACGATTTCGTCACTTTCTACAAGAAGTTCGTACATATAGTAAATACGTATTTAATGATCATTTGAAATTTATTTTTGTTTTCATCATCGGCGCAGGAGCGTATTATTACCAGCAATGGTTACAAACGTTAACACCTTCGTTCCCGACAGCGCTCGTGATGGCTATATTAATTGGACTCGTTTTAACGGCTGGATCGATTCAAACGTTATTGAAAGAAGCAGACCTCGTGTATTTATTGCCAGTTGAAGAAAAGTTAAAGCCTTACTTCACAAAGGCATTTTTCTTTACGTTTATGATTCAGTTATACATAATCGCTATCGTAGCAGCAGCGCTTGCTCCGTTATATTTCCAGCAAATGAAACAAACAGGTGCTGGCTACATATGGCTCGTACTTGTGTTTGTCATTGTAAAAGCGTGGAATTTATTCGTGGCATGGGAAAAATCATTTTTAACAGATCAAAATATACAAAGAGCCGATTGGTTCATTCGTTTTATTTTAAACGCCTTATTTGTGTATTTCCTTGTAGAGCGTACTTCCGTTATGTTTATTGCCGGAATCGTCCTTCTCATGGTGTTATACCTCGCTATTCTGCATCAGATGGTGAAGGGGAAACCACTAAACTGGGAGTATTTAATTTCTGAAGAAGGTAAGAAGATGATGCTGCTGTACCGCATCGCGAATATGTTCGTTGATGTACCAGCATTAAAAGAGAGAGTAGCACGTAGAAAATGGCTTGATTTCATTCTGTCGATGATAGGCGAAAAGCGTACATATTTATACTTATATACGAGAACGTTTTTAAGATCTGGTAACTATTTCGGCTTATATGTGCGCCTGCTCGCTCTTGGCGGAGTTATTCTTTACTTCATTCCGTTTTTATATGGACGATTTATCGTAAGTCTTATCTTCCTATATTTAATTGGTTATCAGCTATTAACTTTATGGAAGCATCACCGCATGAAGATTTGGCTTGATTTGTACCCAGTAGGCGGAGAAGAGAAGAAGAAAGATTTTCTTACTTTATTAAATGCAATTCTTATTACAGGTAGCGTTATATTTACAATTATATTTGCACTTGCTACGAAAGATTTCATGATGACGGGAATTTTACTAGTCGTAAGCATAGTATTTAGTATCGGTTTCGTTTATCAATACGGGGCAAAACGTATTGAGCGTTTAAATTGAAGGGAATGAACCTATGATTACATATGAAGAAAAGGTTATAAAAGAACTGGAGCAGTGGAAAGCTACATTCATGAAAGATTCTTCTATGATGACACGGTTCTCAAAGAAAGTGCAGACGAAAGTACAACAGCTTATTCCGGCGAAAGTGCAAAAAGTATTAACAGAAACGATTCGGATGATGGTACAAACGATTAGTGCCGGATCAAACTTTATAAAGCCGAAATTAAAAGAGACGAACTGGTCATTGCAAAGACGAGATGATGAAGTACGTAAAAAAATGGATGAGTACAAAAAAATAGCAGCGGCAGAAGGAGCAGGGACGGGAGCAGGTGGTATTCTCCTTGGCCTTGCTGACTTTCCGCTTTTACTCGGCATTAAAATTAAATTTTTATTCGATGCAGCAACATTGTACGGATTTGATACGAGTAACAAAGAAGAGCGCCTTTTTATCCTTCACGTTTTCCAACTTGCCTTTTCAAGTGACGACCACCGAAAAGAAATATGGAAAGCCATCGAAACGTGGGATACAGAAGAAGAAAACCATATGGACTGGGAAAAGTTCCAAACAGAGTACCGAGACTATATCGATTTAGCAAAAATGCTTCAGCTCGTACCAATAATCGGTGCCCCGGTCGGCGCGTATGCGAACTATCAATTACTGCAAAGACTTGGGGAAGTGACGATGAATTGTTATCGTATGCGATTGTTGAATAAGGATTAAAAAGAAAGCATCCTAAAATTGTGATTTAGGATGCTTTTTTGTTTAAATGATTAATGCTTCAAAAGAAGAAGGTATAATTCGGATTGTCTTTTTAGCGTTTTAGGCTGAAATTAGTGGTGGAGGTAGTTGACATGTAATAAGGTAATTATGACTCTAGATGATCTAATCCCCATCCAACAACTGAATAATTTTGCCGTTTACTAATTGAAACAAAGAATTTTCTGTTTTTCTGGTCTTTTACATGACCAGAAACTCGAATCATACCACCACTAACGGCAGGCCTGATATCAACTTTAGTCACTATAACATCAATATTTTCTTTTTTCTTAATATGTTCTATGGCAGCTGTAGCAGCTTTTTCTTTTGTAATATTTTTATCATGAATAGATGATATGATATAGCTTATTGTTAAAACTATAATTGCTAAAATGATTGAAAATATAATGTTATTCTTTTTTAATTTATCCATATTTCCCCTCATAGAATAAGGGAATGCAGTGCAGATCAGCATACAAGCATTCCCTTGCTATAATTATGTTATTTTATGTATTTAATTGTTAGGATTTTATTATAAGTTACAATTAGCTTATTTTTCTCATTAAATTTATCCCCAATATGAGACTTTATAATTTTGGATTTTATTTATTACAACGTAATGTTTCTTTTGTTTATTATTTTTATCATAGCCGCTAACTCTAATAGAACCTGCGAGTTCTAATTGGTAAATTTCAACTTCAGTTACTACGAAATCTATATTTTCCCTTTTTTTCATGTGTTGTATAGCAACTTCAGCAGCTTTTTCTTTTGTTATATTTCTGTCATGAATACTTTTTGCTGTACATCCTATAGTTAAAGCGATAATTGTTACAATGATTAAAATGATAATATTTTTCTTTTTTAAATTACCCATATTTCCCCTTCTCAAATCAATTTATGATGATGGGTCCTAAATATTAAATTAAAAGAAGCGCTTATAAAATTACTTCTTTTGCTAATAATCAATGGGGATGAACAAAACCTCCACCGAATAAAGTTTCACTTTATTCGTCGCCCCAATATTCGACTTTATAGTTTTGGGATTTATTTATTACAACGTAATGTTTTTTTTTTTTATTGTTTTTGTCATATCCTCTAACTCTAATAAAGCCCGCAAGTTCTAATTGTTGAATTTTTACATCGGTTACCACAAAGTCTACATTTTTTTCTTTCTTCATAGTTTCTATTGCAACTTCAGCAGCCTTTTCTTTTGCAGCATTTTGGTCATGAATAAACTTTGCTACATAACCTATAATTAAAATCATAATTATTACGGATAATAATATGAAAATATTTTGTTTCTTATTGAGGATCATCTAAATTCCACCCCATGATAGAGTAATTTTGTTTTTTACTTACTGTGACATAAAACTTTCTTTTTTTATCATTTTCCGCATATCCTCTAACCTCAATAAAGCCTCCTTGAAAAGCTGGTTTTGTATCGATTTTAGTTACTATAACATCTATATTTTCTCTTGTTTTTATATGTTGTATTGCAGCTTCAGCAGCTTTTTCTTTTGTTGTATTTCTATTGTGAATAAAGGATGTAGTACAGCCTATGGCTAAAAATATAATTGCTAAAATGATTGAAATTATAACTCTTTTCTTTTTTGATTGATCCATATGTATCTCCTGAAATTTCTTTATATTATTTTTTATAAAGAAATAATATAAAACGAATCGTGAACTAATCGTGTTCTAGTTCAAAATTTTTCGTGGTTGAAATGGTACTGATATGATAGTTATTAGCGTATTCAACTGCAACACTAAATTCTTTGTTTTTGTCATCCGTTACATAACCAGATATAAAAATTGTTTGCAGATCATTTGGAGTGAATTTATGTTTAGTAATAGTTACATCTACGTTTTCCTCCTCCTTGAAGTATTTAATGGTTTCTTCTTTAGCTTTATTAATGATTTGTTGTTCATCATTCTTTGGATTTATTGTACACCCTCCTAAAGTAGCAAATACTAAGATTAAAAGGAAATAAAAACTAATTTTTTTGAATTTGATAACCATTTTCTCCCTCCAATGATATTGTCCCAGTTATTAGGATATATCATTTTTTACAAGGAGGGATTGTTTTGAAAGAAAATAATAAAAATACAGATGAAACCTTTTTTCGTTTATCCAAATAGGAATTGATTTGTTTTATAAAAAAGACATCCTAATCACACATTTAGGATGTCTTTTTGTTCTAATGATTAATGTTTAAAAGGAAAATTTCAGATTGTCTATTCAGTGTTTTAGGCTGAAATTAGTGGTAGAGATAGAACCGATATTATAATCATCTTTATAATCAATTGAAGTAGTAAATTTCTTATTTGTATCATCTTTGATATGACCAGTTATAAAAATAGTTTCGATATCATTAGAAGGAAATCTATGATTCGTAATAGTCACTTCTAAATTCTCTTTTTCTTTAAAATATTGAACTGTAGTTTCTGTTGCTTTATTAACTATTTGTTGTTCCTCATTCTTTTTATCCATCGTACATCCCCCTAAAATACTTAAAAAAAATATAAAGAATAGAAAAAAACTAGTTTTTTTGATTGTAATATTCATATTTATCCTCCAATAATGACATCTTGATTATATAAAATATCGTGATAGAAGGAAGGTTTTTAGTGAAAAAAGCACTCACTTTTTCTGGTAGCGGGTGTTTTTTAGTTTTTCTTTCTTATAAGGGACACTCCTGAATGAAAGAAGCAAACTTAAATAGTTATGTTGAAGTGAAACTATTAGATTTAGTAGTTTAAATCAAAACCTTCAGATGTGGAAATGGAACCGATGTGATAATCATTAGCGTATTCAACATCTGCCGAGAATGTTTTATTTTTATCATCTTTCACATGCCCTGAAATCCAAACACTTTGAAAGTCCTTCGGGGCAAATTGATGTTTAGTAATCACTACGTCTAGATTTTCTTTTTCTTTAAAATATTGAATTGTAGTTTCTGTTGCTTTATTAATTATTTGTTGTTCATCATTTTTTTGATTTATCGTACATCCCCCTAAAATACTTGAAATAAATATAAAGAATAGAAAAAAACTAATTTTTTTGATTGTAATATCCATATTTACCCTCCAATAATGGCATCTTGATTATATAAAATATCGTGATAGAAGGAATGTTTTTAGTGAAAAAAGCACTCACTTTTTCTGATAGCGGGTGCTTTTTATTTCTTATAAAGAACATTCTTGAATTAAAGAAAAAACTTAAATAATTATGTTGACGTGAAACTATTAGATTTAGTGTTTAAAATTCAAATTATTAGACGCTGAAATAGAACCAATATGATAATCATTAGCGTATTGGACTGAAGCGGTAAACTTTTTACTTTTGTCATTTGTTACATAACCTGAGATAAGGATAGTTTGAAAATCTTTTTGTCCAAATTTATGATCAGTGATTGTTACATCTAAGCCCTCTGTTTCTTTAAAATATTTAATGGTTACCTCTTCTGCCTTTGCTACTATTTCTTTTTCCTCATTTGTTTTATTATTCATACTGCATCCTCCTAAAAGGATAAGTGTAAGGATAATGAATAATCTTATACCATTTTTTTTCAATCAAAATCCCTCCATTAATGTTATTCTATATTTAGAATATATTAAAATATCTGGTAGTGGGGATATTTTGAAGGAAAATGATAAAGTTTTAGATTCTTGTTATTATTAGCTGTCAAGGTTTGCTTATCGTGGTGATGAGAAGTTAAGAAACAGTATTGAGGTCACTGAAAAGAAAGGTAATTGATAAACTAATTCATAAGGGAAAAACTGATTTATCTAGTGATGAAAAAGCATGTTGGGAAGCGATGATACAAGCGGAAAAAATCTTGTTAGAAGATGGTGCAGTAGCTTCTTTCTATCAAACGGGACGCTCATACTTATAACGATCGGCTATTAAAGGGCTTGTGACGAATGATTTTGGGGGAGAATTTAATTTTAAATGGACTGAAGTTAAATAATGAAATGACATTGCTGTATGATAGTAACTAAAAAGAGCCTCTAAGGAGGCTCTTTTTTAACTAGTCCATAAAAAAGAAACTCTAGTGAGTATTTAATGACCTAGTTTTTTCATTCTAGACTTTCAGAATATGTTCTAGAAGTGACTCTATAATCACTATCTCCATATTCGACATGCACTGTAAATGCTTGAGTTTTATCGTCTTTAACATGTCCTTTTATAAAAACAGTTTGAAAATCACTCGGAGCAAATTCATATCCAGTAATTACTACATCTAGATTTTCTTTTTCCTTAAAATATTTAATGGCTGTTTCATTTGCTTTTTCTACTATTTTTTGTTCTTCATTTTTTTTATCAGTATTCATACTACATCCCCCTGAAAATATGATTGTAAAAATTATGATTAGTCCTAAATAATATTTTTTCAATTATCATTCCTCCATTAATGTTATCCTATATTTAGAATATATTAAATTTTCTAGGAGGGGAAATGTTTTGAGTGAAAATAATAAAGTTTTAGATTCAAGCTATTATCAGCTGTCAAGGGGCGCTTATCAATCTGATAAGGATTTAGCAAAAGGATTTGCTGTCTTAGACAGGGATGGGAATACTATACAAAAGTGGGGAACAAGTGAAACATTCCACGACAAACAAACCGGAATGGACGCAGTAGTCTTTGAACGAGATGTCGATGGGAAAAAGCAAGTTATGGTAGCTTTCCGAGGTACAGAAGGGGACAAAATTATAGAGAAAAACTCTTTAGGCATTCCGATGAAGCCAGGGGAAGGCATGAAGGATTTAAAAACGGATACTAATCATTTTGTATTACGAGAAGGTGTTCATGAACCAGCAGCACCTCCTGTAGCAGGAACTGAGAATGCAGATTCAAAGAAATATTGGAATGAAGAGAATGAGCGCTGGGAAACACATAATCAATTCGAACAAGCTGAAAGGGTCATGAAACAAGTAACGGATACATATAAGGGCAGGGATGATGTGGAGATATATACGACGGGTCATTCATTAGGCGGCGCCTTAGCTGAATATGCAGCGGCATCTAATGACAATGTAAGATGTATGTCATGGAATGCACCGAGTGCAAAACATTTGTTACCGCCTGATTTACAAGAAAGAGCTAATAATGGAGAATTTAAAGGTAGAATTGTTTCGATTGTTCACGGATCAGATTCAATCGGTTATGGTCCTTTTGGTCCATATGATGGTCATATAGGTTCAACTTATGCTGTTACACCACCTGTTACGAAAGAAGCCCTTTCTAAATTACCATTGGAACAAAGACTATTGTTTGAAGCTAATCGCTTTTTGGACTCCGTAAAAGATAAACCTGGATTTCATTATCAAAATAATAAGTATTTTAAGATGGGTAAAGATGGAAATTTGTCAAGTTCATATCTTTTGAATTTAGATACAGGGGAAAGAGTATATGATTCACCTGGTAAGTTATTAGGCGGGGGAGAAATTCGTGTAGTTGTAGAGAATCTAGAACAAGCTGTAAGAGATATGAAGCGAAACGCGCAAGAATTTCAAGATAGAGTACCGAGGTTAATTTCTAATATGATGACATTATTAGAAACGGCTGAAAGTAGACGGGTAGAAGCTAAAGTAAATAATATACGCGCACATGTAGAGCATTTAAGTTTTTGGTACATACGAACAGCCACGGAAATTTCAGATTTTATTGAGAAGAAAGCCGATGATTATAAGAAGACAGATCAACAATATTAAGGGAGAAGATTAGGATGCCGAGAATTTACTTAAATGAAGAAGCATTGAACCAAGCCTTACAGCAATTTGACCATATGATTCAAGACTTAAATCATAATAAAAGAGTTGTAAGTAATGTACATAATTTACTCTTATCAAGCTGGTCGCAACTTGGAGTGGGGAAGAAGGCCATTAGCGATTTAGAATCTTTTAAAAAAGATATCGAAAGAAGAATGGAAGAATTAGAGTCTGATAAAAGAGAGTTAAAGGGTGCGATTGATTTATTAAAAGCGTTAGATCAAAGTTATGATTACATGGGGCCTAAATATTAGATTACAAGAAGCACTCACAAAGGTGCTTTTTGTAGTTTAACTGGATGAAAGATTACTGTAGTAATTATGGAGGAATATGATTCCGATTCATAAAGTAAATGGAGAAAGTAATATGTAGTTTTGAATCAAACTTGCAAACAATAATCTTTTATTTTACAATTCACTTACCGACCGGTAAGTAAAAATAAGTGAGGTACAGTATGACAAAGAATTTACAAACATCGCAAAATATTGTAGAGGCTTCATTTAAACTCATGGCAGAGCACGGTATTGAGAAGATGAGTCTTTCCATGATTGCGAAAGAGGTAGGTATTTCAAAACCAGCTATTTATTATCATTTTTCTTCTAAAGAAGCGTTAGTTGATTTTTTATTTGAAGAAATTTTTTCTGGATATCATTTCGTGAGTTATTTTGATAAAGAGCAATATACGAGAGAAAATTTTGCAGAAAAGTTAATCGCAGATGGTTTACATATGCTCTCTGAGTATGAAGGACAAGAAGGAATACTGCGCGTTATAAATGAATTTATCGTAACTGCGGCGCGAAATGAAAAGTATCAGAAACGCTTATTTGAAATACAAGAAGAGTTTTTAAATGGTTTCCACGATCTATTGAAGAAAGGTGTGGGACTGGGCGTTGTGTCACAAGGTGCAACGGAAGAAAATGCTCATACGCTAGCACTTGTAATTGATAATATGAGCAATTACATGCTCATGGGATTTCAGTTAAAGTATAAAGAAATTTGGATTCGAAATGTGAAAAACGTTATGAAGGAGGAGTAAAGATGAAAATGCAAAAAAACTGGTGGCTCGGTTTTCTTGGGTTTATTGGGATTTATAAAATTCCAGGCATGATAGAAGCTTTTCAAGCGGATGGAAATTGGATGAAGTTAATCGGTTTCATTTGGCTACTTTGGTTCGGATATTTTATTCCAGAGAAGAAAGAAGATTAAATTTCAATTTTATGTAAAGTTATGTAAAATATAGATTGAGACTATTCATATATTAGATTACTAGATTTGGAGTGGTTACATGGATCCATTGAAAAATGAAATTCATCCTGACATGGTCAAGGTGTGGAAAGTTCGGGCTGTAATAGAAGAAGGGATCGGTATTCTTGTCATTTTAGCGTACCTTTTCCTCATGATAAAGTTTGATTGGTGGGCGTGGATTTTGTATGTGATGATTGGGCTAACAGTTGTGTTCGCGCCATTTTCGTACTTCTTATTCCCAAAACTACGTCAACGTTATTACAGCTACCAACTAAATGAAGAAGAACTTGAAATTCAGCACGGTCTTTTCGTCGTAAAGCGCGTATTAGTACCGATGATTCGTGTGCAGCACGTTACGATTGAACAAGGGCCGATTATGAGAAAATATGGCTTAGCAGAATTACACATTTCAACAGCAGCAACTTCTCACAGCATCCCAGGTTTAACGATGTATGAGGCAGAAATGTTGAAAACGAAAATCGCAGAATTAGCGAAAGTGAGTGATGAGGATGTATAAGAGGCAGCATCCAATCACGATGTTATTAGAATTAAAAATAACAGACTTTATACCATTTATTATTTTTCTCTTTAGTTTAAAAGGAAAGTTCCCATTTTGGTATTTAGTTCCTATCGGTTTTGCAATAATCACGATTGTTTCAGCTATCGTAGGCTGGTATTACAAAGTATACTGGGTTGAAAATAACGTATTACATGTGAAACAAGGTCTCTTTGTGAAGAAGGAGAGCTACTTAAATAAAGAACGTGTTCAAACAATTAATACAAGCTCTAACGTGTTATATCAAATGCTTGGCTTAAAGAAAATCCAAATCGAAACAGCTGGCGGGGGCAATGATGCAGAAGTAAGCTTAGCTGGAATTAAGGAAGATGAGGCGAAGGAGCTTATTTCCTTACTAAATGAGCCAACTCCAGAAGTGAAAGCAGAAGAAACGTTAGATGAAGCAACAGAACATGCAGTAGAAAAACAAACGACAGAATATAAATTGACTTGGAAAGAAATTTTACTAGCCTCTGTTACATCGGGTCAGTTTGGGCTATTATTCTGGTTAATCTTTTTCGTGTATCACCAAGTAGATGAGTACATTCCGAAATGGATAGAGAATGACGTAAAGTCGTATGTAATGGAATATGATATATACGGCTGGATTTTCATGGTAGCTATTTTGCTCGTCCTTTCGTGGATTATATCTACAATCGGTTATGCGCTAAAACATGGAGATTTCACAGTAAATCGAAGAAATGACGAAGTACGCATTTCACAAGGATTACTTGAGAAAAAAGAACTCGTCCTAAAGTTACATCGTATTCAAGGGATTACGATAAAAGAAAGTATTTTACGTCAGCCATTCGGTTATTGTGCTGTGCAAGTAGAAGTGATTCAAAGTAAGGGAACGGATGATGAAAAAGAAAAAGTTACACTGCATCCAATCATTCGAAAAGATCGAGTACAACAGTTACTCGCGCATTTACAACTACCGTACGAACTGAATACAAACATTATTTCATTACCAAAAGCAGCATTACGCCGCTATCTCATTGATAGTTTCATCTTCTTCGCTATGCTAGCTATCCCGCTTATTGGTATAAGTATATACTTTGAAAAGCACTTCATCATGTGGGCATTAATTCCGCTCGTGATTCTCATCTTTACACTTGGTTACGCAACATTTAAAACAAATGGTTACAGTGTAGATGAAGAGCAAATTACACTTGTATATCGCAGCATCGGAAAATATACAGGACTTATTAGAAGAAGACACGTCCAATCGCTGGAAAAGACGCAATCCTATTTCCAGCGCCGCGCGGATTTATGTACGTATAAATTTTCGAGCGCATCATCGAGTTATAAATTAGAGCATACGAGAGTAGAAGATGCGGAGAGAATGCAGGATTGGTATAAGAAGAGAATAAGTGAGAATTAAGTGGAAGGGCTCGTCTTTTGCGGAAGGCGAGTTATTTTTCTATGTAAAAATGATAGGAAATAATTAATAATATATGTAACGCAAAAAAGTGAGGTGAGCAGGATTGGGAAAATTTTTAATTCCGTATTCCCATTCTTTATTAAGCTTATTTATTTCAATAACGATAATTCAAATATACGATGAGAAGGGGATTTTTGAAGGAGAGCTATTTTCTATTTTTACGAATCTTTTTATTGCTATGGCCCAAATGTTGGCTGCTACTTTGATAGTTGGAGTCCCTGTTGTTTTAGTTGGATGTCTTCTTGGGGAGCTATTGTTTAGGTGCGTTATTTTACCTATAAAGCTACATTTTATCCCATCCTTAATTTTATATATTCTTTTAGCTATAAGTATTGTTTTTTGCTATGAAGTTATATCTGACGGGGTTCCTACAACATATGAAAATACTCGTATTATTAAAATGATGTACTTTATGGGATTAACTATAATTTGCTCTATTACATTTTTAGTAAGTAGGACTACATATGAAGGGAAATAAGGTGATTATATGAAATACACCTGTCCATGCTGCGGATATCAAACAATGGAAGAAGAACCACCAGGTACATATGAAATTTGTAATATATGTTATTGGGAAGATGATGAGGTTCAGTTTAATGATCCTGACTTTGAAGGCGGAGCAAATGAAGTTTCGTTAAGACAAGCACAGAAAAATTTCATTACGTTCGGTGCTTGTGAGGAATGTTTTGTGAAATCAGTTAGAAAGCCGACTAGTGAAGATGTGAAGGATGCTAGTTGGAAGCAAATTTGTTAAATAGATTAAAATAAAAATGTTATTACTCGATGTAACAGGAGTAATAACATTTTTTTATGTAGTGAATAAGGGAATAGGAGACCAATTATAAAAAATATTATAGTTTCTAGAGATGTGAACAGAGGTTTTGAATTGATTTTAAGTTGATGGAGCAAAATAAAACGAATTTAGCAAAAAAACTTGCAAAACTAAAAAGGGAGTTGTATATTAATTGACATATCAAATATTGATATGTCAATTAATATTTTGATAAGAAAGAAGGCGGAATTTTATAAAGTTAAAGCGAAGATAGTATAAATTTGATATTAGGACGTAGAGGGGGCACAATACTGTGGAAATAATCGCAGCTATTTTAGTCGGGATCGTAGCATTAGAACATTTATTTATCATGATCCTCGAAATGTTTTTTATGAATTCAAAAGTGGCAAAACGTGCTTTTCAACTACCGGAGCATTTAGAAGGAGATCGAAACGTAGCCATTATGTTTGCAAACCAAGGTTTATATAATGGATTTTTAGCCGTTGGTCTCATTTGGGGACTTATACTTGGTTTCAATTCAATTGGCTATATGATTCAATTATTTTTTGTAATGTGTGTGGTGGTAGCAGCTCTTTTCGGCGGTTTCACATCTAATAAATCAATTATTGTGAAACAAGGACTTCCAGCTATATTAGCGTTGATTGCCCTTTTAATTGTGATATAGAACCAAAGTGTTTGAATAAAAGAACTCATTTTTGAAAAATACGCTATTCTTTCTGTAAGCTCATAGGAAAGAATAGCGTATTTTTTCATTTTAAGGGGAGAGTTGTGATCCGATATCTTTCAATTTAAGAAGTTTATAACATCCGAAAATAATAACTTTGTATCTTTTCACTTAGAAATGTAAATTCCCTCTTTTTATGGCGAGATTGTTATGAAAATACGTATTACATTAAGGATTGGAACTGGATTAACGCTTTAAAATATAGAAAGTGGGGAAAATAATGTAAAAAAACTATTGTATGTTTAAAAACATTGTGTTACATTTGTGTTACAAAGAGGTTACAAAACGTGACTTTTGTTACGGTTTGTTTTCTGTTGTTTTTCGGTATGTTACGAATTAAGCTGCGTATCCAATCAACCGAGAATATATAAAGTTAAAAGAATACCAAACTAAAAATAGTTTTTCTATGTGTATAAGAGTGTGTGTAGTAAAGAGCCTGGTGAGAGCTTTACGCACATTATTAAAATTCCTTTCTGTCTTAAAAGAAGAAGAAAACCAACTACCAACTATTGAGGAGTTTTAACTAATGATAGTAAATGAAATGTACTTCCTTTCCCACACACAATGTAGTACATATTTACTTTCAGTCTAATTACTACACAGACTTTTATACATATGACGTTATTGTTTTAGGTATACATAGGGGGAGAAAAAATGAGGAAGTTATTAACGGTAATTGGAATTACATTTTTAATGTTAGCAGGATGTAGTAATGGAGATTTTGAAAAAGAAATGGATGCAGGGAAGACCGCGTTAACGAATAAAGAATATAAAAATGCCTTATCATCATTTGAACGAGCGCTAGATGAGAAAAAAGACGATTCAGATGCAATAGTGCTTGTAGAACAAACGAAAATCATGATGGAAGCTGTGAAGTTAAAAGAAGAAATAAAGATAGAAGAATCAATTCAATCATTTGAAAAAGTAGAGAACACGAAGAATGGAAATACTACGCTTATAAAGCAAGCCAAGGAAGAACGAACAGCATTATTAGCCATTTTAGAACAAAAAAAGAAGTATAGCGAGCAACTGACGAAAAGTGAAGAGTTAATAAATAAGAAAGATTATGCAGAAGCGAAAGAGACATTAAATAAGCTAGTTTCAGAAACAAAAGATAACAAGAATCTTGAAGAATATAATAAAAAGGCTGTAGGATTAATCACTAAAATTGGTGAAGAAGTAAAAAGTGCAAAGAGTGAAACAGCAGCGAAGGCACAAAAAACAAATGCAGTAACGAGTCAAAAGGTAGCAACAGAGAATAATAAAAAGGTAGAAGCAGACAAGACTCAAAAAGTAACAACGGAAAATAATAAAAAAGTAGAAGCAGACAAGACTCAAAAAGTAACGACAGAAAACAATAAAAAGGTAGAGACAGGAAAAGCTCAAGATGATTTTACTTTTGAGAAAGCTACAGCATATATCAAAAATGAATATAAAGAAGATTATGATTACACGCTAGAGAATACGCAAGTAGAGAATGGAAAGAAATATTATCAAATTAGAGTGCGTACGACATATAAAATAGAAGGTGCAGCTGGATCAGGGTTTACTGGTGTATTCAAAGTATTCGAAGATGGTACAATTATTGAAATGCACTAAAATAGAGATAATAAAGAGGTATCCTCCGTACGAGGATACCTCTTTACGTTTTAAATCGTTCTTTTTGACTAATCTTTAATAATCAATCCCAATAAAGATGCAAACTGAATAGCTTGGTGTGGTGATACTTTACATCCTCTTAGGTTGTTCACTGAAACCGTAAGTGTATCAAAAGTAGAAGAACTAATATCTATTCCTTTCAGTGATGTTTGATCAAAATTTGCTTCGTCAAGGCTGCATGAATCAAATTCAACTTTCTTTAGCTTACAGTCAAAAAAGTCTGCATTATTTAATGAAGTTTCATTAAATATAATCTTTTCTAGTTTAGAATTTCCAAATGAAGCTAAATTCAAAATTGAATTTTCAAATTCAACATTCCCTAAGCTAGATTCTGTAAAATTAACTCCAATTAATTTACTGTTTTTAAATTCGACTCTGTGAACAGAAGAATTGCTTAAATTAACATTTGATAAATCACAGTTCTCAAAACAAACATCTGTAATATCGATATTGCTAAAGTCTGTATTCGTAAACTTAGAATTCTTTATCACTGCACTATATAAACGCACTCTATCTACAGATTCATTTTCAAAAGTGGAATCGACGATTTCACACATTTCTAATGTTGAATCTTCATCATAAAAAATATCGTGAAAACTCTTTAACGATAACTCGGGCGAAATTTTTGGTCTATCAATTTTCATATTATATCCTTCTTTCATTGAATTAGTTAGCTAGAAAAAATGGTATGTCTTATAGAAAGAGCTGTATAGAGATTCTCTCTCTTTTTATACTACGCTTTTATTAACTTTAGCAATAAAACATAGTCATGTATGCTCTAAAAAGTTAACGGTTCATTTCACGTTGCAGTATTTCAAAAAACAACGATACATGATAGCCATCTACTGTTGTATGACCTATTTTCTATTATCCTTTCATTAACTTTAACGATAAAATAATAATGTCTCCCTTTAGAGGAGAGTCAAGAATAAGGGGGCAAAATAAATTTGGAAATTTATTTTCTATTGGTGAAGTTGCTAATATGAAAGGCATTACAATAAAAGCTTTAAGAACGAGTACGAAAGAACTGCAAAAAAATTTTACGGAAAAGAATATGGATGAATTATTAAAATGTTTAGCATGAAAAAGAGAAGAAACTATGCGAAAAATAAAAGAGATGCAAGCAGTCATTCATACGATTGATAAACTAGATAATAGTGTACAAGTCGCTAAAAAGGTATTAGTACATAATCAAATAACAATACAGTATTTTGAGCAACGTTATATCGTCACTGCTCCATGCAAAGAAGTGGGTAATTTTAAAGGATTCCTATATTATTCAGATGTAGATAAAATGATTCAGGAGAGAAATTTAGAAATAACGATGGAAATTGGTATAGCATATACCATTCATTCAAAATACAGATTTAAACCAAAGTATGCTTTTTCTGTATTATGTAAATATGATTACACACAGAAAGAGCAAAATATAGATATATTACCAGAAGGTAACTATTTGATGCTGGCCTATAAAAAGAATAATAAAGCAGAAAGTATGGAGAAATTAAAAGATTATATAGAGAAAAATAATGTAACAATCAAAAATTGCATTGAAGTGGAATTATTAGATGAGTTTTTTAGTACGGATTCTTACAGTTGCCAAATGCAATTGCTTATCGAGAATGAGTGAAAACGCACTTTAGAGTATACTCAGAAATAATATAAACTAGGAGATGAGGCTCGGTTATGTAAGTACAATTGTTGAAAAGGTATCCTCAAAGTATGTGAGGATACCTTTTTAGCAGAAAAAAAGGCATCTAGCAAAAGTACTAGATGCAAATAAAAACACAAGGGAAGATAAAATTCTTCCCTTTTCCCGTAAGTAATTATATCAAAAAATTTATAAAAAACTAGCTTTATTTTTAATATAATTGATGTGTGAAGCTATGAAAGTATAAGATTACACTGTTTTGGTAGTGTTTTGTTGAAAAAGGAGCTGTATATATGATTAATTTTAAACCAGAAAATTTGAACCAACTATTAAAAGTGATGCTCATTAGTGCGAATAAGTCCTATGATGCGATTACAGATTATGAATGTACGGGAGAAGCAGTAGTATTTCGTATAGACTTCGAATATATTGACGTTTCTTTAATGATTGTAGATATGTTAGGAAGATCAGCGGCGAGATTTAACATTTTGCCATTTGCTAAGCCAGATACGAATGAGATAGATTATATTCAGTTTCAAGTGTATTCCATTAATGAAGGGAATTTTAAAGAAGTTCTTGATACGATGTAAAAAACTATAATTTTACAAATATGTATATACCAACTAATATATAAGTAATAAATTCATATAATTGGAGTGGTGAGATGCAGCCGTTAGAAAGGGAGATTCATTCTAATATGCTGAAAGTGTGGCGAATTCACGCTTTAATTGGGGCAGCAGTTATACTAGCAGTCGTAATTGCGTATTTCTTTTTTATGATCAATTTTAATTGGTGGGGTTGGCTGTTCGGGTTGTTAGTAACAGGCGCTATTACGTTTATCCCGCTTGATTATTTTGTATTTCCAAATTTACGTCAGCGCTATTATAGTTATAGATTAAATGAAGAAGAGATTGAGATTCAAAAGGGAATGTTCGTTGTAAAACGCGTACTCATTCCGATGATTCGCGTGCAGCACGTAACGATTGAACAGGGCCCGATTATGAGAAAGTATAATTTAGCAGAATTACATATTTCAACAGCAGCAACTTCTCATAGTATTCCAGGTTTAACGAAAGAAGAAGCAGAGCAGCTAAAAAGACAAATTGGAGAACTTGCGAAAGTGAGTGATGAGGATGTATAAGAGGCAACATCCGATCACAATTTTATTAGGTATTCGAATTGCGACTTTGTTGCCTTTTATTTTTCTTGTTTTATTTCGATCAGATGGTCAAGTAGAACCGTGGTATTTCTTACATCTTGTTCTTTTGTTTGTATTATTCATTATGGCTATTTTCTCAGCTATAAAATGGTATTTTAAAGTGTACTGGGTTGAAAGTAATATTTTACATATAAAGCATGGTGTGTTCGTTAAGAAAGAAAGTTATTTAAATAAAGAACGTGTGCAAAATATTAGTACATCTTCTAACATCATCTATCAAATACTTGGACTAACGAAATTAAATATTGAAGTAGCGGGCGGCGGTAATGAGCCAGAAGTGATGTTAGCTGGTATTAGAGAAGAGGAAGCGAAGGAACTGATAGCCTTATTACATAAAGAAAGAAGCGTTGTGACTGAAGAGACGCCAGCGGCAGAAGAAAGTAAGACGGTATATCAGTTAACGACGAAAGAAATTTTAGTAGCATCTATTACATCTGGTAGATTTGGATTAGTATTTTCTATGTTAGTCATCCTTTACACAGAATTTAATCAATTTTTACCAGAATGGCTCATCAATAAAGTGGAAGCGTATGTGATGGATAACGGTGTATATGAATTAATCGTTATGGCCGCGATTTTAATGATAGTTTCGTGGGTCATTTCTACAGCTGGCTATGCATTAAAATATGCGAACTTTAAAATAGAGCGAAATAGAAATGAAGTTCGCATCGTGCAAGGATTATTTGATAAGAAAGAGTTTGTGTTAAAATTATACCGCATTCAAGCGATTACAGTGAAAGAAGGCATTCTCCGTCAGCCTTTCGGTTATTGCTCTGTCGAAGTAGAAGTCATTCAAAGTATAGAATCCGCTGGGAATGAAGTGATGTTACATCCTTTTATGAAGAAAAAAGATGTGCAGCAGTTACTTACGTATTTGCAGTTGCCGTATGAAATGGAAGAGGAAATCGTCCATTTATCCAAAGTAGCATTGCGCCGTTACGTAATAATGGGATGGATTACAAGTGCCGTGCTCGCACTGCCAATCGTCGGTGTGAGTATATATTTTAAACAAAATATCGCGTTATTCACTCTGATACCACTATTTATTATATTTACGTTACTTGCATACGCTCGGTATACAAGTAGTGGTTATATGATACGAGACAATCAGTTAGTAATGGTGTACCGAGGACTCGCGAAATATACAGGAATCATGCGAAGAAGGCATGTTCAAGCAGTAGGATATAGTCAGTCGTATTTTCAAAAGAAAGACGAGCTATGTACAGCTGTCGTATCGGTAGCGGGGCATCCTTACAAAGTGAAGCATATGCAAAAAGAAGATGCGCTTCGTATATATAATTGGTACAAAGAAAAAGGAAACACCAGTGTGTAATGGTGTTTCCTTTTTGTGTCGTGAATTGTCGATAAGTCGATATATTTGGAAAATCGTTGATATAATTTGAGTTGCGCTGATATATCCAGGGAATCGCTGATATATTTCAAGTTGCGCCGATATATTCGAAGAATCGCCGATATAATTTCATATACCGTGGTCTCCACACCCCGAACCAAAAAACTTAAACTACTACATCAAAAGTAGTCACAAATGATGGACGAGAGAAAATACTTTTCTGTTGCTCTGCATGTGGATGTGGATGCGCCGGAGCTTGTCCTTCTGCTTGTGCGGGGCGTTTTTTATGAGCATTTTCGAATGAACGTGATTCTGTCCAGTCTTTAAAGTTTTGCTCTGTTTCCCACATCGTTAAGATGACGTATGTATCGTTACTTAATGGGCGTAGAACGCGGATCGCTTGAAATCCTGGTTCGTTTTCAATAAGGCCTGCGCGGTTTTTAAAACGGTTTTCAAATACTGGGCGACCTTCTTCTGTTACAGAAATGTTGTTACAAACAATATAGCCAGGTTGACCTTTAAATTCCCCAACAGCGTCTAGTACATCATACCTAAGAGATCCTTCTACAGATTCTTCTGTATTTTCTTTATAAAACATATCTTTTTCATTATTTTTTGCAGTGAAATGTGCTTGTTCTAGAGGTGTTTCGTATGAAATAATAGCCTTCATTTTAATGCCCCCTTACTTATTTGTTTCTATTATATCAACTCCCTTAAAAAACTTCGAAGATTATATACATAAAGATACTTCTTTTTCAAATAATAAATGTACCATCATTTGGAAAGAAGGCCGATGTATGAAGAAAGTAAAATGGACTTTATTAGGTGGGGTAGCAACGCTAGTATTAGCGATTGTATTTTATAAACTTATTGTGTTAGCTGGTGGCTATATGATGGATGAAAAGCAACTCGTTTTCCACTCTTCATCACGTATCGTTGACCAGAAAGGGAAAGAAATTACGAAATTATATGTAGAAAATAGAGACCTCGTACCAATCGAGCAAATTCCAAAATACGTGCAGCAGTCGTTTATTGCAGTGGAAGATTCTCGTTTTTATGAGCATCAAGGGATTGATTATCCTTCTATATTCCGTGCTCTTTATAAAGATACGTTAGCTGGAGAAAAAGTAGAGGGCGGTAGTACGATTACGCAGCAACTTGCTAAAAGCGTCTTTTTAACTCGTGAAAAAACATTTACGCGCAAGTTGAAAGAAGTCGCAATTTCCCTTCAACTCGAGCAAAAATATACGAAGCAACAAATTCTTGAAATGTATATGAATCGTATTTATTTTGGTCATGGAGCTTACGGTATTCAAGCGGCAGCAAAGCTGTATTTTAATAAAAATGTAGAAGATTTAACAGTAGAAGAAGGGGCAATGCTTGCAGGTCTTCCGAAGTCGCCAAACGGATATTCACCTTATTTTTCTCCAGAGAAGAGTAAAGAACGCCGTGATCTCGTATTGTCACTTATGCATAAACAAGGCTATTTGACTGCAGAAGAAAGCGTACGTTATCAAGGGAAGACAATTGCTCTATATAAAAACTTAGATGAGAATGAACTCGCATATATGCCGTATATTGATATGGTTATAGATGAAGCAGCACGTTTATACGGATTATCTCATCAAGAAGTGCTTCGCGGAGGATATACGTTTGTCGTACCGATGGATGAAAAGATTCAAAAGGTAGCGTATAACCAATTTCAAGATGCAAGAAATTTCCCTGGGAAAGAAGAGGTGGCGCAAGGTGCATTTTTATTAATGGATAATCGTACGGGCGGGATTAAAGCGGCGATTGGCGGAAGGAAGTATGTGCCAAGAGGATTTAATCGTGTTTTTGCAAAAAGGCAGCCGGGGTCTGTGTTAAAACCGCTTATCGTCTATGCACCAGCACTCGAAACGAAAAAATATAATCCATATTCTTTATTAACGAATGAAAGAAATTCTTTTGAGGGCTATGAACCTCGAAATTACAATCATGAGTATTCAAAAGAAATGACGATGTACGATGCGATTTTAGAATCGGCAAACGTACCGGCAGTTTCTTTATTAAATGAGTTAGGGGTAGAGGAAGGAAAGCAATATTTAGAAAAGGGTAATGTCCATATTGCAGATGCTGGTCTAAGTACGGCGCTTGGCGGATTGAAAAATGGTGTTTCACCATTTGATCTTGTGAAAATGTATCGTGCGTTTTTAGCAAATGGTGATATTATTGAGCCGCACGTTATTGATAAAGTGTTAAATAGACATGGTGCAGTCATTGGAGAATCGCCAAAAGTAGAAACGAAAATTTTCTCGAAACAAACGGCATGGTATATGACGAAAATGCTTGAAGGAGTTGTAAAGGAAGGGACAGCGAAAGCCGGTGTATATAACGGGGCGTTAGCTGGGAAAACAGGTACCACTTCCTTACCAAATGAAGATAATGGAGCTAGAGATATGTGGTTCGTTGGCTATACGCCAAATTTAGTAGGCGCTGTTTGGATTGGTTATGATCGTACAGATAAAGAGCATCAGCTGCAAGGAGAAAGTGCGTCAGCAACGAAATTATTTAAGAAAATTTTAACGAAGGCAAATGTAGAACAGAAAGAGCAGTTTATGAAACCAGAAGGTGTGGAAACAATCGGTGCTCCGATTCGGTTGCATAAGATTGAAGATGTGAAAATGAAATTAGCGTTTAGCCCTTTCGGTTTATTTAAAGCGAAATTAAGCTGGACACCACTTCCAGATGAAAGAATTATGTATCGTATTTATAGAGTGGAAAACGGAATTCATACGCATGTAGGCACTGTAAACGGTGCTGGAGAATATGAAGAAAAGTTCGTTAATATCTTTTCAAAACCGAGCTTTTACGTTGTGCCATATAACACACAAACGAATCGCGAAGGAGAAAAGTCAAAAGTAGCTAAACCATAGTTTTTCTCTGTGTTATAATAAGAATGTTGTGAAAACGGTAAGCGTTTTTACGAATGTTTGTGTCAATTTAATGAACAACGTACATAATATTATGCATTTTGTTTTTACAAGCTGTATAGTAAAAAAAGATAAATAGCGGAATAGAACGTATTTAGAGCAAAAGCATTGGCAAGGAAGGGAGCAAGGGTCTTGGTAAGAACTATAAATGAGACATTTTTAAAAGCATGTAGGGGGGAACGTACTGATTATGTACCAGCATGGTATATGCGTCAAGCAGGTCGTTCGCAGCCGGAATATAGAAAGATAAAAGAAAAGTATTCTTTATTTGAAATTACACACAATCCAGAGTTATGTGCTTACGTTACAAAATTACCAGTTGATCAATATAACGTAGACGCAGCAATTCTTTATAAAGATATTATGTCACCACTACCTGCAATTGGTGTGGATGTAGAAATTAAATCAGGTATTGGCCCAGTTATTGATAATCCAATCCGTTCTTTACAAGACGTAGAAAAACTAGGGGAAATCAATCCAGAAGATGACGTACCGTACATATTAGATACAATTCGTTTATTAACGACAGAAATGCTAGACGTACCGTTAATTGGTTTTTCAGGAGCTCCATTTACACTAGCGAGCTATATGATTGAAGGCGGTCCATCTCGTAACTACCATAATACGAAAGCGTTCATGTATGCAGAGCCGAAAGCTTGGTTCGCTTTAATGGATAAACTAGCAGATATGGTTATTACATATTTAAAAGCGCAAATTAATGCAGGAGCAAAAGCAGTTCAAATTTTCGATTCTTGGGTTGGAACAGTAAATGTAGCAGATTACCGCGTATTTATTAAACCAGCAATGGAGCGTATTTTTGCAGAAGTTCGCACGATGGGTGTACCGATGATTATGCACGGCGTAGGAGCTGCACACTTAGTGAATGAGTGGCACGACTTACCGCTTGATGTTGTCGGTTTAGACTGGCGTTTACCAATTGAAGAGGCACGTGCTCGCGGCGTACATAAGGCGGTACAAGGTAATATGGACCCTTCATTCTTACTTGCGCCATGGTCTGTTATTGAAGAACATGTAAAAGGTATTTTAGATCAAGGGATGAAGCAGCCAGGTTATATCTTTAACTTAGGTCACGGTGTATTCCCAGAAGTAAATCCAGATACATTAAAACGTTTAACTACATTTATCCATGAATACTCTAAAGGGCAGTTAGCGAAGTAAAGGAGAATTGCTGTATGAAAAAGAAAATTGGTTTGCTTGTAATGGCATACGGAACGCCATATAAAGAAGAAGATATTGAACGTTACTATACACATATTCGCAGAGGAAGAAAGCCAAGTCCTGAAATGCTAGAAGATTTAACAGAGCGTTACCGTGCAATTGGTGGTATTTCTCCTTTAGCTACTATTACATTAGAGCAAGCTAAAAAGTTAGAGAAGCGTTTAAATGAAGTGCAAGATGAAGTAGAGTACCATATGTATCTTGGTTTAAAACATATCGAACCGTTTATTGAAGATGCAGTGAAAGATATGCATAACGATGGTATACAAGATGCAATCGCACTTGTTCTTGCGCCGCACTATTCTACGTTTAGCGTGAAATCATACGTTGGACGAGCACAAGAAGAAGCTGAGAAACTTGGAAACTTAACAATTCACGGCATTGATAGCTGGTATAAAGAACCGAAATTCATCCAGTACTGGGTTGATGCAGTGAAAGGTATATATAACGGTATGTCAGAAGCAGAACGTGAAAAAGCAGTATTAATCGTATCTGCACATAGCTTACCAGAGAAAATTATTGCAATGGGCGATCCATACCCAGATCAATTAAATGAAACAGCTGACTATATTGCAAGAGGTGCTGAAGTAGCAAACTATGCAGTAGGTTGGCAAAGTGCAGGAAACACACCAGATCCTTGGATTGGTCCAGATGTACAAGATTTAACGAGAGAATTAAATGAAAAGTACGGTTATACTTCATTCGTATACGCACCAGTTGGGTTTGTTGCGGAACATTTAGAAGTTTTATATGACAACGACTTTGAGTGTAAAGTTGTAACAGATGAAATTGGCGCAAAATATTATCGTCCAGAAATGCCAAATGCATCGGACGCATTTATCGACTCTTTAACAGATGTTGTAGTAAAGAAAAAAGAATCTGTAATGTAAGAAGAAAGGGGGAGCCTGCTTGAGGAAAAAAGTTGTAATCATCGGCGGTGGCATCACAGGATTAACAACAATGTATAACTTACAAAAAGATGTTCATGACAAGAACTTGCCGATCGATACATTACTGATAGAAGCATCGGGTAAAATTGGTGGGAAAATTCAAACCGTTCGAAAAGATGGATTTACAATTGAACGCGGACCAGATTCTTTCTTAGTACGAAAAGAAAGTGCAGCTAGATTAGCGCGAGAATTAGGTCTTGGCGATGAACTTGTAAATAATAAGGCCGGTCAATCATTTATCCTCGTAAACAATCGGTTACATAAAATGCCGAGCGGATCAATGATGGGAATTCCAACGCAAATTACACCGTTTCTATTTTCCGGGCTGTTCTCCCCAATTGGTAAACTAAGAGCTGGTTTTGATCTATTAATGCCGAGATCAAAGCCGGTATCTGACCAATCACTCGGGCAGTTTTTCAGACATCGCCTCGGAAACGAAGTGGTTGAAAATCTAATAGAACCATTACTATCGGGTATTTATGCAGGGGATATTGATGAAATGAGCTTAATGTCAACATTCCCGCAAATGTATCAAATTGAGCAGAAACATCGCAGTATTTCACTCGGTATGCGTACGCTCGCTCCGAAAGAAGAGAAAACGGAACCGAAAAAGGGAATCTTCCAAACAGTGAAAACAGGTTTAGAATCTATCGTAGAATCTCTCGAAATGAAGATGCATGAAGGTACGATAATAAAGGGAACCCGCATTGAAAAAGTTGCAAAACAGGGTGATGGCTATACGATTACGCTAAGTAATGGAAAAGAGATAGAAGCGGACGCGGTCGTAGTGGCAACATCGCATAAAGTATTGCCATCAATGTTTGCGCAGTATAAGCAGTTTCGTTTCTTCCGTAACATTCCAGCCACATCAGTTGCGAATGTGGCAATGGCTTTCCCGAAATCAGCCATTCAGCGAGATATTGATGGTACAGGATTTGTCGTATCTCGAAATAGTGATTACACAATTACAGCATGTACGTGGACACATAAAAAATGGCCACATACAACGCCGGAAGGAAAAATGCTTCTTCGATGTTACGTTGGACGACCTGGTGATGAAGCAGTTGTAGAACAAACAGAAGAGGAACTCATTCAGCTTGTACTAGAAGACTTACGAAAGACGATGGATATTACAGAGGATCCAGAGTTTACAGTCGTAAGCCGCTGGAAAGAAGCAATGCCCCAATATACAGTAGGTCATAACGAGCGAATGAAGAAACTCACAACATTCATGGAGAAAGAGTTGCCAGGTATATACTTGGCAGGTAGTTCTTACGCTGGTTCTGGTCTTCCGGACTGTATTGATCAAGGTGAGAGAGCTGCAAAGCGTGTGCTATCTCATTTGGAGAAAGTAATGGATGCGGAATTAATCGCACAATAAAGTGAAACGCCTTCAATCACATTGAAGGCGTTTTGTTTGTTATATAAAACACTTATTCACCAATAAACATATATAAGTTATTTGGCTTTATCACGGCATCTCCCGCATAAATAACCCATTCTGTTAAGTCATCAAAATCTAAATGATAAGAATTTCCTTCACTCATATCTTCTATAAAATATGGTTCATTGATGAGTACCCCTTGAATAAGGTCTTCTGTAATATGTTGCATTTCAAACCACATATGTTCGCTTTTACCCTCTTCATAGGAAACACCAAATTTAGCGAGGAAACGAAAATCTTCATTTGATTGTTCAATTTGAAAAATGTTGCTGAAATACCCGAAAGTATTCTTCGCATTGTAAGCCATACGAGCCGTTTCACTATTTGTTTTATAAAACATGAGCCCTGTAGCTTCCTCGTGTTCTTTAAAAAAGCTTTCGATACATTCTTCTGAAGTATCAAATTTGAACAAGAGAACAGATGGCGATTGATGGTATTCATCTCGGTCATCCATCCCGCCTAAGAATGTGTTTTGTGCATCTATTGGTTGTAGCTTCACTTCTTCATCCTCAATTGAAGATAATTGATCCATACTCGTTTTATGCCCAATATAAGATAATCCTTTCTCCCATGGAACAGCTACTGTATGTATAGAACCTTGCTGACTATGTGCGATAACGATAGGCTCATTCATAGGGACTTGTCCATTCTCAACGGCATTATTCGCAAATGTTTGAAAGAGGTCACCAATGCCGTAGTAGGAAGAAATGCGATTTGGAATAATTAATTCTATTTCTGTTACACCTGCTCTTAAAAGGCCGTGTGTATGAAACCAATATTGCGTAGGCTCGCCTTCTTTATCGTCTTCATAAACGGAATGAATAACGTATAAGTCAGGAATGTCAGGTAATAATTCATTTTCAACGTGATATTCAATATAGCTTCTAGATATCACCTTCATTGCTGCGCTTGAATCGATTACAAATAACAAATCTGGGGCGAGGTTCCATAAAAATTGTATTTGCTGGAAAAAGCAGTCCAGTACATCGCCTACAAATAGCGTACGAGTGAAAATTTCAGTACCGAAAGCCGCATCTTCAAAATTACGATCTACGATTGTAGAATCTTGTCTATTGTACATTTTATATTCTTCTGGATCATTCGCCTCATCAATATGCAGTTCATACGGTATGATTGTTTCATCCATATGTAACTCAGCAATAAGGCTTGTCTCATCACTATAAACAATTTTTAACTCATCAACTTTAGTAGCGATATTTTCTAGCCGCTGTTTTAACTGCTCAATTGTAATTCTAGTTGGTATAACAGCAATCATATCTGAAAAATGACGTTCTAATGTTCCATTCATAGCTGCGCGGTATGTTTCTGTCTGTACTTCCATCCAATCACTCCTATTCAAATGAATCCATTTTACATGCCAATTAAATTTCGATATTTCTGTTTTTTCTCTTTCATATTATAAAACGCATTCGTAGAAGGTGTAAAATTATTATTTTGTATTATAGTTTGAAAGCTTGTAAATTAAATAATTTTTTTGTAAAACTTGTCGAAATATCATTCTATATAACGAATCATTTGATATGATAGAAATGCTGAGAAAATATGAAATAGGGAGAGGGAAATGGCTGTGAAGAAATTGTTAAGTATCTTTTTATCATTCTTGCTATTGCTTTCATTTACTGGAACTTTAGCACAAGCAGAAGAAACTACTTCTATGTCAGTAGAAAAAGCAATTCAAGTATTTAAGCAGCAAGGGAAAACGAAGGGGACAGTGGAAGGATATATCGTTGGATATACGCAAAGTCCTTCTAAATACACGAAAGATCCGGCTAAGTTTGACGACACAAATGTGGCAATTGCCGATTCGCCAAATGAAACGAATCCAGACAAAATCATGCCTGTTCAGTTGCCAAAAGGCGATGTGAGAGCGGCAGTAAACGTGAAAGATCATCCTGAAAATATTGGGAAGAAAGTTAGTTTAACAGGGACGCTTGAATTATATTTTAGTAGCCCAGGTTTAAAATCAGTAACAGCTCATAAGTTTCAAGGAGAAGGACAAAACCGTGTTAGCGATGTAGTAGCTTCGCCTGGTGGCGGGGAAATTGCGAAAGGAACAGCAGTAACATTAACAACGAGCACAGAAGGAGCAACAATCTACTATACGTTAGATGGCTCTAACCCTACAAATAAAAGTGTTCGTTATAACGGACAAATCGTAGTGAATGAAAATAGTGTAATGAAAGCAATTGCAGAGAAAGAAGGCCTTACTTCTTCAGCAATTTCAACTTTTTCATTTGTTATCGTAAACAATGAACAGGTTCGTATTCATGATATTCAAGGTAAATCACATATTTCTCCTTACAACGGGAAGAAAGTGTACAATGTGGAAGGCGTTGTAACAGCGCTTGATAAAAATGGTTTTTATATAGAAGACAATCAGCCAGATAATGATCCAGCTACCTCAGAAGGTATGTACGTATACAAAAAAGATGCGAATGTAGCAGTAGGAGATCTTATTCAAGTTGATGGAGTAGTAGAAGAATATGTTGGACCTGGATATGCAGAGCGATTTGAAACAGACTTAACGACGACGGAAATTAAAGCGAGCCGCGTTGCTGTAATCGCAAAAGATCAAGCTTTACCAGCACCGATTGTACTTGGAGAAAATGGTGTGAAAATTCCTGATCAAATTATCGATAATGATGCATTTGGTTTATTTGATCCAAATGAAGATGCAATCGACTTTTATGAAAGTATAGAAGGTATGCGCATTACGATGCCAACACCAAAAATTATTGCCCCTCAGAAAAATGGGAATTTATATGTAACAGTAAAAAATGGCGGAGATAAAGTCGTAACGAAATATGGCACACCTGTATTAGATGAAAATCAATTAAACCCAGAGCGTCTTTCTGTAAAAGTACCTCGTGATTATGTAGCAAAAGTAGGAGATACTTTCACAGGAGATATAACAGGAGTAGTCGGATATGATTACGGTTCGTTCCGCATTGCGCCAATAACGGAATTACCATCTGTAGTAGACGGCGGATTTAAGCAAATAGGAGCAAATATTCAGCCGCGTCTTGATAAGTTAACAGTTGCTACATATAACATTGAAAACTTCTCGGCGAATAAAAAAGAAACAACAGATGAAAAAGTAAAAGCGTTAGCGTATTCTATTAAATACAATTTAAAAATGCCAGATATTATCGGTGTAGAGGAAATGCAAGATAACAATGGATCAATTAATGACGGTACAACAGATGCTTCTTTAAGTGCAAAACGTATCATTGATGCAGTTCTAGAAATTCGCGGGCCAAAGTATGAGTATGTAGAAATTGCTCCACATAATAATCTAGACGGAGGAGCGCCAGGAGCGAATATTCGCGTCGGTTTCTTCTACAACCCATCACGCGTGAAATTAGCAGCAGTACCGAAGTTACTTGATAAAAATGTCGTTCGCATTGGAGACGAAAACCCATTATTTGAAAGTACACGTAAACCACTTGCGGCAGAATTTACATTCCAAGGACAAAACGTTATCGTCGTTGCCAATCACTTAAACTCAAAACTAGGAGATGCAACGCCATTTGGAAAAGTACAGCCACTCGTATTAAAGAGTGAAGAAAAACGAGTTCAGTTAGCACAAGAAGTAAACAATTTTGTACAAGGTATTCAGAAAAAGAATACGAATGCACCAGTTGTTGTGTTAGGGGATATGAACGATTTCGAGTTCGCTAAACCATTAAAAACACTAGAAGGAACAAACTTAAAAAATATGTTAAACACAGTGCCGAAAGAAAATCGCTACACGTACATTCATGAAGGAAATGCGCAAGTGTTAGATCATATTTTAGTAACAAACAACATTGCACCGCACACAATTGTAGACCCAGTACACTTAAACTCAAACATTATGAAAGAACATGGACGTGTAAGTGACCACGACCCAGTACTTGCTCAAATTGATTTGAAGAAAGCTTCTTAAATAGTTGTAAAAGAACGCTTAGAGATATACTGAGCGTTCTTTTTCTGTAAAAATCATGTTAGAATTATTTTAAAATTCAGTGTTTTTAATGAGGGGGTTAAAGATGCAAGCATGGTTAAATGGGAAATTAATGAATCAGCTTGCAATTTTTTTTAGTACAATCGTCATGCTTCAATTTGTAGCTGATATAACAGGGCTTACACAAAATTTAGATATTACATATAACTTAATACATACAGCAGCATCTTATATAACGTTTAGTTTGGCAGTTATTTTTACTTTAATCGGCGCAAGTAGAGAGTTGAGTAAATATGCAATTATTACATTATGTTTAGTGGTAGGTGTTAAAGCGATTTATTTTGTAGCGGTCGTTATTTTATGGGGATTGGCTGGTACGCCGTAAAGGGGAGGATGATTATATGAGTATCGAAAATATACGAGTGATACATGTAAATGATAATAAGAGTGTAATTCCCGTCTAACTTAGGGAATTACGCTCTTATTCGTTCAATGATTTAGTCTGAAATTACTTGAAACGCTTTTCTACACCGATCTCTTCTTTGCAACCTTCTTTTATATTTTTTTCTATCGCGCTTTACGCCTTGTATATACATGAATAAGCTAATGAGAAGGAAGAAAGTACATTGCATCGTTAAAATGTACGGTGACATTCCATTCAATGGTTGCTTTGGGTCATATAAATGAATAGGTGCTCCGCCTATTGTAGGGAATATTGTATTTAGCAGGACGTACGGAATGGAGTTAACTGCAAATGGAAATAGAATTGCCATATAGTCCTTTTGTGACCATGCAGATGCAGCAAGTCCTAAGAGGGCCATTAAACCTGCAAATAAAAAATTAATTCCGATATATACCGTAATGTAAGTGAGGGGCGCATCTAAATATAGGTTTGCGAACATTCCATCATCATTTATGATGCCTGAACCAGCTATAGGTTCTCCGTCTGGAATGGTTAATTTGCAAAATAATAACGATAAGATGAATGGAAATGTATAAAGAAATCCTCCGCAAAAAAACGTAACGATATATTTCGTTACTGAATAAGGAAATAAAGAAATTCCTTTACTCACGAACGGTTTAAAACCATCTGACTTATCGGAATTGTAACTTGTACTAAAGGGGAAACTCGCAATAACTGGCATTAATAATAAATAAACATCCATTTCATTGTCACGAAATCCAATCCATTTTATATCTGTTGATATAGGTCCGCTCGCAGCGTCTCCTAAATAACGAATGACATAATAATAGTGATAAATACAAATAAGAACAAATCCACTAAACATAATAATTAAAGAAACACGATTACAAAAAGCTTGCTTTATATTTAAACGAAGCGCACGCATCATGACTGAAAAAGCCTCCACTATTTTGATAAACTTGTCTATTTTATATATTACTATTAATTGTAAAGTTTTTCTTGTTTTTTTATTTGATTATTTGAAAAAAGGGAAATTTGTTGTTGTGAAGTAAGGTTTAGCTAGAATTAATTTTTTCTAAAATAAGGTTGACATTTAAGTATTACATTTGTAATCTTAGTTGTAGATTACAAATGTAATACGGAGGAGTGAAATATATTATGACAAATCAATTACCTAAAATATCTGAAGCAGAATTAGAAATTATGAAAGTACTTTGGTCGAATTCTCCACAAACAGCGAATGAAATTATAGAAGAACTGGAAGATGCAATGGACTGGAAACCGAAAACAATCCGTACATTAATTAATCGATTAGTACAAAAGGAAGCCGTTTCTTATCATCAAGATAAAGGGCGTATGTACGCTTATTATCCGTTAGTATCACAAGATAATTATTTACAAGTTGAAACGAAATCGTTACTAAAGCGTTTTTGCGGTGCGGCGTTTAAGCCGTTACTGGTCAATTTCTTGAAAGAGGAGAAATTATCTTCAGAAGATATTAATGAACTGAAACGCATTTTAGATAAGAAGACAGAGGAGAATAAGAGGAAGGATCGATAAAAATGATAGACATGCTTATAAATGTATACCTTCCTCATTTTTTTGATTGGCTTATAGAAACGTCACTGATGGCTAGCATATTAGTTGGATTTATTTTATGTATAAAAATTCTGCTTAGAAATAAGTTAACACCCCGGTGGCAATATATGCTGTGGATCGTATTAATGATAAGACTTCTTTTACCATGGTCACCAGATAGCTCGTATAGCATTTATTCATTACTTTCCTATCGCTCTAGTGTATCGGAAGTTATTCCAAAAAATATGCCGTCTACGGAGAGTATAGTGAATATAGAAAGCGACCGTAAAGTGGAATTGGAATCAAATTCTGAAACTGTGACAAAAAATAGGGAACCTGAAGTAAAAGCGGGTGCGGAACAACAGACTACATTATCTTTATATAAAATTGCTCTATATGTTTGGCTAACTGGGGTAATTGTATTAGCAGCCATCACATTTATTACAAATAGACGGTTATATTCGTACATAAAGAAACAACCGGATATTACGGATGAACAGATCGTTACAGTATTTAATCGCTGTAAGCAGTCTATGAAAATAAAGAAGGTAGTTTCATTACGTTTAGCAGGAAAAATTGTAAGTCCAACTGTGTTTAGTTTCTTCCGCCCGAAAGTATTACTATCAAAAAAACATATGAAAGTATTAAATGAGCAACAATTACAATATGTTTTTTACCATGAGTTAGCTCATATTAAGAGAAACGATGTAGCTGTAAATTGGATTATGTACAGCTTGCTCCTATTTAATTGGTTCAATCCGATTCTTTGGTACGCCTATTTTTGTATGCGAGAAGATCAAGAATTAGCCTGTGACGCATATGCACTTACTTTTATAGATAAAGAGGAGCAAATTGCATACGGTCATACAATTATTACCCTTCTAGAACACTATTCCTATCAAGCACCAAGCCTAGCAAATTTAAGTAGAAATAAACGAACACTAAAAAGGAGAATCGTTATGATTAAAAAGTTCCAGAAGAAATCGTATCGTCTTTCTTTACTCGGAGTTATTGTCATAGTTGCTATAGCATCCCTCTCTTTATTCAACGCACGTGCAACGGAAGGAAAAGAAAAGCAAGAGGATAAAGTAGAGCAGTCAAAGGATGCTTTCCAAAATGCTGTAGATATGCTGTATGGTACAGAAGAAAATGCGAAAAAAGAATATCATTATTCAGCAAGAGTGTATGAAGAAAAGACAGATTACTTATATTTAGCTGAAAAAGCTTTAACAAAAGATGAATTCCAGCAGTACATAAAATTATCTAAAAAAATTATTAATATACAGAAAAAAGGTGCTCCGAGAGATTCTGACTACGAGTCAACAGTTTTTAGAGAAGAGCGTTTATCAAAAGCTGATCGTGACAAATTATATGCACTTTATGATCAAGCAAAACCATTTGATGACAAAGTATACGAATCTTTAAATTACACGGTAAAGGAAGCGCAACAACATGTTGATTTTCAAATTAAGAAGCCAACGTACACAATTGAAGGATACAATCTGAAGGATGAAAATGTAGGTTATTTTATTAAGAGAAGACCTGAATTAATTATTGAATCAGAGTATACAAACGGAAAAGGAAACTATACAACTTATCAATCGCAAGTATTTGGAGAAAGTAAAGATCCGTTTCATGCTTTATTTGGTGTAGAAGAAAACATTGAACAGTACGAATTAGAAGGTAATCAAATATTCTACGCGACTCATAACTCGGATAGTAATTTACAAGGTATGAAGATGATTGTTCCTGCAAAAGGGAAAGATAGTGCGTATCAAATTGTCATTATTAATCATAGTTTAGAGGATCAAGGAGAAGCAGTATTTGATAAAAATGTAAATAAGGAAGAGTTAGAGAAGATTATGATTTCTATGTTGAAATAATAAAAAGGTGTTCTAGAGATATATATCTTAAGAACACCTTTTCCTTTTCTCTTTTCTTCTGATAAACTATGGACAGTATGATATAACTTGACTGGAATTTTTTATACTGGAAATAATAAAAAAGAGAACTTGTATACAATGTAAGCGTGTGGTAATATCAAAGATGTACTAATTGACTATATTATCCAATTGGTCATTTTTGGAGGTGACGATGTGGCGATAGATCGAAAACGTTCTATTATTGAGGCTGCAACAAAGTCTTTTTCAGCATTCGGTTATAAAGCAACAACGATGGATCAAGTAGCGAAGTTAGCGAATGTAGGAAAAGGAACGATTTATACTTTTTTCAAAAATAAAGAAGAGCTATTTGGTGAAATTATTTCTAATTTAATTACAGAAATGAAGCAAGTTGCAGAAAATGCAATTCGTTCAGATGTTTCATTTTTTGAAAATGTACATAGAGCATTATATAGCATATTAGAATTCAGAAAAGAACATCAGCTCATGATTAAGTTAATTCAAGAAGAGCGCGATATGGGAACGAAAGAAGTACAAGAAGTGATGCAACAAGTAGATGTGGAAATTGTTTCTGTCATTCAATCGTATTTAAAGATTGCGATTGATAAAGGTGAAATTAGCAAATGTGATCCAGAAATTACAGCATTTATTATGCTTCGCTTATACGTATCGCTTATTTTTGATTGGGAAAAAAATCATGAACCGCTAGAAAAAGAAAAAATCGCAGAATTATTTGAACTTTATTTATTAAAAGGATTGTCAAACTAAGATAATCCTTTTATTATTATGAAAAGTGACCAATTGAACGAAACGGTCATACATTTAATTTAAGGAGGGATAATAGAAATATTCACTTCATAGTAAGGAACAGCTGCATAGTATAAATTCGGGGATAAGGCATATGTATGAATAAGTATAGCCTTTTTGTTTGGGGAAAAATGACCAAATGAACATTTCGGTCATTTAATAAAGGGGGAGAAATGATGAAAGGAAATCAGTTACTTCGTAAAGAGTTCACACAAATTATAAAAAGTAAAAAAATATTAATTCCAATTATCGCGGTTCTATTCGTACCGATTTTATATGCGGGTATGTTTTTATGGGCCTTTTGGGATCCGTATAAACAGTTAGATGATTTACCAGTGGCGGTAGTTAATTTAGATAAAGGTGCAGTATTTGATGGGAAACCAATTGAGGTTGGAAAAGGGCTCGTTGATAATTTAAAAGATAATACAAGTTTTAAATGGGAATTTGTAAGTGAGAAAGAAGCGAAAAAAGGAATGGAAGGTAGAAAGTATTACATGTTAGTACGCATTCCAGATGACTTCTCAAGTAACGCTACAACGTTATTAAAAGATGATCCAAAGCCATTAAACTTAGAATATATTCCAAACGAAAGCTTAAACTTCTTATCTTCACAAATTGGCGGAACCGCGATTGAAAAAATTAAAGGTGAAGTATCAAGTACGTTAACGAAGACATATGCAGAGAAAATGTTTGATTCTATTCAAGACGTCTCAAAAGGATTAGCAGATGGGGCGGAAGGTGCAAGTAAACTGCACGACGGATCAAGTGAGCTGCATGATGGTTCAAGTAAAGTGACGGATGGCCTTCATACACTTCAAGGGAAATCTGGGGAGATGAAGGATGGAGTTGGGAAATTATTTGATGGATCTGGGAAAGTAACGGATGGTTTAAATACGTTAAATAGCAAAACAGGTGAGATGCAAATAGGTATCGGAAAATTAGTAGATGGGTCAGGAAAAGTAACGAACGGTTTAAATACGTTAAATAGTAAAACAAGTGAGATGCAAACAGGTATAGGGAAATTAGTAGATGGGTCAGGAAAAGTGACAGTAGGTTTAAATACGTTAAATAGCAAAACAGGTGAGATGCAGACAGGTATAGGGAAATTAGTAGATGGGTCAGGAAAAGTGACAGTAGGTTTAAATACGTTGAATAGCAAAACAGGTATAGGGAAATTAGCGGATGGCTCTGGAAAAGTAACAGATGGTTTACATGCATTAAATAGCACAGGTATAGGGAAATTAGTAGGTGGCTCCGAAAAAGTAACAGATGGTTTAAATACGTTAAATGACAAAACGGGTGAAATACAAAAAGGAATTGGCGAATTGCGAAGTGGATCTGAGAAAGTAACGAACGGATTGAACACGTTGGTAAGTAAAACAGGTGAATTAAAAACAGGAACAACTGAACTATCAAATGGTATGGAACAACTTGTGGGAGGGCAAAGTCAATTAGAGAAAGGTTCTCAAGAGATTCAAAAGGGTTTGCAAGATTTAAATAATAAAGTAAAAAATTCTATTGTAGGTTTAGAGGGAGTACAGTCTAAAGGTCCTTCTATATTAAATAAAGTAAATCAAAAAATAAATGGAGCTGAAGAAAACGTAAATCAGTTAAATGAAATTACCCAATCAACAGCAGGGGATGCAAAAAATGCAGCACAAGATGTAGCTAATTTGCAAAAGCAAATTGAGAGTTTACCAAAAGAATATCAAGAACAGTTACAACCATATATAACAAATGCGGCAAAAAGTACGGCGATAGTTCAGCAGAAGGCTGCCGGAGTAGCAGGTGGAACAAACAAATTAAATGAAGAAGTAAAACAATTAAAAGGTGAAATCAATGAAACGACAAGTGGAATGCAAAATAAACAACCGAATCCAGAAGGATTGAAAACTTTAACGATCGGTATTGATAAACTAACGAACGCACAAAATGAATTTGTTAGTAAGTTTCATGGATTTGGTGAAGGTTTAGGTAATGCAAAAGCAGGTGCTGATAGAGTGAAAGACGGATCAGGTCAATTAATTGATGGAGAAAAACAATTAGTAGATGGATCTGAAAAGGTAACAGAAGGCTTAGGTGCATTATCTGTAGGAGTAAACCAAATGGCAGGTGGTGTAAATCAACTAGCAGATGGCTCAAGTCAAGTAACAGGTGGTTTAGGCACATTATCTGTAGTAGTAACCCAATTAGCAGATGGCTCAAATCAAGTAACAGGTGGTTTAGGCACATTATCTGTAGTAGTAACTCAATTAGCAGATGGCTCAAGCCAGGTAACAGGTGGTTTAGGCACATTATCTGTAGGAGCAAATCAAATGGCAGGTGGTGTAACTCAATTAGCAGATGGCTCAAGCCAAGTAACAGGCGGCCTAGGTCAATTATCTGCAGGAGCAAACCAAATGGCAGGTGGAGTAAATCAATTAGCGGATGGCTCAAGCCAAGTAACAGGTGGTTTAGATACATTATCTGTAGGAGCGGGCCAAATGTCAGGCGGAATAACGCAATTAGCAAATGGCTCCGGTCAAGTAACAACAGGCTTAGGTGCATTATCAACTGGCTCAACACAGCTAATCGATGGCGTAAATAAACTAGCAGACGGATCTGGAAAAGTAACAGATGGTCTTGTAAAAGTAAACGATGGTTCAGGTGAACTTGCTGAGAAACTTGGCGAAGGGGCAGAGAAAACTGGTGAAGTAAAAGGAACGGATAAAACGTATGATATGTTTGCAAGCCCTGTAAAAGTGAAGACAGAGAAAATGGCGGAAGTTCCAAACTACGGAACTGGATTTACACCGTATTTCTTATCACTTGGTTTATTTGTTGGGGCATTACTACTATCTATCGTATACCCATTACGCGATACAGTCGGCGTTCCAAAATCAGGATTTAGTTGGTTTATTAGTAAGTTCGGCGTTTTACTATCAGTCGGTATTATTCAAGCGATAGTAGCCGATATTATATTACTGTTAGGATTAGGTGTAGAAGTACAAAGTATTCCATATTTCATACTCTTTAGCATCGTTACAAGCTTATCGTTTATCGCATTAATTCAATGTTTAGTAACAGCATTTGGTGATGCAGGGCGTTTCATTGCCATCATCACATTAATTATTCAGCTTACAACAAGTGCTGGAACATTCCCATTAGAATTGATTCCGAAGTTTTTACAACCATTTAATGCATGGTTACCGATGACATATTCTGTATCAGGATTGAAAGCAGTTGTATCAAGCGGAGACTTTAATTTCATGTGGCAAAACATTGGAATACTCATGATCTTTATCGTTGTGTTATCACTTGGAACAATTGCTTCATTAACTTGGATGCACAAACGACAATTTAGAAATATTGCTGAAAATCAATCGATTGAAGCATAGAAAAAAGCACCTTTTCGGTGCTTTTTTATTTTAATGTAGAGCATCTTTTCTGTAGTTCCGATATGAATCTTTCTAGAAACTATAAAAACGAAAGAAAAGGAATTACAACAATTTACAGAGAAAACTAGAATAGAGGAGCTGATATGATGAAAGGAAATCTTACTTATTATTTTATCGTAAATCCGCTAATCATCTTTCTTGTTTACGCCCTTTCATCTATCTTGTTTCATAAAGAGAAATATACAAATATGAAAGATGCACTAGGAATACTTGTAGTTTACTATGTGCTAATTGGTGGGTATTACTTTATGGATGTTATAAGCAAAAGAATGAAGAAAAACGGTAAAGACAAATAAAAAGTTTTAGTACATAAAAACCGATGGAGGATAACAAATTGACCGAAAGTGAAATGAAATTCAGGGATACAACCATTCGTAACTTTTTCGATAAAGAGGACCGCTTAAAATCGATTCCAGGTCAAAAGAAGAAAAAACTAGTATTGTTAGAGCATTTAATTAGCAAATTAAACGTTGAAAATCAATATACGGAAAAAGAAATGAATACATTTATAAAACAATACCATGATGATTTTTGTACGATTAGACGCGAATTTATTGTACACGGGTTTATGGATCGCGAGGATAATATGTATCGTATAAATGGGAGAGAAGTGTGGGCAAAGTGGGAGGAGTTATAGTAATGAATTTCACTTTATCTATTCTTCTTTGTAGTTTTTAGAAAAAGGTACGAGGTGATTTAGTGATACGACTAGCAAAAGAGATTGATGCGGAAGCAATTATGAATATTAGAAAAGAAATTATATTATCGGAAACTACTACAAAGTTTTTCATAGTATCTCCAAAGAAATTACCAAATGATAGTAATGCAGAAAGAGAAAAGATACGGAGAAGTAATGAGAAAGGCAATCTTTACATAGTTTATGAAGTAGATAATAAGGTGGTCGGCTTTTTAATTTTCAATCGATATGAACTAGAACGCTTACGACATGCAGGCACAATGGGAATGGGAATTAAGGAGGCGTACTGTAATCAAGGCATTGGTACGAAGTTAATTGAATTTCTTATTCGTTGGGCTAAAGAGCAGAAAGGTTTAGAGAAAATTTGCTTAGGCGTAGTTTCTATTAATGATAGGGCGATTAAGGTATACAAACGTATGGGATTTGTAGAAGAAGGAAGACAAAGAAAGCAAATTAAATATGAAGATGGATCATATGGGGATGATGTATTGATGGGGTTTTATATTGACTAAAAAAGAGTCTTCCATTACTAGCAAGTAACATGCCTAGATACGGAACTTTATAAATAACGGGATAGTCAGTCAACATTTTAGTGAAGAGGCTGCCAATATTGGCAGTCTCTTTTTAGTGGAATTGTTAACACTTAGCAAACCTTAAGCTCCAATCTTTCTTTCTGACGAAGATGATGTGCAAAATGCATAGAAATAAGTTGGAACCATTCTGCTGCATGTAAGTAACCGAGCCCAGGATGTTCGACTTTACAATCACTTGGAATAGAAGAAAGTATTGGCTCGATTTCGTTAACAACTGTAATTAATTCCAGAATACGCTTTTGTATTTCTTCTTTATTAGAGGGATTTTCAGGTGTATATCCAGGATGATTTGGTACTTTGATTTGTATATCCGGGAAAGCACCAAGTTTATATACTTTTTCACCCATATCCGTTTTCTTGTTAGTTGCTGATGGTGTTTCAGTTTTACATTTCGCGATTGCATCTAACTGCATATATGTAGAGGCAATTAAATGATTATACATTTGACCAAGAGACCATTCTTCACTAGACGGCTTCGTCCTAAATTGTTCTATAGAGTACCTTTCTAATTCCTCTATGTAATACGTAGCTAATTCCTCAAATTTCTTCATATTGCTAACTCCTTTTTATGAAAATGTATTTGTTAATACCTACTATAAAGGAGGGCTACTGACAGCATTATGTCAGTAGTGAAATTAAAATTTTAACATTTTTTTTGCTTCATCACGGATTTTCTCAGAAAGAATTTTTGGCTCAAGTACTTGCACTTGGCTTCCCCAGCTCAATACCCATTGAAACACTTCGTCTATGTTTCTTGATTTCAACAAGACATGAAAGCCATTGTCGTTATGTTCGTATGAATCTATAAAAAAGTAGCGGGATTCAATAATCTTATGTGCAATATGAGATGGAAACAATAAATGAATCATAACAGTGCGATTGCTTTCAGGTTTGTAGTTTTGTAAAGAAAAGTCTTTCGGTTTCGTAAAGAATTCTTGTTCTTGCTGTAACGTATCCATACGATCTAAGCGGAAATTGCGTATTTGTTTTCGAAGTAAACAGTGGGCAACGATGTACCAAATTCCTGAAATATTGACTAAGCCATAAGGATGAACGGTCCGCTTTATTTTTGTAGTTTCTCTCGGTTTCCGATAAGAAAAAGAGATAGCTTGTTCTTTTTGAATAGATTCTTGCAATAGAAGAAGTTGATTTTCTAGTTTTTCTTGTTCAGATTGCTGATGTGAAAATATAGGAGAAAGGAAACGAAAAGTTTCTCGTAATTCCTGGGCTTTCTTTTGTTGATCAGCAGGGAGAATAATTTCAAGTTTCTCTTTTGCTGATCGTGCATGTACAGAAAAAGAAGAAGTGAAAGTTTTCTCGATATAATCACCGCCTAGTAAAAGAGTAACAGCCTCTTCAGGCGTAAGCTGAATGGGGGGCAAGAAATAACCATCCATTAGTGAATAACCGTGACCAGGCATTGAATAAATAGGAACACCCGATTCGTTAAGTGCATCCATATCTCGATAAATAGTCCTTATACTTGTTTCAAATTTTTCGGCTAAGCTTTTTGCTGTAACAGTTTGTTTTCTTTGTAATTCAATTAATATGGCTAATAAACGATCTGTCCGATTCATGAAATATCACCTTCAAATTTTTATAAATATACCTACTGTAAACTTCTAAAAGCAATATAAATTCCCCTCCCATTAACATACTTTTTCCTATGTATAATATTAATATAGTAAAATCATAAGAACCCATATTGCAGTTTCCAATAATATACTATATAATCAATTTAAGAAAACGTTTTCATGCAAAGGGGGAGAATTTCGTGTCGACTATAGAGGACGTGGCGAAATTAGCGGGGTTATCAAGGACAACGGTTTCTAGGGTGATTAATAATCATCCATATGTTTCAGATGAGAAGAAAAAAAGGGTTCAATTAGCAATGAAGCATTTAGGCTTCGTTCCTAATTCTGCGGCGAGAAGGCTTCGTAAACAAAAAACGGAAACAATTGCGGTGCTAGTTCCAAGGATTACAAATCCTTTCTTCAGTAGATTTATTGAAGCAATCGAGATTGCTGCTTCTGAACATAAATATAAACTGATTATTTGTCAAACAAGATATTTACCGGAAAAAGAGATGGAGTATTTACAATTATTATCTACGAAACAAGTAGATGGGATTATTCTATGTTCACTAGAAAATCCGTGGGAAGATGTAGAGCCATACTTACAGCACGGTCCAATCGTGTTATGTAATGAATATATTGAGGAAGCAAACGTTCCAACAGTGAAGTTTGATCATGCGCAAGGAGCATACATAGCTGCTAAGCATGTGTTAGAACAAGGATATCGTAATCTTATTTTTTGTCGTGGTAACGAAACCAAAGTTGTTAGCCAACAGCGAAAAATGGGCTTTTTACGTGCCATAACGGAGAAGAGCCGCCAAGTAGAAGCGATTGATTTTCTTGAAAACGCTTTCTCCTGGGAAGATGGAAAACGAATATTCCATGAAGTATTAAAGGACAAAAAAAATCCTACCGCGATTTTGGCAGGAGGCGATGAGGTAGCAGCAGGAATTATCTCAGAGGCGAAACGCCATGACTGGAGCATTCCAGATGATCTCGCTGTTATCGGTTTTGATAATCAAATTTTATCACAGATTACAGAGCCAGGTATTACGACAATTGAACAGCCAATCGATGAGATGGCCCGAAAAGTTGTCGACCTGATGATGGATAAAATCCATACGAAAAATTATCGAAAAAAAGAATTGTATGAGTTTGAACTGGAGCTCTTGGTGAAAGGTTCAACGATGAAGGATACGATGTTATTAGCCTAGTAGACTATGTCTGCTAGGTTTTTTTCTGTTCACAAACTACTATTCTTCGTGAACGCAGTCATCACATTTGTTATGGTATGCTTCGTGCTGCTCATCAATTTCTTTCCCGCAGTGCGCACAAGTTTTCGTCGGTAAATTTCTGAAGAACTCCATTGGTTGATCGATCATGTCAATCCCTCCATTTCCATTTCTTACTATTATTGTATTAGTACAAAAAACAAAAGTCAACAACTGTTTTATAACAAAATTGAAAATTAATGAAAAAGTTTAGGAAATGGATTATAGTTAACAATGTAGGATGTAAG
Source organism: Bacillus sp. SH7-1 (assembly GCF_008042405.1). Classification (NCBI taxonomy): domain Bacteria; kingdom Bacillati; phylum Bacillota; class Bacilli; order Caryophanales; family Bacillaceae; genus Bacillus; species Bacillus sp. SH7-1. Next base: position 116,723 of record NZ_QNUD01000035.1, read on the forward strand.
TAAAACATGCATTCTTACTCGGTTTTAGAAAGGATGGATACATATGAAAATGACTGTTGTCGGCTTTTGGGGCGGCTTTCCAGAAGCGGGAGAAGCAACGTCGGGGTATTTGTTTGAACACGATGGTTTTCGTTTACTTGTAGACTGTGGCAGTGGTGTACTAGCACAGCTTCAAAAATATATAACACCATCTGATATAGATGCAGTTGTATTGTCGCACTATCATCACGATCATGTTGCAGACATTGGGGTATTGCAATATGCGAGATTAATTACGAGCGCGACAAAGGGACAACTACCAGAACTACCAATATACGGTCATACGTTTGATGAGAATGGCTTCCATTCTTTAACGCATGAACCGCATACGAAAGGAATTGCGTACAATCCAGAAGAAACACTTCAAGTTGGACCATTCTCGATTTCGTTCTTAAAAACTGTTCATCCTGTTACATGCTTTGCGATGCGTATTACAGCGGGTAGTGATATCGTAGTATACAGCGCTGATTCCAGTTATATTCCTGAGTTTATTCCATTCACGAAAGATGCTGATCTTTTCATTTGTGAGTGTAATATGTATGCACATCAAGAGGTTGCAAAAGCAGGACATATGAATAGTACAGAAGTAGCAAGTATTGCAAAAGATGCAAATGTAAAAGAACTTTTATTAACGCACTTACCGCATACAGGCAACCCATCTGATTTAATAACAGAAGCAAAACAAATTTTTAGTGGCCATATTACGCTAGCGCATAGTGGCTACGTATGGAACTCATGAGGTGATACGATGTTATTTATTGATAATAAAGGAATTACAGATCCTAGAATAAACTTAGCAATTGAAGAATACTGTGTGAAGAACTTAGATATTAACGAAACTTATTTACTGTTCTACATTAACGAGCCTTCGATTATCATTGGTAAAAACCAAAACACAGTAGAAGAAATTAATGTGGATTACGTAAAAGAAAAAGGTATTCATGTCGTTCGTCGTCTATCAGGCGGAGGCGCAGTATATCACGATTTAGGAAACTTAAACTTCAGCTTTATTACGAAAGATGATGGAGATAGTTTCAGCAACTTCAAAAAATTCACAGAGCCTGTAACGAAAGCACTTGGTAAATTAGGTGTAAATGCAGAACTAAGTGGTCGTAACGACATTTTAGCTGAAGGCAGAAAAATTTCAGGTAACGCGCAGTTCTCAACGAAAGGTCGTATGTTCAGTCACGGTACGTTACTATTTGACTCTGAAATCGATCACGTCGTATCAGCGTTAAAAGTAAAAATGGATAAAATTCAATCAAAAGGTATTAAATCAATCCGTAGCCGCGTTGCGAATATTACAGAGTTCTTAAGCGAAAAAATGACGACAGAAGAGTTTAGACAACTCCTTCTAGAAACAATTTTCGAAGGAGAAACAGAAATCCCAACGTACGAATTAACAGAAGAGGATTGGAAAGCAATCCATAAACTTTCTGAAGAGCGCTACCGCAATTGGGACTGGAACTACGGAAAATCTCCGAAGTTCAACTTACAACATTCACACCGCTTCCCAGTTGGACAAGTTGACGTTCGTCTTGAAGTGAAAAAAGGAACAGTAACAGAATGTAAAATTTACGGAGACTTCTTCGGTTCACTAGATGTGCATGACATTGAAGAGCGTCTAACAGGCGTACAATTTGATAAAGATGCATTCACTACAGCTTTAGAAGGCGTAGATATCGCACGCTACTTCGGTAATATTACAACAGAAGATTTCTTACATTTGTTCTTCTAAAAATAATAAGGGAGGCTGTCATAGCTGGCAGCCTCTTTCTTTTGCGGTCGATATATTCGAAAAATCGCTGATATAATTTCATATAGCATAAAATCACAGGACATCTGCCTCTTATAAAGGAATATATATATTCAAAAGGAGGCGGATCGAGATGAAAAGAGTAATGTGCGTTGTATTATTGCTCGGCTTAATCATCGGAATGACAGCTTGTAACGATGAAACGTCCTCAAGTAGCATACTTTTATCGATTGGAAAGCCAGCGAAAGATAATGTTATATATTTTACGCATACAGATAACAGACGAAAGATACAGGAAATACAAGAAATGTTTCAAAATAAGAAGTGGAAAAGAAATGAAACATTCAGCACTGTTAATAAGACACCAGATGTCGTTTTTTCAATAGATGAAGACAATACAGGGTTACCGACATTATATGTTACGGTGTATTTTCATGAAGATGGAGCGGACGCGATTAACTTGTTTGGAGAGCATACGACGTTAAATAAAGAGGAACTTACTAAAATTAGAGAAAAGATGAGTGCATATTATCCTAGAATGATTTTTGGTCTAGTTTCATAAATTACTTGCAAATAAAATTCCCTTATCCTTCCAAAGTAAATGAAGAGGAGGTGATCTGTTTATATGCAGTTAATGGAATAACACTTGCCACTTTAATTTTCTTTTAATATAATTAATTTAGAATTTTTAAATATTCTAAATTTTATAAAGGTGGGGTTTGTGTGAATCTCGTTCAATCTTTGGCTGAAACGGCGAAAAAGAAGGGGGATAAACCGGCTTATATATTTATGGATCAGTCGGTCTCATATGACCAATTAAACAAAATGGTCACAAGGTTTTCTGGCAATTTAGCAGAAATGGGCATTGGAAAAGGGGACAATGTCGCATTAGTTGTTGGAAATTCACCACATTTTTTGGTCGGTTTATACGGAACAATGAAAGCGGGAGCAACTGTTATTCCAGTTAATCCAATTTATACAGCAGACGAAATGCATTACATTTTACAAAATGGAGATGTAAAAACAATCATCGTACTCGACGTCCTACTACCTGTTATACAATCTCTTACAACTAGACTTCCTTCACTTGAAAACATCATCATATGCGAAACCTCATCAGATTTTAACCATACAGAAACTGAAAAAATGAAAACGTTTACTAGTTTTGTAGGAACCGGAGATACAACTTACGAAGGTCCTGAACTAGATGAAGAAGATGTAGCGGTTATTCTATACACTTCAGGCACAACTGGAAAACCAAAAGGCGCTATGTTAACACATAAAAATTTATATAGTAATGCGAGCGATGTGGCGTCGTATTTACAATATACTGCTGATGACCGCGTCGTTGCGGCATTGCCGATGTTCCATGTATTTTGTTTAACGGTGGCGGTAAATGCACCGATTGTGAACGGGGCGACTATTTTAATGTTACCGAAATTTAGTCCGAAAGAAGTATTTCGTATTTGTCGTACGTACGAACCGACGATTTTTGCTGGTGTACCGACAATGTACAATTATTTATATTTATTCGAAGAAGCAAGCGCAGAAGATGTGAAGACGCTTCGTCTCTGTATTTCAGGTGGTGCTTCAATGCCTGTTGCTCTTCTACAAAACTTTGAAAAACGTTTTGACGTTATCGTTTCAGAAGGATATGGTTTATCAGAAGCATCACCAGTTACTTGTTTCAATCCTTTAGATCGCCCACGTAAGCCAGGATCAATTGGCACAAATATTTGGCATGTAGAAAATAAAATTGTAAATGAACTTGGGGAAGAAGTACCAGTCGGCGCAGTCGGGGAATTAATTGTTCGCGGACCTAACGTTATGAAAGGATATTATAACGCGCCAGAAGATACAGCAGCGACATTAAAGGACGGCTGGTTGTATACAGGAGACTTAGCGAAAATGGATGAAGAAGGTTACTTCTATATCGTTGATCGTAAAAAGGATATCGTCTTAGTTGGTGGTTATAACGTATATCCTCGTGAAGTAGAGGAAGTATTGTATACACATGAATCCGTAGCAGAAGTTGTCGTAATCGGTGTTCCTGATGAAAACTTAGGAGAAGCAGTGCGAGCTTACGTCGTTTTGAAACAAACGAACGTAACAGAAGAGGAACTTATGCATTACTGCACGTTACATTTAGCGAAATATAAAGTGCCAATGAGTATTGAGTTTTTAACAGAATTGCCGAAGAATACGACAGGCAAGTTGCTGAGAAGAGCTTTGAGAGAAAAAGCGATGCAAGTTTAAAAATAGGGGCAACCATCTGTATGAAGATGGTTGTCTTTGTATTTTTTAGCATTGGTTAAGCTATGGTGCCATATATTTAAACCGTAATATGACTAATAAGGAGGAGATATAGGTGGAGCAGAAGGAATTACGCTTGCAGCGAGTACAATATCTTATTTGTGACATTATGGATGAAATGAATACTGAAAGTGAGAAGAAAAACTTAGAGATTTTGCAGCAAGTCATTGATCACCTTTCAGGAGCGATAGGTGATTTAGTTGATCCATCAAGCTCATATTCTATCGATTATTTAGAACGTAAAGTTCATACGGCGCATTATTTACTTTTTAAAAATGAGCGGAAAGCGTACTTATGTAGGAAATAATATTATTATTTTTATTTGATATTGATAATCATTATCAATATGATGGTTATGTTGGATATATTCATATAAAGGGAGATGTCATATTGATAATGATTAAGAAAAAATATATTAATGCATTCGTTATAGCGGCAACTTTAGCAGTTCCATTTAGCAATATTATGGCACCAATCGCGAAAGCTGACGCAGCGGTTGAAATGAAAGCAAATAGTAAACTAGCAGATGGCACGTATGACGTTATTTTAAAGACTTATAAAGATCAAACGAATGAAACATCTGTTGCTTCTACATATTTAAAAAATGCAAAAGTAACGATTCAAGGTGATAAAAAAATCGTTATGTTAACAGTTCAAGATAGTAGCTATTTCCAGTATCTTAGAGTAGAAGACCCAAAAAAATTAGGGACATTCCATGATGTAAAAGTGATCTCCGAAGATAAAGCAAATAATGGCACGAAAGTTATTCAATTTGAAATTGATGAGTTTTCGAAAAAATATAATATGCAAATGCATATATTAATTCCAGCAATTAAATATGATCATAAATATCAAGTACAGTTTGAAATTGATGCGAGTGCAATTGAACAGAAACCTAAATTCTCTGACGTACCAACTTGGGCACAAGAGTCAGTTCAATATTTAGTAGATAAAGAGGCAGTACACGGTAAGCCAGACGGTACATTTGCCCCGGCTGAAAATATCGATCGTAGTTCAGCTGCAAAAATATTAGCAACTGTTTTACGGTTAGAAATTAAGAAAGATGCAAAGCCATCATTCCCTGATGCACAAAATCACTGGGCAACTCCATACATTGCTGCTGTTGAAAAAGCAGGTATTGTAAAAGGTGATGAGAGGGGTAACTTTAATCCGAGCGGGTTAATTAACCGCGCATCAATGGCTTCTATGCTAGTAAATGCATATAAATTAGAAAGAAATGAAAATATAAAACTACCGAAAGAATTTGCTGACTTAAACAATCATTGGGGTGCGAAGTATGCCAATATTTTAATCCAAGAAAAGATTTCAATTGGAACAGATAATGGTTGGGCTCCAGATAAAGCGGTAAGCCGTGCGGAAGCAGCACAATTTATTGCGAAGGCGGATAAGTTGAAGTAAAGTGCCGACATTAGCTTTAAGTAGAAAGGAACATGAGCCTATCCATGAAATGAAAAAAGGTCTGTTTATGTTACCGAAAGAACTGAAAGATTTTTTATTTCAATAAAAAACCGAACCACCATCTAAATGGCGGTTCGGTTTTCTTTATTTTTTCTCAACTAATTTCTTATTCTTCCAATCTAATGTGAATGATTTATTAAATGTTTTTTGATCAACGTCTTTTACGTTGTTTCCAACCCAATTTGCAGTTCCAAATGTGAAGCCTGGACGAAGTTGGTAGTCGTCGGCGTGTTTTGTATAAGCGACTTGTAGGTTAGATTGGTCTGTATTTTTTTCAGAGATCACAACAGCGATCATACCAGGAGAGAAACCGCTATTTGTTAATGCTGGAAGTTGATCCATCGGTATTAAATTACCTTTTGCATCAGATTCATATAAGTATGTGCGAGAGTACATGAACAGTTGGTTTCCGTATAAAGAATGGTAGGAATCACGTGTGTAAATCCCCCAGTTTTGATTGTTATATCCGTTAAAGAATACGTTCCATTTTACGTTTTTATTTGTTTGGTCAATTAAATTTGTTTTATAACTAGTTTGTTTATAGCTTACAGAGTCAGACCAAGTTACTTGGCCAGTTGCACCCGCTTCAGCGCTAGGTCCATTTGGCGTTGCAGAAGCTTTAACAGAACCGCCAAGTTGATAAGATACGCTAGAGGTTACAGTCGTTTCTTCTACAGCGTTTGTAGGTGCTACGTTAAAGAAACGGGCGCTGTTATCTTGAAGGTTAAATGCAATATCATATTGTGAAGGATAGCGTAATGTTGCACTAGCGCCAGGGATTGGGTAGTTATCAATAGGCGCACTACTTATAGTAGGATTTGCTTTTAGGAAACTACCAGTTGTATTAATAACGGCAATCTGTTTATCAGCGCTTGGATCATCGATAAAAGTTACCTTTAAAGACATTGTCATATTGTCAGTTTGATCATTATTAAATGTATTATAGCTCGTATGTGTTTTTGCATTTTGCCCAATATCTGTTACAACTTGTGACGTCGTTTGAGCGTAAGCAGCAGGTGTTGAAAGTGCTAAAGCGCTACTAGCAAAAACAGCGGATAATGCTAAACATTTTAAATATGTTTTAGAACGTTTCATGCAATCACTTCCTTTTATTTTTGTCGATATATGTCGTATTTCATTTATATCGTAACATAAAAATAAAACAGAATAGATGGTTATGCAGAATTGCATAGGTGAGTTTTGAATAATGAAATTTTATGAATCCTTCTCAAGAGAATTGTCGCTGTGCTTAATATTTACGTTATAAGTGCATAACAAGTTATAATAGAAGAAATGAATAAGGAGGCTCGCTGTGAAAAATCTTCGTTATCTCAATATATTTACTATATTAATTATATACACACTACTTATGTTTTACATTGGCTGGAACGGATGGGTTTGGCTTAGCACGGTATTTGGCTGGGAGTCTTGGGGATATTACGCTTTCATAGTTGGCTTCATTTCATATGCGTACATTCTCGTGCAAGTGTTTAAGTTTTTGCCGTTCCTACGAACGATAGGTTCAATTTGGTTCGCGGTTATACAATACGCGCTTATGTTATTGCCGTTAGCTAATATTACAGTCTTTCTTTTACAGTTTTCAGTGGAGAAAGAATCGGCAATTATTTGGACAGGGGCGGCTGTGTTAGCTGCATTTATTTTTATCTTTGCGTATGGAGTATTTAATGCATATAGCCCGGTAGTAAGAAAGTATGAGGTGCACATTCCGAAAAAAGTGGAGGGACGTAAAAGCTTACGCATTGCGATGGCTTCTGATATGCATTTTGGTAAATTATCTGGCGTTTCGCATTTGAAAAGGCTTGTTCGTCATGTAAATGAAATGGAGCCTGATATTATTTTACTGCCTGGTGATATTATAGATGATCATCCAGGTGTGTTCATTCAAAAAAATATGGGACATATTATGAAACAAATGACAGCTCCACTAGGCGTATATGGTGTGTTAGGAAACCACGAATATTACGGGCGAGCAGTTCCAGAATTTTTACAAGAGATGGATAAGATCGATATTCGTATTTTGTTAGATGAAGTGATCACCATTGAAGATGACTTCTATCTCGTTGGAAGAAGAGATAAAACAGAGCGAGATCGCCAAAGCTTTGAAAAACTTATGAGTGCAGTGGATAAATCGATGCCAGTTATCGCAATGGATCACCAACCATTTGAGTTAAAACAAGCAGCGGATGCTGGCGTAGATTTACTATTATCCGGTCACACGCACCGCGGACAAATGGCGCCAAATCATATTGTAACGAGAAGAATGTACGAACTAGACTGGGGATACGCACAAAAAGGTGCATTCCACGCAATTGTTTCTTCTGGTTTCGGATTTTGGGGACCACCGCTTAGACTTGGAAGTAGGTCGGAGATTGTACAGGTAGAGGTTACGTTTGAATAAGTGTATGTAATAGAGAGCTAATGGCTCTCTATTTTTACAAATAAAAAAAGGCTCCAGATAAGGAGCACTCAATAAAAATAAATGAATTAAAACAAATAACAGACATGTATAATATACAACATTTGTGATCTAATATCGATATATTTAGATTTATAATTAGTATTGGTGTCGATTTCATAAAAGAGGTACGATTATAAGACGCGGCTGAAATAAAGGGGGATTATAAGTGATCATATCAGATGTACTATACGGAGAATTTGAAGTGGATCAAGTAGTAGAAGAATTAATTGTAAGTAAGTCTGTGCAAAGGTTGAAAGGCATTCATCAAGCTGGCGCAAGCTACTTAATAAATGACAACTGGAATGTAACGCGCTTTGATCATTCTGTTGGCGTTATGTTGTTAATTAAGAAACTTGGTGGTTCAGTAGAAGAACAAATTGCAGGTTTACTGCACGATGTATCGCATACTGCTTTTTCTCATGTGATTGATTACGTTTTTGATAATAGAAATGAAAGTTATCATGAAGAGATATTTAGTTCTGTTGTGAAAAACTCAGACATTCCAGCGATTCTTGCGAAGTATGGTTATAACTATGAAGCTATTTTGTTAGATGATTCGAAGTGGACGTTACTGGAAAGGTCAGCGCCCGAATTATGCGCAGATCGAGTGGATTATACGTTACGAGATATGTATACATATGGGTATATTTCTTTAGAAGAAGCTCACAGTTTTTTAGAGGATGTAATTGAAGTAAACGGAAAAATGGTCCTTCAAAACATCGAAATGGCAGAGTGGTTTACAGAAACGTATTACAAAGAAGTCATCGATTTCTTTATGCAACCAATGAATAGTTATGGAAATGATATGTTAACTAAGACGCTAAAGTTAGCTCTGCATAAAGAGGTTATTCATGCAGATGATTTTCTTCTTGAAGATGATTCGCTTATTTCGAAATTGCAGCAATGTGATGATCCGGAAGTGCATGCTCTATTAAGCAAAGTTCATCCGAATGTAAAAGTAAAAGAAGATAGAAATGATTATGATTTATATCAGAACAATAAAGTACGCCTTATTGATCCGCCATTACTTCGTGAAGGGGAAGTCGTTCCATCGTCTGTTGTGTCAGAAAACATAAGACGGATGAGTGATAGAGCTTATGAAAAAGCGGTGAGAGGGATGTATGTGAAGGTGGTTTCGGATGAACAGAAAGAAGGTATCATCACATAAGATGATACCTTCTTTCTATTCATCTAATATTTTCCACTCGTTTCCCCAATCCTTCATCGCGTCAAAAATAGGACGGAGTGTTTCGCCTTTTTTTGTTAGTGAATATTCCACGTGAGGTGGCATAGTTGAGTAGATTGTTCTCTTTATAATATTTTCTTGTTCAAGTTCTTTTAAGCGAAGAGATAGAGTGCGTGGGCTAATACCGTTTAGGCATCTTTCAAGCTCAGCAAAACGTTTAGGACTATAAAACAAATCTCTTAAAATTAAGAAAGTCCACTTGCCACCTATTACAGACATTGTTTTTTCAATGGGACATTTTAATAAAATTTCTTCATTTATATTTTCCACATAAACGCTCCTTACTATATAAAAGTATAGGTACTATATAAAAAATCAGTACTTTTATAAATAAAGTACTTTATTTATTATAGTCCTAAAGGAATATATAGGTAAATTACTAATTTTTGAAAGGGGAGTAAGCAAGTGAGTGGGGTAGCTAGTAGGGATTTGGATGTTCAAACAAAAGAAAAATCAGGTATCATCATTTTAATTGCCTTGGCAATGGGATTTATTATGGCAACGTTAGATGTAACTATAGTAAATGTTGCAGTGGTGAATATTCAAGAGACATTAGGTCTGACATTATATAGTTCGACATGGATTGTTGACGGATATATTTTATCTTTTGCGGCACTATTATTGGCTGGAGGGGCATTAGCTAATCGATTTGGAGCCAAAAAAATATATACGATTGGTTTAATTATTTTTGTGTTTGCATCTCTTTTATGTGCGATTGCTACAACGGGGAACACTCTTGTTATAGGGCGGATAATTCAAGGTGTTGGAGCGGCTTTATTTATGCCAAGTTCACTTAATTTATTAGTATTATCGTTTCCGGATGAAAAGAAGAGAGCTAAAATGTTTGGGATATGGTCCGCAATTGTCTCCATTGCTTCTGGTACGGGTCCTTTTATTGGTGGTCTTTTAGTAAATACATTTGGCTGGCGAAGCATTTTTATTATAAATCTTCCAATCGGGATGATTGGTATATTAATGGCTTTTGTAATTATTCCAAATGTTTTACCGAAAAAGGAGAGAATAAATGTAGCGAATCATTTAATCGGTATAATTGCAATAACATTGTTGGCGTTTACTTTAATTGAAGGGCCAAGTTACGGATGGTCTTCGCCTCAAATTTTAGGAGGAGTAGTGGGGACGGTATTAACTATGATTCTCTTTGTTTATGCAGAACAAAAATCAAAAAACTCAGTTGTACCAAGAGTGTTGTTCCAAAACGAAACATTTATCTCGGCGAATATAGTTGGATTTCTAATAAACTTTGCGTTATTTGGCGGCATATTTATGTTTGGACTCTTTTTACAAAAAGCATATGGAGCAAGCCCATTTGTAGCAGGATTACAACTATTGCCGATGATGAGCGTATTTGTTATTGGGAATATATTATTTGCAAAAATGGTGAGTAAGTTTAGCTCAAAATCGTTATTATTCATAGCGTTATTTATCGCTAGTATAGGGTCTTTATTATTAATGCTTCTAGTAAATAATGTGAGTTATATAGGAATTGCAATCATTTATAGTGTTGTTAATCTTGGAATCGGTATAGCAGTACCTGCCATGACTACAATTGTAATGAAATCTGCCGGTCGTGAAAATGGGAATATGGCTGGAGCAACTTTAAATGTAAATCGTCAAATTGGTGCATTAGTCGGTATAGCAATTATGGGAATCATTTTAAATGAATCATCCAATTGGTACAGAGGGGCAAGCTATAGCTTTTTAGTTATTGGGGTTTCCTATCTATGTGCAGCATTTTTAGTTTGGAAGTTTGTGGAGAGGGAATAAAAAAGTAGAGCATCACTCCTAGATGCTCTTCTTTTTCACATCACTGATCAAACCAATTCCAAACCTCAATATCTCCAAGAGTCGCATAACGAACGTGAGGTGAGTTTTGTAATTTTAATAACTCTTTCGAAGGCCCGGTAATGACGATCCCGTATACTTTTACACCGTTATCTTTTACATAATCATAACGCTTATCTAAGTTCAGCTCTTTTTCAGAAGTCTGAGTAGTTTTACTTACAGTTTCTTTATGTGTAGAAAGAATACGCATCATTTCGATTACTTCATCTTCTTTTGTCTTTGGTCGTTTTGCTTCATTATCGGGGAGATTTATATGTTCTGGAAATCCAATAATCTCTCGGCCATGTAGGATGAAATCTTCTTCATCTATTCTTTCTTGCCCTGTGTCTAAAGCGTACCATATAGGAGTTGGCGGCATTTCTTGTGCTTCAAATGCGCTATATAGAATTGATTCTACTTCTTGTAAAGTGTAAGGTTTGTCAAAAGATAACGCTACTTCTGCAACGGTGCCCTCATGTATCTTTCCAAGTGTATCCCAAACTTTTTTAGATATTTCTTTCAAATGCTCATCTTGCTTAATTTTTGGGTGAACAAAGGAAAGTTTTTTTGAATAGAGTTTATTTGCCCAAGATTGATTTGTGTCAGTTACAGATGATAAGAAACTACGCGTTGTTACTGTGCCAATTGGAAGTTCTTTTTTGCCAACCGTTTTAAAAAAATTCATTTCATTTTCTGTACGGAAAAAGGGTTTAATCTTTATACTGCCTCCAGCGGAACGACTATTTGGAATTGTTGCTTCTAGTGCGAGTGCTGGAATCTCATCTACTTCGACTAACTTTTTCATATTATAGAAGTAAAGAGAAGATGAAAAATGACCAACAAAATAGATTGCTATACAAACAGCAAGAACAAAACTAACAGTTTGCCAACGTTGTTTCCATTTAATTTTCCAAAATGGGACTTTAAGGTTTTGTGGTGGTAGTCTTTTCTTTATTGGTTCACTCTTCGTAAGCAATTCATCTAAGTACACTTCACACTCTTCACATGTCTCAATATGACTTTCTAACTGCTCTTGTTCATCCTGCGTGAGCGTTCCATTTTCGTATTTCTCCCACAGTTTTTTAAACTCTGTACAACCCATCCTGATCACTCCTTTATGCTTTTCGTTTCTTTTCGTCCCCTGTGTAATTCAATTTTCACTTTCGCTAGTGAGAGACCAGTCATTTCTGCTATTTCCTTATACGAGAATCCGTAGTAATCTCGTAGTAGCAGGACATTTCGTCTTTCAAGGGGAAGAGAAGATAAGCTGTTTAACCAACTAGCAATCTCATGTTTTACGAAATAAGCGTGCTCTGTACTTGGTACGTTTGGTAAATGGAATTCTTCAACTGTCGTTGTTTTATATCTTTTTTCTTTTCGATACCAATCGATAAAGGCGTTGTAGGCAATTGTAAATAACCACGGCCTAATTTCTTCTCCTTTATAATAGTCAATATGGACGAGCATTCGATAAAATGTTTCTTGCATGAGATCTTCCGCGTAGTGGGAATCTCCGGTTAGGGAGAGAAGATAGCGAAATAAATCTTGCATATGTTCGGAGTAAATCTCTTCTAATGATTGTTTGCGTTTCACTACATTTCCCTCCCTTCATACATAACAACGAAATACATATAAAAAAGTTACATTTGTTTTTGGAATTATAGTAAAAAACGTCAAGAATTGGATAAGATTCTCTTTTATCATAATACATATAAGGCGGGTGAACAGAGATGGAAAGCTATGAAACACAAATTCAAAGATCCATTGATTATATTGAGGAAGATGTAATGGAAAAACAGACGCTGCGTAATTTAGCGCGGATTGCAGGTTTTTCTGAGTCGCATTTTCATCGTGTATTTCAGGCGTTAGTAGGCGATACAGTAATGGAGTATGTTCGAAAGAGGAGGTTAGCCCGGGCAGCTTATCAACTTTCTCATACGGATGAAAAAGTTATTGATATCGCGTTTGAGCATGGCTTTCAATCTCATGAAACGTTCACGAGAGCCTTTAAAAAATTATTTCAAATGACACCGAGTGAATATCGAAAACAAGAAATAGAAACGCCGATGTATTACAGCGTGAATGTAAAGCAAAGAAAATTAAATCCGTATTTAGGGGGCATACAAATGGAATATCGTACTGTAAATAAACCAGAATTTTTAGTGGCGGGTTATGAACTGAAGACGACGAGTAAAGAAGGGAAGAACCATCAAGACATTCCAGCATTTTGGCAAGAATATTTACAAAAAGATCTTGGAACGACAATTCCGAATCGTAAAGATACGAGCCAATGGGTAGAGCTTGGATTATGTACTGATTTTAATTTAGAAACAGGGGACTTCACGTACATTATTGGAATGGAAGTTACAGACTTTGAAAATGTACCAAATGAAATTGCAAAGCGTACTTTCCCACCAGCGACATATGCTGTGTTTACAACGCCGAAAGTTCCTCATGAAGAAATGGTATCGTCTATTCACCAAACGTGGAATGCAGTATTCTCAGAATGGTTCCCGCATTCAGGCTATGAACATTGCGGCGTTACAGAGTTTGAATTATACGATGAGCGTTGCCACGAAGATAAAAGTGAGTTCGCTCAAGTAGAACTTTGGATACCGGTGAAGAAAAAATAATAGAGTGAGAGTGAGTCATTGAGAAATGGTTCGCTTTTTTATAAAGGGGGAAATGGGAAGATGTTCAAAAAATTAGAATGTGTATCTATACATACGAAGGATATAGAAAGATCCGTTTCTTTTTATAAAGAAATGGGAATGGAGCAAAACTGGATTATAGAGAGAGAACTAGAAGAAGGGGTTATTTGGACGTTAATAGGATTGAAGTTTCCAGATGAGAAAAGTTCGGAGTTAGTAATAAGCAATCATCCGGATATTAATTTTATAGAAGTCGAAGTATTAGTAGAAGATGTGCAACAAACGTATGATAGTTTAAAAGATAATAAAGATGTAAAATGGATTCGCGAACCATTTCCAACAGAATCAGGACATGTTGCGGTAATGGAAGCACCTGATGAAAATGTGTTTGTGTTAGTAGGGAAATAGCTGAAATATGGAGATGACCTTTCATAGTGAGTTATGGAAGGTTATTTTTACTTTGTATAGCAGTAGGTGTCGGTAAGTCGATATATTTAGAAAATCGCTGATATATTGTGAGTTAAGCCGATATAATTTCATATACCGCTGAACTCTCCCAGAATAGAAAAAGAAAAGACGCCACATAGCGCCTTTTCTACGAACGAAACGGAAATACAAGTATAATTGTTGTTCCTTTTCCAAGTTCGCTATCGATAGAAATCGTTCCGTTATGAGCATGAACGAGCTGCTTTGTAATAGCGAGGCCAAGTCCCGTTCCGATGTTGCTTTCTTCTGTATTTGTTCCTCTGTAATATCGCTCAAATAGAAGTTCTTTCGTTTTATCATCCATTCCTTTTCCATTATCTGAAATAGATAGTGTAAATGAAGTAGCGTTTTGCGAAAGTTTTACGATGACATTAGTCGTTTCATTATTATGTTTTACCGCGTTTACGAGTAAGTTTTCGATAATACGCTGGAACCATTTTTCTTCAATGAAATATTGAATTTTATTTGAGCTTGGTACGAATTCAATATTTTGATTTTGAAGTGTCGGATTATTAATGAATTGTAATAATACTTTTTGGACGAATTGATTCATTTCAATGTTTACATGCTGCGCAGGAAGACTGTTGTTTTTTAATTGATACGTTAAGCTTAAATCATCAATTAATGTAGTCATATATTGAGATTTCTCTTTCATAACACTACCGAATTGTTGAATGTCACGATCGGTCCAGTTATACTGCTGTGATTCTAGTAATAATGCGTAGCCATATATAGAACTAAGTGGCGTTTTTAAATCGTGCGTTAGACCAGTAATCCATTCTTCCCGTGTTTGCTGGAGTACTTGCCTCATCGCATCATTTTTTTTGAGTGTAATAGAAAGGTGCTCTAGTGAATTTGTCACATCTCTAAATAAACGGAATGACCATTTTTCTTTACCAGATCGCCTGAACCTGATAGGTTTTCCTTTTTTACTAATAGGTTCTTCATACTTTCCGCCAGCGATATTTTTAAGCCAGCGCATCGCATGTAATAACGGTTTTCCGAATTTATTACCGTACCAAATAGAAAGAATGACTAAATAAACAAATACGATAAGAAGGATTAATCCACATCCGATGAGAAACTTCTTAGTAAATATATCTTCTATTTCATCATCTGGGTAGTAGTGCTCATTTTTGGCAGTTACAACAAGGAGATGATTGCTATTTGTGTCATAAAAGCTAGACGTGTTTTCTTTATGATTCCACGGTTCTTTTTCACTAAGAGCGGCTTGTATAACAGAAAATGTTTTTTTCTTTCCGTTTGGATAGGAGAATACTTCTTCGCCAACGCTATTAAAGATTTGAAGTGTTGCTTTTTCTTTAGAAAGTAAATGCTGTTCTTCTTCTGTTAATGTGAACGAATCCGTAGATACAGAAGGGTGCGTTTTCTGTATTGTTTTCAGTAATGCATTGCTTTTTAACATACCGCCGTAAATAACAAGTACATTCTTTTCTTCTAATTCAATTTCCCAATATGTAAATGTATAAGGGCTTTCTATGTGATTCTGTATATACGAGAATAAAGATGCTTTCGTATAAGATGTTGGTACGTCACTAGGTGTATTAAAGTGATAGAGAACTTTTCCGTTTTCCTCTACAACTTGAATCCAATCATTTTTCTCTTTAATTAAGTCTTTTACTTCAGCTTTTAACGAAATATCGCCATCTTCTGAAGAGATATATCTTGCAATCATAAAATTATCAGAATCTGGAATGTTCGGTTCGTATGAAGTACTAGTAACAAGAAAAATTAAATAAGTGAAAGCAGCTACTACAGCAATCAGTAATGTAACTAAAACGAATACGTGTTGCAGGATAAATTGGATAATAAGTTTTTTATTAAAGTTCATATCGTCACCCTACTTTGTAATAAACTTATAGCCAAGTCCGCGAACAGTTTTTATATATTCTGGTTTACTTGGATCTTGTTCAATTTTTTCACGTAGTTTTCGAATGTGAACCATAACGGTATTATCATCGCCATTATAGGCAGGGGCTCCCCAAACTTTTTCGTATATTTCTTCTTTCGAAAATACGTAGTTCGGATTCTCGCAAAAGAAGAGTAGTAGCTGAAATAGCTGGGCGGAACATTCGACAATACGTCCATTTACTGTAAGTTCTGCGGAATGTTGATCAATTGCAAATCTGCCAAATGAACTGGAGTGTGCTTTTTGTTCGTGTGGTACTGCTTGTTTCATTTGTCTTCGGAGTTGTGCTTTCATACGAGCTACTACTTCAAGTGGATTAAATGGCTTCGTAATATAATCATCTGCACCGTGTGAAAATCCAGATATTTTATCTAAATCAGATGTTTTAGCTGTGAGGAAGAAGATAGGGCAATCTGTTTTTTGACGAATGATTGGACAAATATCAAAACCAGATTGTCCAGGAAGCATGACATCTAAAATAATTAAATCGTAATCATTTTGCTCAGTGAGAGATAATGCTATTTCAGCCGATGTTGCAGTTGTAATATGAGAAAAACCTTCTTTTTCAAGAATGGTAGTAAGTAATTGTAAAATTGCTGTTTCATCATCAACGAGCAAAATATTTGCTTGATACATAAAAAATCCCTCCTAATTTTCTCGAATATCATATCATCTTTCTGTAACTTATGGAATTTTTAAGGAAATTTTAAGGTTTTCTTTCTCAAAAAATTAAGAATCAGATGATATGATAAAAGTAACATAGGGGAGGAGATGAGTGTGAATCCGTTTCAAACGATGCGAGCTAGATATTTTTTAATTGTATTTGCACTATTAACGTTAGTTGCAAGAATCAGTAATGAATTGATAGAAAATACATTTCATATGCAAAATTCTTCTTTTATAAATATTCTTATATTCTATATCCTTCCGATTACATGGATTTTTTTTGAGTGTAGAAAACACCGTGTTTCCTTTTCATTATTTATTAATAAAAATGAAACATTTAACCTGGTGCAAGTTTTATACATTGCACTTATGTTAGCCGTGTTTAGTTATGGATATCTTATTTTGTACATGTATAGTTTTGCATGGATTACACCGGAATTTATTATGAACGCATTACGTGAACCGATTATTGATAGTACAGGGGGATATGTATATCAAATTATTATGGTCGTGTTCATCGCACCAATTATTGGTGAATTTGTTTTTCGGGGATTTTTACTGCAACGCTTTGCAGCAAAATGGGGAACGAGTATAGCGATCATTGTAGTAGCTATGTTGTTTGCGTTGTTACATGTTGATTTCCTAGGCGCAGTAGTATTTAGCGTTGTACTATCAATCGTATATATTCGTACGAATAGTTTACTTATGCCAATTGCTATTCACATGTTAAACAATGCATTTGTAATCGGCGCTTCTTATTTAATAAATAAAGAAGAAATAATGAGTTTTGCAGATTTCTCAAATTATACGACCTTTTTCCCAGGACTTATTATTTTTATAACAGGATTAAACTTAGTACTCATCTTCTTATTTGTTAACCGCAAATATTGGAGTAAAGAAATGCCCGCTATATATGTAGAGCAGGAAAAAAGCTTTTCAGACGTAGTGGGAAGTAAATGAGATGAAGAAGACGATTGAAAAAATATTGAAAGACATTATAGATTCTACGTCTATTACAGATATGTGTGATAAAAGCGTTTGTCATTGGGTGCAACCCGTAGTAGATACGATTGTGTTTCCAGAGTATTACTTATTTTCTAGTACTCATGTAAAAGAAAATATTATTTCTCTTCTTATTGTGTTAGGGGGGTTACTAATATTTGGTCTAATTGTAGAAGAAATGATGAAGCGCATCTTCAGAAAAAATGAAGAGAAGCATATGTGGGTTCATAAAGTATTCGAGAAAGTAATAGTGGCTTTCCTTTTGTTTTATAGTATGAAAACAATCATTTACTTTATAGCTTTGAAACATCATTCATTCTAAATTTGAAAGGGATGTATAAAATTATATGAATGAAACAATATCATCAAATAAGTTTTTTTATTTGATTTTGCTTAGTATTGTGCTGATAACGACAGTCAATGTTATTCTTCGCTGGGAGGAAGCTTATTTCTTTATGTATTTAGCACTCCATTTATTAGGGATATTATGTATAAGCGGCGGAATAGTTGCTGAAAAAAAGAGTGAAGAAAGTATTAATTATATGTGTGTGACCGGTCTTATTTTACTTTTAGCTGTACAAGGTATTATGAAATATAGTTCTTTTTCTTTACAAGATTTTAGTTTATTAGTGGATGTACTTCCTTAAGGGGGCGCGTTATGTTATCTAAGAAGCAAATAGGATACGTACTAGTTTTAATTGGATTTTTTACGCTTATTGTAACGACTTTATTTTTTCAAGACTATGAATATATACGCTATATAAAAGGCGTTGGTTTAATATGTTGGGTTGTAAGTACGTTTCTTATCCCAGAGTATGAACCGAAGAAAGCGTCTAAAGGTAGGTAAAACTCTTCTTTATGTAGAAGAGTTTTTTTATAACTAGAAGGCTCTCGAGCAATTTGCGTAATAAGCTTGTTCTAATTTAGCATGTACGAACTTACAATAATAATAGACAGGCAGCATAGAGGAGGGAATAGCGTGAGGAAGGTTATTGGGTGGTCGCTTTTTTTGTACGTTGGGTTTGCATTGCTTATATATTGGTATTTATTTGGATGGAATCATGAACTTATTCCGGACATGTATAAAGGAACGAGTGCAGATCCAGAAACGTTTATGAATGCAAGAGAGCTTACGCTAAGCCAAGATTATTCGCGCGTGAAAAATTTACTGTATTTTTTAGCGACGCCTCTTGAATGGATTATTTTATTATTTGTGCTTGTGCTCGGTATTTCAAAGAAGTTTGAGAAATGGTCGAAGGAAACGACGAAAATAAGTGTCCTGCAAGTTGCGATTTATTTCTTTTATTTATCATTACTTACAACAGTTCTTGCCCTGCCAATGCAATGGATTAGCCGAAAAGTGTCCGTTGATTACGGTATTTCAACGCAAAATACACAAAGCTGGATAAAAGATCACGTTATCGGTTTTTGGGAGAGTTATGCGACTATGTTAATCGTAGTTACCGTTCTGTTATGGCTTATCCGCAAATTCCCAAAGAGATGGTGGCTAGCAGGGTGGGCGCTTTCTGTTCCATTTACAATCTTTTTAACATTCATACAGCCTGTCGTGATTGATCCACTGTATAACGACTTCTCGACGCTGAAAAATAAAGAATTAGAAACGAAAATTTTAGAGATGGCAGACAAAGCCGATATTCCTGCTAAACACGTATATGAAGTAAATATGTCGGAAAAAACGAATGCGTTAAATGCATATGTAACAGGAATAGGACTTAACTCGCGTATTGTAATGTGGGATACGACGCTTAAGCAATTAAAAGATAAAGAGATTTTATTTATAATGGCCCATGAAATGGGGCATTATGTTATGAAACATATATATTGGGGCGTTGCGAGTTATGTATTGCTATCGTTTATAGGTATGTATCTCATTAGTCGTATTATAAATATGTGTATTCGAAAATGGGGAGATACGCTGCAAATTTCAAAAGTAGCATGTTTCTCAATTTTACCTTTATTTTTCTTAATTTCTTCTGTTCTTTCTTTTGCATCACAACCAGCAACAAACTATGTTTCTCGTATAGAAGAACGAGCGGCAGATCAATACGCTTTAGATATGACGAAGGACGGGAAATCTGGTGTGAAAACTTTTCAATATTTATCAAAAACGAGCTTAAGTCAAGTAAATCCGCCTGCGTTAGTGAAGTTTTTCTTATACACACATCCACCAATTTTCGAAAGAATTCATACGTTTGAACAATATGAGAAACAAAGCAAAAAGAAGTAGCTATTATGCTACTTCTTTTTTTATAGAGATATAAGTTTGATATTGGGAATATTTATCATTGCTTTTTATTGTGA
The DNA here is from genome assembly GCF_008042405.1 of Bacillus sp. SH7-1. Classification (NCBI taxonomy): domain Bacteria; kingdom Bacillati; phylum Bacillota; class Bacilli; order Caryophanales; family Bacillaceae; genus Bacillus; species Bacillus sp. SH7-1. The sequence continues at coordinate 136,934 of NZ_QNUD01000035.1, forward strand.
TTTTGTAAATAATAAGCTATAAAATTCTAAAAATCTATATATAAAGGAATAAAGGTGGAAAAATGTATTTTTTAAAAAATTTAAAAGTGAAATATAAATTATTGTCACTTATCTCATTAGCAGTTTTAGGCATGGCAATTATGAGCTGTGTAGCAATTAATTCTATTAATAAGATCAAGCACGATACAGAAATTGTAGTAGATGATTATCAAAATTCTGCAGTTTTATTAGAAGGAATGCTTCGTACACAAAATTCACTAGAATATAACTTGCTAGAATTAATTACAACGTCACAAAATGAGGGGGCAAATAAAGAGGGAATTATTAGTAATGTTGAAAAAGATCTTAAAAAATATGATTCTTTATTAAAAGAATATGATGATGGCGTTAATTTAAGTAAGCAAGAGGATGAGCTGTTTCAGAAGATGAAGAAATCTTTGCCGAGTTATATGGAGACATATAAGAAGTTGTTTGACAAAGCGAAGGGAACAAATGAATCTCAAATGGTAAATGAATTTCAAAAGGACTTAAAACCGAAGGGAGTAGAGTTAGCTGGTTATGCTGTAGATTTAGAAACTTATGTTTCAAACTTAGCTGATCAAGTATTTAAAGATTCTCAAAAAATGATAGATCGGTCCGTTATTACCTTTATTATTCTTGCAGTAGTTACTACAATCATTATATGTATAGTAAGTTATATTATTAGCAAGCTTATAGTTGCTCCTTTACAAACGGTTAGTCATATGATGGAAAGGGCGAAAGAGGGAGATTTAACTGTACATGGCGATTATAATGCTAAAGATGAATTAGGTATACTAGTAAGTGATTTTAACGAGATGATTGCAGGGCTAAGAACAAATATGCAAGAAGTAGAGAATAATATTCAGCTTTTATTCCAACATGCAGACGGAGTAGTATCTGCATCGGAGGTATCTAGCGGTGCAGCAAAGAAAATCACTATGGATATTGAAGAAGTTGCCAATGGTGCAGAGAGTCAAATGCAAGCAATGGAACAGACTGCGGGTGCGATGGAAGAGTTGACACAAGGAATGCAGAGCATAGTGAATACATCATCCTCTGTAAATGAATTGTCTGCTCAATCAGCATTAGATGCAGAGAGTGGTAACAAATTAATGAAACAAATGATTCAACAGATGGATACAATCCAAAATTCAGTACATAGCGGTGTGAAACAAGTAGAGACTATGAAAGAACAATCAGAAGAAATTGTTAAAATCATTGATGTTATGCAAGTTATTACCTCTCAGATTAACTTATTAGCATTAAACGCCGCAATTGAGGCTGCACGTGCTGGGGAAAGTGGTAGAGGATTTGCAATTGTGGCAGATGAAGTACGAAAATTAGCAGAACAATCTAGTGATTCTGCAAAACAAATTGAGAAGCTTATTACTCAAGTTATGGGAACAACGAACCATACGGTACATATGATGGGGAAAGTAGATAATGAGGTACAGGCAGGTACTCAAGTAGTAATGCATACAGAAAAAGTATTTGGAACAATTACAGAAAAAGTGCAGCAAGTATCTGAGCAAATTCAAACGGTATCTATGTCTACAGATGAAATTGCAGCGAGTAGTGAGGAGATTTCTGCTTCTACAGAAGACATGGCGCAAATTTCTCAAAGATCATCTGATCGAACTGATAGGGTAAAAGAGTCTATTCAACAGCAAGAAAAATCTGTTCAAGAGATTTCGGCTTCAATTGAACATCTGCACAACGTAGCAGGAGAATTAAAACAAATAGTTGCTCAATTTACTCTTCAAAAGTAGTAGTATATTGCAGTTTTAATATGGAGAAATTCCTCTCAATAAATAAAAAAATCATCCCATGTAAAAAAGGATGATTTTTTTATGGGAATTTTGTACGGTTATCACTTATTATATTCTAATTTTTTACAATTTTCCGATTGTAATATATAATAATACGTAATGTTTTGGAGATTTTTCGTTTGTAAAAGATTGATTTTAGGAGGAGAGAAAGGGTGTTCAATAAAAAATCAATGCCGGCTATAAAAATGATCCTTTCAATGTCTATTTTCGGATCAATTGGATTTTTTTCTGTTCAAACAGGTTTACCGTCTTTTGAATTAGTATTCGTTCGTTGCATTTGTGCGACTATATTTTTAGCATTATGTTGGTTCGTAACAGGGCAGTATAAAAGTGAGCAATGGAATAAGAAAGAAGTTGTACAAATATTAGCATGCGGTGTATTTCTCGTTTTCAACTGGGTATTTCTATTTAAAGCGTTTGAAGTTATGTCGATTACAATTGCGATTTCAGTTTATCATCTTGCACCAATTATTGTATTAATGATTGGTAGTATCGTATTTAAAGAGAGACTTACAATGTTTGCTGTTTTGTCTATTGCCATTTGTTTTATCGGTACAGTTTTAGTAGCTGGGGTAGATGGTAATGTATCGCTTGAGAAACTTATGTCATCTGGCATGGTATGGGCACTTCTTGCAGCACTATTTTATGCTTTTACCACTTTATTAGGAAAAGGAATTCGGCATACGAGTGCATATGCGATGACATTTTTACAAACGTTTTTAGGTATATTTTTATTGCTACCATTCGTAGATTTTGGCAAGTTTCAAGGGTTAACAGAGATGAACTGGATGATGATCACAGCGACAGGTCTTATACATACTGGATTTGTATATTACTTATTTTTTGATAGTTTAAGAGATTTATCTACTAGAATGATTTCTGTATTAGTATTTTTAGATCCTGCTGTTGCGATACTATTAGACACAGTCTTTACCGGATTTAGACCGACTAGTATGCAAGTAGTAGGGATTATCCTTATATTTGTAGGAATGGCTTTTACTTTTCGAAAAACGAAAGGTGAAAAAATAGTGGTAGAAGAAAAAATGTATTCGGAATTGTGAATAATTTGATCGTATTCTATTGATATTTTCCATATTTTATGTAAAATAGACGGGTAGGAAAATAAAGGAAAAGGTAGATGAGAGAGATGAAAAAGCTAGTAAAGATCGCGACATCACTAACTTTAATGGGGGGAATATTTGTAAGTGCAAATGGTGTGTCTGCAAATACAGATGTTACTCAAAAATCTAGTCCTAATATTATGATAGAGTTTGATGATGTAACAACAGATCATTGGGCATATGATGAAATTACAAATTTAGTATATCATCGCATTATGTATGGCTATGGAAATGGTAAGTTTGGGACAGAAGATAATATAACACGTGAACAGGCAGCGGCAGTGCTACATCGTGCACTTGGTTTAAAAAGAAGTGTATTTGATGGGAATCCATATGGGGATATTAGCGGGAAGTCAACAATGTTTCCTTACGAAATTTTACATTTAACAAATATCGGTATTTTTAAAGGCGACGAAAATGGAAACTTCCGTCCGAAAGATACACTGACTCGTGCAGAACTAGCACAAATTTTAACGAAAGCATATGAGTTGAAAGCGAAGAGTCCGCATACATTTACAGATATACGAGAAAACTATTGGGCAAGAGATGCAATTAGCGCATTACAGTCTAATAAAGTAGCGGTAGGAACGGGAGATGGCGAGTTCCAGCCTGAAATGCTCGTTACACGTGGGCAATTTGCGAAGTTTTTACAACGGTCAATTGATAATTCTCCAGGGAAAATGGAATAGATAAAGAGAAAGCTCATAATGTGTAGAAGAGATATCTTCCGCTTATTATGAGCTTTTGTTAGTTGATAGGTTATTATTGTCGTATGTTGTAGTTAAGTCGATATAAATGCATTTTTTGTCTAGAAAATGAACGTTTAAAATGTGAAGGATTTCTTTTAAAAAAAGTAGAATATTTAATGTATAGAAACATCTTTAAATGACCATAAGAAAGGGAAATGATTTGCGTACAATTCGGCATAAAAGTTGAAATCGAGAGCGAATTGGCTCTCCTTTAGTAGTGATTTTCACAATAATAGATTTTTTAAATGTAATATATTGCATAAATGGTGCAAAGGCAACATATGTAATATTGGAAAGGATTTCAGTCTATTATTTTCCGTTTTTTCAAATGGAGATAAAGGGGAGAGGGCAATGAAGAAGAACATGTTACGTATAATGGCAACGGTAACTATTATGGGCGGCTTGTTTGTAAGTACGAATGTTCCAAACGTAAAAGCAGAAGAATATCCAGAAATGATTGTGTTTGATGACGTTCCAGTAAACTACTGGGCATATGACGATATAATGGACGTAGTATACAATAAAGTAATGTTAGGCTATGGAAATGGTAAGTTTGGTGTAGGTGATAATGTAACAAGAGAACAAGTAGCGGCAGTACTGTATCGTACATTGAATTTGAAAAAGGAAGGACCTTTAAAAAATCCATACAAAGATATTTCTGAGAGGGCAACAATGTTTTTAGATGAAATTTTAGTATTAACAGAGCATGGTATTTTTAAAGGCGATGAAAAAGGAAACTTTAGGCCAACTGCACCAGTAACACGCGCAGAAATGGCGCAAATTCTTACAAACGCATTTACATTTGAGGTGAAGAAGAACCATACATTTAAAGATGTACCAAATAATCATTGGGCAAAAAATGCGATTAGTGCACTGCAGTCTAATCATGTCATAGTAGGAACAGGAAATGGGAAATTTGAACCGAATACAGTTGTAACACGTGAGCAATATGCAACGTTTTTAAATAGAGCTGTTTTTTATTTTCCTGTAAAAGATGAAGATTATGAATGAAAGTTAAAATATAAGGACGTTTAAAGTATATCAATATAATATAAAACAAGAAAAA
>NZ_QNUD01000036.1:0-10988 GCF_008042405.1 Bacillus sp. SH7-1
ATACAGTATTAAATAAAAAATTAAAAGGTTAATTTATATAGTATTAGCAAGCAGAAGCAGCGCCTGTTAAACCGCCACCAATTCCACCTGCTGCAGCTCCAATACCAGTACCAATAACAGGAACAGCTGAACCTGTTGCAGCACCTGCTAATCCACCACCAATGGCTCCACCTGCAGTTCCAGCAACACATTTACCCCAGCTGTTCCACCAGCCACCAGCTTCAATTTCCATTAATTCTTTTTCAGTTAACATTTGTAAGTTTTCCATGTTATTACCTCCTTTGTTAATACAAACCAAGTATAACACTTAAATATCATATGAAAATATGCAATTATACATATCGACCCTAATTAGGTTATATTTACCTATATCTATCAACTTAAGAAAAACAAACATCACAAAAATGAAAAAAGACACCCTAAGGTGCCGACTTGAACCACTTTAATTTTAATAATATGTATCGGACTCTCAACCAAAATATGCAATTATACATATCGACCCTAATTAGGTTATATTTACCTATATCTATCAACTTAAGAAAAACAAACATCACAAAAATGAAAAAAGACACCCTAAGGTGCCTTCCTCCGACTTGAACCACTTTAATTTTAATAATATGTATCGGACTCTCATCCAAATATTATTTTCTTCATTGAGAAATAGGATTCAAATCTATATTTTTTTATTTCTTTAAAGATTCTTCCAACATTCCCTCTAACTCTTTTTTTATTTCTTCAGGTTTCATCTGGTCAACTGGCTTATAATTCCCGTTAGCGTCATAGTTAGCTGAGTCTTTCTTAGGATCATATGTAGATGTTGATCCTTGTCCTGACGAAGGTGTTGGAGTCATATTATGACTTTCATTATATTTGTCAGTTGGATTCACTTTGTCTACTCGGTCCATATCTACTATATAATCATTTTTTGTATATGTTTCAAAATCGTTAATAAGTAGTCCTCTATACATAATATCCATAACATATGTATCTTTACCATAGAATACTTGGATGTCTTTGTAGTCACATTTGTTATTACCTCCACAAGAAACCTGATTATAAGATCCTATAATTTTGTCGAAGGCATCGTTCATAGCTGCGTATGTTTCCATTTTAGATAAGTCGGAGAATTTTTCATTTGTATTTATTTGAACACTTACAGGTGTGTAATCATCTTTCTTTTCACCAGGTTTATAAGTAACTTTTTCAATGTATGGTCCTAACTGACTATCTTCTAATTTATCTTTAGTAGCCGTCTCAACTTCTTTCATATCTGCTGAACAGCCAGTGAATACAAGACATGCAGCGGCCAATAATATCCCTATAAATCCTTTCTTCACATACATCACCCCTAATTGTATTTATGTCTGAGAGTAAAATAAAAGAACAACCCCATCATATGGAGCTGTCCCTTCTATTATTTTAAACCGAATTGAGATTTGTTTTGTAGTTTACCCTCTTGGAACATGAAGTTCGCATTAGCGCCAAAACCTTTTTCTCCATCCCATTTATACATGATTGTATGGAATTGTTCGCCAGCTTGACCAGACTCTGATAAAACTTCCCCGTCGCTACCGATGATAGCTTTAACTTCGTCATAACTCATTCCGTTTTGAATTTGATCGAATTCAGCTTTGCTAATCCCAGGTTTATTTTTTGGAGCTTCCTCTTTTTTAGGTTCTTCTTTCTTCACTTCTTCTTTTTTAGGCTCTTCTTTAGTAGCCGGAGCTTGTGTCTCTTGCTTTGGTTCAGAAGAAGTTGTTTCTTTCTTGTCATCCCCTCCACCTAATGCCGCCGCAATAGCACCAAGTACGATTAAACCGATAAATCCTAAACACCCAAACTTAAAAATTTTACCCATTATGTAGTTCCTCCAGTGATAAATTGTAAGATTTCCGAAACTATCATAACAGAAACAGTTACAACTAGTATGTCGAATTTTGTCGAACGGAAATAAAAAAAAGAGAACGTTTGCTCTCGCTGGTAGGAATGGTAAAATTATGTCAAACATTACCGATAGTTTTTGGAAATAATTTCTTTTATGATGAAATCAAATCATAGTATATCTAGCGTTTTCAAGTACAATGGAACTACAATCTTGTTGACGTCCATCGTACTGCTCAAAAGCCCATTAGATATCGTTACATACCAATTGTAAAAAGAAAATATTGATGTATTACCTTAAAAAAACACCCTAAGGTGCCTTCCTCCGACTTGAACCATCTTAATTTTAATAATATGTATTGGACTCTCACCTGAATATTATTTTCTCATGTTAAGTAATATTGATGTAACTTTTAGATAAATTTACGACGTTTATAAAACTGTTGTACTGTTTTCTGTCCTTTTTATTATCAAATTTATGTGATATATTTATAACATAAAGAGCGAAATATATCACATAGGGGGTTTATATGAAAAATAAATTAGCATATTTAGGATTTCTTGGTTTTTTGGGTTTTTTAGGTCCGCTTACATTTTTAGGTAATATTTTATGGGCATATTATTTTTTCGGTTTCTTTTTCTTCTTCGCATATGCAAGAGTAGTACCAGATGAGCTGTTTATGCTGCATGTTCGGATCGCCGCTACAAGAGCTTTTTTCGTAGCAATAGTACTAGGCAGTATACTACTCTTAAGTGTTTTTATATTTGAAAATGTACATATAATTCGGTTATTCGTTATAATTTCATTTTCCATACCTTTAGGCACATTCATAATTAATTTAGAAGTATTTGAGCATAGAGAAAAGAAAGGGATGCAAGATGCCACTTAAGACTCGAATGAAAGAATATAGGGTAAGGCTAAATATGTCTCAAGAAGATTTAGCTAATAAGGTAGGTGTTAGAAGAGAAACAATTGGAAATCTCGAAAATGGAAAATATAATCCTTCATTTAAACTTACATATGATATTGCGAAGGTTTTAAAAGCACCTATTGAAGTTCTGTTTTGGTTTGAAGAATAGGTTAGGTATAAGTAAATTCTTATAATAGATAAGATTATGGGTTTTGATCAATCTTTTTTATAAAAACTAAATTTAGCTTTCTAACAAGAGACTCTATTTTGATTAAACTTTTTTCAAAATAGAGTCTTTGTATTTACCATATAATATGGGGATGGGATACTTTTTTGATTAAGCTTTATTTTAAACCAACAGTTTTGTTTAGGTAATCCAAATCATTTTTGTAATCTGATTTTGTGTATCTTTCTTTATCATTAATAACTAATTCCTTATCAATAACACTCATTTTATAAATGTCATTATTATAAGATATCTGTATATTATCATAAATACAGAATTTATCGTCTCCACATTTAATTAGGTTAGAGGCCCCTACTAATTTTGTAATGGCGTCACTCATTACCTCATATTTCTCCACTTTTTCTAGGTCAGAGAATCGTTCCTCCGCATTTATTTTGATGTTTACTGAAGTTTCATTTTTATTTCTGTTACCAGCTTTGTAACTAGCCTCTTCAATATACGGTGACAACTTGCTATCTTTCAATTTCTCTGTAGCATCTTGTTCTACAACTTTCATATCAGCTGAGCAGCCCGCGAAAACAAGACATGTAGCAAGTGGTAATCCTACAATAAATCCCTTTCTCATGCACTTCACCCCTAATGTTATTTATTTTTTAGAGCAAGATAAAAGCACCCTTTCGAGTGCTAATTATTTCTTACTTAATGCAGGGTGTTCCCAATATTGATTAGCTACTTTAGGCAAGTTGTTATGTAAAAAGTTATCGTAATTGATCTTTTCTAGTGTTTCGCGATTAAGTGTGATTTTCATGACATTATCCTTTTTCTCGTTACCGTATTGATCCACTAGTGGATATTTATAAAAGAAAGCAATTTCGCTTATGTTTTTTTCATTTTTTAAATCTTTTAATATAGATATTGTAGCAATCCACATGCCTTTTTTAGTGTAATTTGCTGATACGTTTTCTTTGGCTTCAGCAGTTATTAATACAATTTTATCGTTTGTATCTTCAGTCCCTAAGTTGTCATTCACTTTAACAGATTCAACTTTTCCCTTGCCAAATTCGTTGCTAGCAAGCTTTTTAACCTTATCTTCAAGTGATTCCTCTTTTTTCTCTACAGGTTGTGCAGCAACTTCTTTTTCTTGTTTCTTTTTCTCTTCATCAGCTTTTGCTTTATCTTCATCTTGAGCTTTTTTTATTGCTTCTTTTCGTTCGTTTTCAACATCAGCAGTTGCCTGGTATGAATCTTTTTTCTCATCTTTAAAGGCTCCAGCTATTCCACCGATAATAGTGAGGTATACAAAACATGCAACAACCATTTTCCACTTAGTGCCGGAACGGAACCCTATAATTTTTTTATACCATCTTTCTTGTGAACGTTCATTTTGTCTTTTTTCTTCTCGGGTGTTGCTCATATTATATCCCCTTTCAAAATGTAAGATTTCTCACCCCATGGTAGCAAACAAGCTATTTGTTTATTGTCATATTTTGTCGGGTGAAAATAAAAAAAGACACCCTAAGGTGCCGTCCTCCGACTCGAACCACTTTAACTTTAATAATATGTATTGGACTCCCATTCAAATGATATTTTACCAAGTTGAGGTTGCATCACATCATCATCAGGCTTAGAAATCGATGGTTCCCCAAAATGAAAAAACGAGCTAATTTCTCATAGCTAACAATGGAGAGATAATAATTTTGTTTTGTGAGTCCTTCAAAAGATTGAAAAAATGGAGATGGTGTTATTTATTGTTTAAGTTGATGATTCTAAGATACCAGTTTAATTGACCTGATAGCGATGTATCCGTACTCTCCAAAAATTTCCCTTTGGCCTCAGGGAAATTAAATAGGGTAATAATTATTACAAGTGGATTAGGTTTCTTGTGAATCTTAAATTAAAGGTCTTATCCAAAGTTGAGAAAAATCCACATACCCAAAATATTTCATCTTAATATTCGTTAAATCTGATGAAAAAGGAATTTGCCGTGTTTCATAGTATAAGGGAACCATAATAGAGGATTCTATCAGTTCTTTTTCAAGATTCTTATTTAACAAATCCCACTCTTCAAAAGGTGTATGTTTATATTTAGATAGTTGTTTTCTTAGTGATTTATTTGTTTTTAACACTTTAGCTAATGGTGAATATCTAGCTGTTAAAAAATAATAAAATGATATCTCTTGATTCATCTCGAATACTTCACCATGAATAAAAAGATCGACTTGTTCATTAAGCTTTTCATCCCTAAGATAGTTTTCAAAGGGAACCCATTTAACTTGAAAAGGTATATTTTCTTTTTCTAAGATATGCATTAACCATTTTGTAGTCGCTTCTGTATACTGAGTAGCTTTTATAATAAGTGGTTCTTTAAATTCGGGACGGTTTCTTTTTGGAATCTTGACTTGATGATCTATGTCTTTCAAACAGCTATTAACATTTGGTTTTTTTTGAGAATCATATTCATGAATATGATTTATATTGTTAGCGATAATTGAATGTAAGTAATTACGAACATCTATGTGCTGAATGGAAGAATCGCGCCAAGCATTCATAATTATAACGCCAAAACCTGAATTCCTTTCTACTTGAAAGGTAGAATTACATTTATGGTGTTGGGAAGATTGATAAATAGTATCAAATTCTAGAGGGACCTGAATAAATTCTACTATATCTAGCAAAGGTCTTTCTTGAAAATAATCATGAAATGCTATTAATGATGTTTTTTCCGGGTTATTCTCTCCTATATAAAAACCACCGGTTCCTATGATTTGATCGTTATTTTCTTTATAAATACTTGTATTTATCATGCATAACATTTGTAAACAATAACTACACCCCTTTGGGTAATGTATATCAATAATTAATGGTGAAACAACTTCTATTTTTTCTATGGGTGCCCATAAGTCTTTATAGTATGTATGACTGCGTAATTTTGAGAGACATAGTTTCACATCAGACGCTGTTAAGATGGATCCATCATGAAATTTTATAGACTTTTTTAAATATAGTCTAAGCGTAGATTGAGTTAAATCCCAACTGTGAGCTATTTCAGGGAATATGTTCCCCTTTTTATCCATATAAACAAGTCGATTGAAAACGTTCGCGACAATATGTGCACTATGCACATCGGCAGCCTCGAGCGGATGTGTTGTTAAAAAGGGCTTTCTTCTAGGAATAATTAATTTATCATCTGAGTTATGTATATAGCCAAATTTTGAATGAAACTTAGTCATCAAGCGTAGTTTACTGTTTGGAGACCAATTATATAGTAAATATTTACTACTTTTTTCAACAGGCTGTTGGTCCATAATTTCCATTACTTGTGACTCATAGATTTGTTCTATATTTTTCAACCATTGGAGAGAGGAGGGATTTCCTCTACCTTTTCCAGGAGTGAAAGTCAGCCAACCTTCATCCATCCATTTATGTAAGTAACGTACTGTTTGCTTTGTACTTAAATTTAAAAAATCTGCTAGGTCTTGTATTTTTATATTTCCTGAAGAAAATGATTGCCATAGATTCAGTAAAGTTTTATCCATTTTCCTATCTCCTTTTATAAGTGGACATGTTTTTATGAAGGTGTCCATTTTTAATTTGATAAGTCTAGTTTAATATATCACTAGACAAGGGGAGGAGATACGATGAATTGGAAAGAATTTGAGCAAAATATAAAAGTACGCTTAATTACATCATTTTTTAATCGTGCTGTTACATCAGCAGTAATGCCTTTCATGGCATTGTTTTTTGCTCAAGAAATAAATAAAGTATGGGCTGGGTTATTTTTAATCTTAACGGTTATTTTAAGTTTTTTTTCAAATTTAATTGGAGGTTACATTTCAGATCGATTTCAACGAAAGAAAATCTTATTATTAACTTCTTTTTCTAGTACTTTAATGTTTTTATTTATGACTTTAAGCTTATTTCCTACAAATAAGATAATTTGGTTATTTGCAATCGCTTATGTAGGTTTTATAATAACTAGCAGTCTGGGGCGACCATCCATGCAAGCTATCATCATAGATTCAACTACACCGGAAAATCGAAAGGCTGTCTATACAATTGACTATTGGCTTATGAATCTTTCTATGGCAATTGGTGCAGCATTAGGTGGTTTTTTATACATTCATCATCAAAAAGAGTTATTTATATTACTGACTTTTGTTTCTGCTACATTACCAATTGCTTATAAAATTTGGCTAGTTGCAGAAGTTAAAGAGTGCCTAGAAAAAAGGCATGGAAATATAGTACTTGATCTAATTCAAAACTATAAAGTTGCTATTCAAGATAGAGCATTTTTAAAAGTTGTAATAGGATCTACCTGCATATTTGCGGCAGAGTTTTCTTTAAACAGTTATATTGGTGTACGACTTTCAGAAACATTCAATCCAATAAGCATTGGGAACTTTGAAATAGTAGGGGTGCGGATGCTAAGTATTCTTAACATACAAAATATGCTTTTGGTAGTATGTTTAACGTTTATTGTAAATAAATTTACAAATCGTTTAAGTGGAAAAAGAGCGTTAATTTTAGGTCTTGTTCTCTATGGTGTAGGCTATGTGACAGTAACATCTGCAAACACTTGGTACGTACTGATTATTTTTAATTTTATTGCCACTGTTGGTGAACTTGTCTACTCCCCAATCTTAAATGCAGAACAAGCTAATATGATTCCTGCTGACAAGAGAGGATCATATTCAGCCTTTGCGGGTCTATCATATATTGGGGCGGATCTAATTGCAAGAATGACTATTATCGTCGGTGCATTCTTAATTCCTACGATGATGTCTGTTTATATTGGTATGATTGTAATAGTAGGGGCATTTTTCCTATATAAGGGCCTGTTTGTTAGAACTAATAGTCAATCACAGGAAAGATTGAATAAAATTTCAATATAATATAATGCTTAAAATGAAATATACAATATTCTTTCTATAGAATCGTAGGATAGTTGTGTAAAGAGGGATTATAAAACTTTGGAGGTAATTATGAAAACTTTCATATATATGGTGAGACACGGGGATTCACCGAAATTTGGGAAAGAACAAACAAGAGGATTAACTGAAAGAGGAAAATTAGATGTTCAACGAATAACAGATGCATTACAAGATGAGGGAATCGACGTTGTTATCTCAAGTCCATACGATCGTTCAATTCTAACTGTTCAGCAGTTAGCGAAGCAAATAGGACAAGAAGTTTTAGTATTTGAGGACTTAAAAGAAAGAGTTTTTATTGCTGAAGAGGAACGAATGTCGGATAAAGAATTATTCCCTTTGATAAAAAAGTCATTCTTAGACCCCGATTTTGCTTTAATGGGAGGAGAGTCTAATGTCGAATGTCAGAAACGTGCTATAAAAGTCTTAGAAGAATTATTAAATACCTATCGAGGGCAGAAAGTAGTATTAGGCACTCATGGAGCTGTTATGACTTTGATGATGGGGTATTATGACAGTAAGTATGACTTGGATTTTTTACTACAGACATCAAAACCCGATATATATAGAATGGAATTCAATGGACAGGAATTGGTGGAGGTTAAAAGGTTGTGGGAAATTTCATAGATTGATTTTATTCATCCATAGCTTCTCCCAATGACGTGTATTATAAGCAATAGGGTTACTACGGTAACTCTTTTTCTTATGGCACTGACGGGGGATTGATTTCAACAATCTAAAAAATTCGGTTCCTTAGCGTACAAAATTCAATTTTTGTTCTTGCTATCTCGAGGTGAAATGGGAGGGAATGTTTTTGGGCAGGATACTTTTAAAGTTATTTTTTAAATTAATCCTATTTTTTTTCTTATGCGGTATTGTTGTTTATTCTATATTTCAGATTATTTTTGTCTGGAGTGTTTCGACAGGATTAGGGAGGGATGATATAGTCGGATTTTCTGATAATAAGTATGTAATTGGCCGTCCACCTGTTAGTTATAATTTATATAAAAAAGATAGTGGAGAAACTATATTAGATAATGTTATTGGTTATAAAAAGGAGAAAACTAAAAGCTATGTTCGAAATGAAGTTGAATTTGTAGTGATAGATGAGATAAAGGGTAGCTATGAACTGTATAAAATAGAAAATGCTTCAGAAAAGGAGATAGCACGGCTGAAAGAAATGAAGAAATTAGAATAATAGAGACTATCTGAAAGGTAAAGAAGCACACTTGTTATTGTTAGATTTAAAAAATGGTTTAGACTGATAACTGATTTTTATTTTATGAAAAGAGTCATTATTAAAATAAATTATTAGGGGTTCAGTCCCATCGCCATCAAGCTAATATTTTGAAGTACCACTAAAACAAAAAATTATCTCTCGACAGTTATATATGAGAATTAAGCCCATTTTTTCGTTTTGGGGTGAATCTGTTTTCTTAAGTTGATGGGCATGGGGTAGCACCACATCGCTATCAAGCTAAACTTTGCAATATCTATATAACGAAAAATACGTTATCCTTACCTATAATTCTACAGAAAGAATAATGTATTTTATTCATTTTGAGGACCATATAATGAGTATAGGGTATCAGAAAAAACTTGTTAAGGTGAGTAATTCTATACTATTTCATTTCATACAAAAGGAATTTGCTCATTATTAACGAAAGTGTATGTTAACTAGATGAATTCATTCATATACCGTACTACAAATAAACATGAGAACAAACTTATCCTACGATCCATAATTATAATCCGTTTTGAAAACTAGTAAAATTAAGGAGCAACATTGTATGGGGAAAAAAGTACTGTTTTTTGGGGATTTCGGGATTGACGATACGATAGCTATTATATATGCGCATTTGACAGATAAAATTGATGTTATAGGAATTGTTGCTGACTATGGGAACGTACCTAAAGCTGAAGTTGTTAGAAATGTACGCTTTTTACTTAAAAGTGTAGGTAAAGAATATATAAAAGTTTTTGGTGGGGCGGAGCATTCCATGTCTTCAGAAGCTGAAACTTTTTATCCAGAAGTTCACGGTAAATTTGGGATAGGGCCCATTTATCCAGGATTAGAGATACAGAAATTCGAGAATTTTTTTGAGGTTCTCACACTTATTAAACAGCATAAAAATGAACTTATTATCGTGAATACCGGACGGCTAACTTCACTTGCAACTTTATTTCTTCTTTATGGTGATGTGATGGAATATGTACATTCTTATTATATTATGGGAGGAGCTTTTCTATATCCAGGAAATGTTACTCCCATTGCTGAAGCTAACTTTTATGGTGATCCGGGATCGGTCAATATTGTAATGAGATACGCAAAGAATCTATCAATTTATCCTTTAAATGTTACACAATCGGCTATTGTAACACCGGAAATGGTCAATTATATCCACTCTAAAGGGAAAACTAAATTTTTAAAGCCTCTTTTAGACTATTACTATTATCAATTTTATCAAAAAAAAGTGCCTGGAATACAAGGTAGCCCGGTTCATGATGTACTTACTTTAATTGCGATTAATCGTGATGATATTTTCACCTACCATCAATCAGCAGTCACAGTTAATGTACGGGATACTGTAAGAGGACAAAGTATAGGAGATTTTAGATCTACCTTTGAACCAGAAACATTCGGTAATCGTCCAAAACATAGGATTGCAATACAAATGAATTATGAACAGTTTTTTAAGGAGTTTATGACTGTAATGACTGGCGAACTATTTTAGGTAAAACCCTTATATAAGTATATGTTTTGCTATCAAGCTAAGATTTTAAAGTACCCTCTAAATGGAAATTTGTTTTTATAAACTTGGAATTTAATTGAATTATGTTTTGGGGGAACTTATTTCCTTAAGTTGATGGTGATGTGGTACTATCCCATCACCATCAAGCTAAGTTTTTGATATACCCTCTAAATAGAATTTTTCTTTTTTAGAGGTAATTTCTTTGAAAGGTCAGCTTATTTTTTTTAGTTAATGAGATATGTGGTGGTATCTTGCTATTTAAATATGCAATTAGGCATTTTCTATTTACTTTAATTTCCTCTATGATAATATTTAATCTGTATATATA
>NZ_QNUD01000037.1:0-80270 GCF_008042405.1 Bacillus sp. SH7-1
AGAACCGTTGCCGCCAGAGCCATTGCCACCAGAACCACTATCGTCCTGAGAACCACTGTTTCCTGGTGGTTTATTATTATCTTTTGAGTTACCTTCTGCTAAATGATCGTTATTTTGTACAATCGCGTTTGTTACTGGAGAGAAGTTTTCCGTTGCTGCATTACCGATATTTAACCCACTAAAAAAAGATAAAGAAAGTGTTGATGCTAAAATAAAGATTTTCGTCATGGATTTCCTCCTGAAAAATTAATATTCCATCTAAAATACATCCCTTTGTAATATTTCATAGGAAAAAGAGTTTTATGCAAAAAAAACTATATATAGAAAAAGGTGGTGTATTTCTAAAGAGAGAAAAGAGTTAGTGTAAATTCTTTATAATAGTAGAGTGGTGGGGATTTTACACTCATTACAGTAGAGGAAGTGACAGCAGATGAAAGAATATATTGCATTTGATATTGGTGGTACGCAAATTAAATATGGAATTGTTTCAGAAACAGGGACGGTATTAAAGCATAAAAAAGTTTCAACAGAAATTCATTTGGGTGGGGAACAAATCATTCAAAAACTTATTCTTCTATCCAAAAAATTAATGAATGAACATACGATTTCGGGAATTGGCATTAGTACTGCGGGAATTGTTAATATTTATAAAGGGGTTGTAACAGGAGGAGTGGAGCATATTCCGAACTACGCGACTATTCCTATTATTGATAGATTGCAAGAGGTATTACAAGTTCCTGTGTCCGTTGAAAATGATGTGAATTGTGCAGCTTTGGGAGAGACATGGAAGGGTATTGGAAACGGAAAAAGAAATTTTATTATGCTTACTCTTGGAACCGGTATTGGAGGAGCAATTTTTATAGATGGAGAGTTGTACCGAGGACATTCATTTAGTGCTGGTGAATGGGGAAATATGTTAATAGAAGGTAAAACGTTTGAAGAGGTTGCTTCCATTTCAGGGTTAATTCATCTTGTACGAAAATATAAAGGTGAAAGTGATTGGAATGGAAAAACAATTTTCGAATTGTATGATAAAGGCGATAGGGGAGTTGCGCAAGCTGTCGAAGTTTTCTTTAAACATTTAGCTATTGGAATTAGTAATCTTGCTTATAGTTTTAATCCAGAAATGATTGTTATAGGTGGCGGAATTACTGATAGAGGAAATAAGTTCTTAAAAGAAGTAAAAGAAGAGGTAGAAAAATATTTACACAAAGAGATTTATAGTAATTGTGAGATTGAACTTGCACAAAACGGTAATTGTGCAGGAATGATTGGTTCTATTTACCACTTCTTACATCATTATAAGTAAATTATATGAATGTTTTCATATAACTGAGAATTTATCCTTTTTATCACTAGGTAAATAATGCTACAATATAAGGGAAGAATACAATATTTTCCGTCTTGGAAAATGCTTTGTAGAAAGGAAGAAACTTCATGCCTATTATTTTAGAAAAAGGTCAAAAGATTGATTTAACGAAAGGACAACCAAAAGTAGCAAAACTACAGGTTGGCTTAGGCTGGGATCCAATTGGGCAATCAGGTGGGTTTCTGTCTTCATTATTTGGAAGTAAACCAAATGTAGATTGTGATGCATCTGTTGTTATGTTAGAAGGGGATCGTTTTGTAAACAAAAACGATTTAGTTTACTTCGGAAACAAGCTTTCTACTTGTGGTAGTATTATTCATTCAGGAGATAATTTAACAGGTGAAGGTGCTGGTGATGACGAAACAATTTTCGTAGAATTACATAAAGTTCCGAGCCGTATTAATCGTTTAGTATTCGTTGTAAATATTTATGACTGTGTAAATCGTCGTCAAGATTTCGGGATGATTCGTAATGCATATATTCGTATTCAAAACCCGCAAACTGGCGAAGAATTAGCGCGCTATAATTTATCGGATAATTATGCTGGCAAAACGACTCTAATCGCAGGTGAAATGTATCGCCACGGAAGTGAATGGAAGTTTTCAGCTGTTGGAGAAGGCACACAAGATAAAAACTTAAGTGAGATTGTATCACGTTATCAATAAAATAAACCGAGGAGGAATTGAATATGGCATCAATTTCATTGAAAAAAGGACAAAAGGTAGACTTAACAAAAACGAATCCGGGTCTTTCAAAAGTTCTTGTAGGACTTGGTTGGGATACGAATCGTTATGACGGACAAAACGATTTCGATTTAGATGTTAGTATTTTCTTAGTAGGTGCTAACGGTAAAGTTTCAGGTGCAGAGGATTTCGTTTTCTATAATAACCCTAAAGGTGCGAATGGTGCTGTAGAGCATTTAGGAGATAACCGAACTGGTGACGGTGAAGGTGATGACGAAGCGATTAAAGTAGATTTGAAAAATGTACCTGCACATATCGAACGTATTTGCTTCACAATTACAATTTATGACGGAGAAGGCCGTAGCCAAAACTTCGGACAAGTCTCTAACTCTTTCGTACGTATTTTAGATGAAGAAAAGAATGCAGAATTAATTCGTTACGATTTAGGAGAAGATTTCTCTATTGAAACAGCTGTTGTAGTAGGTGAATTATACCGTCATGCAGGCGACTGGAAGTTCAATGCAATCGGAAGTGGATTCCAAGGTGGATTAGCGTCTCTATGTAATAATTTCGGTTTAGATGTAGAGTAATAGATTTGCCCGGCTATTCGCCGGGCAGTAGACCCCCACCTCAAAATTTAGCGAGAGCAAAGAAGTTAGGTGGGGATCAACTGCCCGCAAAAGCCTGATTGGTGAGGGCTGATTAAAGTTTCACTTTATATATCCATCGGTGAAACAGATGTTTACTGATGGATATATTTTTAAATATTAAAATATAGAGGTGAATATAAATGGTAATTCAATTGCAAAAAGGGCAGAAGATTGATTTAGGTAAGACAAGCCCTGGTTTAACAAAAGCAGTAATCGGTCTTGGTTGGGATATTAAATCTTATGATGGTGGATCAGATTTCGATTTAGATGCATCTGCTTTTTTATTAGATGCGAACGGAAAATGTACGAAAGAAACTGATTTTATCTTCTATAACAATTTACAGTCTCCCTGTGGATCTGTTTTACATACAGGAGATAACCGTACAGGTGAAGGCGACGGGGATGATGAACAACTTGTTGTAGATTTGAAAAAGGTTCCAGCAGATGTTCATAAAATTGCTATTACAGTTACAATTTATGATGGAGAAGGCCGTAATCAAAACTTTGGACAAGTAGGAAATGCGTTCGTTCGTTTAGCAAATGAAGAAACAAACGAAGAAGTTCTTCGTTTTGATTTAGGGGAAGACTTCTCCATCGAAACAGCAGTTGTCTTTTGTGAATTATACCGTCATAATGGACAGTGGAAGTTTAATGCAGTAGGAAGTGGATTCCAAGGTGGCTTAGGTGCGCTTGTAAGAGCGTATGGCTTGGATGCATAAGAAAGGAAACGATATTCGTTTCCTTTTTTTGACCTTTCTATAAATCTAGCAAAGAATAGGGGATAAAGGTAAGATGAGTATTTTGCAAGGAATCCTTGATACGTATGCTCAGTTTTTCGACTTGGACATGTGGATTAAAGTGTTGCAGGATCCAGTATCTTGGGGATTAATTGGTACACTTGTTGTACTTGAAGGATTATTATCTGCTGATAACGCACTTGTATTAGCAGTAATGGTAAAACACCTTCCGGAAGAAAAACGTAAAAAAGCATTATTCTATGGACTTATTGGAGCCTATGTATTCCGATTTATTGCAATTGGAATTGGAATGTTCTTAATTAAGTTAGCATGGGTAAAAGTGTTAGGTGCACTTTACTTAGCTTGGCTTTCAGTTAAATACTTCATTGATAAAAGAAAAGGTAATGCAGAAGAAGAGGAAGCTCATGGTATGAACCAAAATAGTATTCTCTTCAGAATGTTTGGTGTCTTCTGGGGAACAGTTGCGATGGTTGAATTAATGGATATCGCGTTCTCTGTAGATAGCGTACTTGCTGCATTTGGTGTATCAAATGAAGTTTGGATTCTATTATTAGGTGGAATGCTTGGTATTTTAATGATGCGCGGTATCGCTGGTGTATTCTTAAAATTGTTAGAGCGTATTCCAGAACTTGAAACGACAGCATATATTTTAATCTTAATTATTGCAGCAAAAATGTTACTCTCTGTTATTCATATTGAAGTAAGTCATACATTGTTCTTTATTATTTTAGTTGTAGCATTTGGAGCAACATTTATACTTCACTACATGAAGAATTCTGGACAAGCTAAAGAAGAAGTTGCAGCTACTAAAAATAATCATAAATAATTGAAATGGGTTTGCTCGTTTTACGAGCGCCCATTTTTTATAACCAAAAATAGTTTATAATAGAAGAAGGACTTAGAAAAAACGTAAATGTTTTTGGAGGTGAACTGTTGTGTTTTCACGTTTTACACTTCAACCATATGCATTACAAGATGAATCAGATTTAAAGCAATTTGAAACACTTTTAGAAAAACGTCCACAATATGAGCTGACAGAGAATGAGATGAAATTTAGTTATATAGCATGTCGAATCCTTGGCGTTCCTAATGATGTAGATGAATATTTTAATGACCTATTTGATTATAGTGAGGCGAAAGGAATCGAAGTTTTACACGAACAAAATTTAAACAAAGTGATTGATTCGGAAAAACTTCGTCATATTCAAGAAGTGTTCGGATTACATCAAGAAGCACCAAATGGTTTGACAGTAAATAGGCTAGTGGCGCACTTATCTGGGAAACAACTTTTACCGAAAGTAGACAATCCTGATTTACAGCATTATATACATACGACGTTTATTTCAGTATTGAAATTATATGAGAAACAACATAATCAGTCGTTAAAGACAGAAGGCTTCCGTCGTTTCTTAATCGACATAATTAAATTAAGCGAAAATTACGTAGCGAAGTGGTTTTCTACGATTAATTATAAGAAACAAATGCCGCGTATCGTTTGGTACGGTGATGCACAGGAAAGCCGTATATATTTCTTATACTTTCTTATTATGCTCGGCTGCGATGTACTTTATTATCATCCAGAAGGAAAAGATGGATTTGAGAATGTTGATGAAGAGGGAAGAACTTTTATTGTGTCTCATCCGGGTCGCATTTCTCTTGAACCATTTCCAGATCGCCGCCGCGAGCGTGTGGCAACAGTAGCATATCAAGCTTCAAAAGAAATTGAACAAGTACTTCACCATGATAATTCACTATTATACAAGCCGTGGCAATTCCGTTCCTATACGCCTGTAGCTCGTACCTTAAAAACAACATACGATGAACTCTTTTTAATTACGAAGGAAAAGGCGTTTGTACGCCCGACATTCTTTGTTGAAAATAAACATATTTATATTCCTTCTTTATTTGCGAAAATATCAGGTGTTTCAAAGAATGATAAAGAATATTTTCAACGATTAAAGGCGGTTACATCATTTGATAACAGTGTATTAATTAATACATTCCCGTTTACGAAAGAACAAAAAGCAAATTTCCAATATCATTATCGAGATGCATTAGACCGCGGGGGGAAATTACATCCAGATCTAATTATGAATAGCCATTGGTGGCCACATAAGCGTTTACCGGAAGGTTTACAACATGGGATTGCAGAGGCGATTATCCATACGTGTGAAAGTGAAATGTGTAAACCAATTGCGAAAGAAACGAAACAAGATGTAGCGCTATATGTTTTCGCACAACTCTCTCAAATACCACCGAATATTTTAGAACAGCTTGAGAAATTTGATTATTCACAAGATGTACCGAAAATTGTTATATTTAATAATGAGAAGAGTGGAGAATTAACTCGCTCTGATGCTGTTTTATTACTATTTTTAAATCAAATTGGAGTAGATGTATTCCATTTCAACCCAACGGGAAGAAACGATATTGAACCGTATATTGAAGCAGGAGCATTTGATTCACATTGGCTTGAAGAAGTTAATTTCGATCTTGAGTTTCATGGTTCATCAGCCTATAAAAATTTATCACAAACAATAAAAGGACTATTTCGTCCATTTTTATAAGGAAAGGGAGAATACCATATGAATAACCCAGTCGTACTAGATTCGAAAACAGAATTAAATGAGCAAACAGCACAAGATGTTCGCTTACAACTTAGACAAGATGCGGATGTACAACGTATTTATAATGCGGTAGATATTAAAGATCAGTTAGAATTAATTGAACTTGGAAAAGAACCTTCTATGGAAATTTCACGTTTTGCTGATCAAATTTTACATACAATGTCATTATCAAAAATAGAAGATTCAGGTGAATTATTAAAACAACTTGGTAAGATTATGGACAGGTTTGATAGCAAAGACTTTGCAGAAGAGAAAAGTGGTTTCTTCTCACGTATGTTCAAAAAAGCGGATAAAATGATTGAACAAATCTTTAGTAAGTATCAAACGATGGGCCGTGAAATTGATAAAGTGTATGTGGAAATTACGAAGTATCAAGATGAAATGAAAAAATCAATTGGTACGTTAGATGGTTTATATGAGCAAAACTTAAAATATTACTTAGACTTAGAAAAGTATGTAGTAGCAGGAGAAATGTTATTAGAGCGTTTAAATACAGAGTTAGTTCCAATGTATGAAGAGCGCGTACGTAATAATGATCAAATAGCAGGTATTGAATTAGAATCACTTAAAAACTCTGTTGAAATTTTAGAACAGCGTATTGATGATTTAGAAAAAGCGCGTATGGTTGCACTACTTACAGCGCCACAAATTCGTATGATTCAACGTGGTAATAATAAATTAATTGGTAAAATCAATACCGCATTTATTACAACGATTCCTATCTTTAAAAATGGTATC
Organism: Bacillus sp. SH7-1; assembly: GCF_008042405.1. Taxonomy (NCBI): domain Bacteria; kingdom Bacillati; phylum Bacillota; class Bacilli; order Caryophanales; family Bacillaceae; genus Bacillus; species Bacillus sp. SH7-1. The sequence continues at coordinate 6,826 of NZ_QNUD01000037.1, forward strand.
ATTCAGGCGGTAAATGCGAAGCGTCAAAAGCTTGTGGCAGATTCTATGGCTGAACTGGATCGCCGTACAAATGAATTACTTAAGAAAAATGCACAGAACATCGCAACGCAAAGTGTGGAAGTAGCAAGATTATCAGGTTCTTCTAGTATTAAGATGGAAACACTTGAGGAAACTTGGAACATTATTTCAAGAGGCATGCAAGAAACACAACAAATTGAAGAACAAAATAAACGTGAGCGTGAAGAAAGCCGCAAACGTATGGCTACATTAACAGAGAACATTAAAAAAGAATTACAAGGATAAATGAAAAGGCAATGAGGAATAGTCCTCATTGCCTTTTAGTTTTTCTTCGCTAATTTAATGATTTCATTCACAACAAGTGGAATGATACTTAATAAAAGAACAAATCCCCAATCTCGCATCGTTAATGCATGCACACCGAATATATTTGCAAGGGACGGGATGGAGATGATACAAACTTGCATAAGAACACCGATAAGAAGGGAGAAGACTAAATATTTATTTGTAAAGATCCCAATTGAAAAAATCGATTTCGTTCTTGAACGCAAGTTAAATGAATGAACGAGCTGAGAGAAACTAAGAACAACAAATGCCATTGTTTGAGCATGTAATAGAGCATCTTCATCAATTCGTTCTGGGAAAAGAGGGAATAAATTTGTATCTCCAGTATAGAATTTTGCCCCAACGATAAAGGCTGCTAGCGTTAAAAGTCCAATTAGAGCGCCATTGAAAATAAGAAAAGGGACGCTACCGCTAAATAGGCTTTCTTTCGCACGGCGTGGCTTTTCTTTCATCACATCTGAATCTTCAGGATCAACGCCAAGTGATAGTGCAGGAAGTGTGTCAGTAATTAAATTGACCCACAAAATATGGATTGGGCGTAATGGTGTCGCCCAGCCAAGTAAAATCGCTAAAAATAAAGCAATAATTTCTCCAAAGTTACAAGAGAGTAGGAAGAGAATTGATTTTTTTATGTTACGATAAATATTTCTACCTTCCTCAACAGCTTTCACGATAGATGAGAAATTATCATCTGTTAACACTACATCCGCTGCCCCTTTTGCAACATCTGTTCCTGTAATGCCCATCGCTACGCCAACATCTGCTTGCTTTAAAGATGGAGCATCATTGACACCATCACCAGTCATAGAAACGATATTTCCTTTCGCACGTAAAGCTGTTACAATCTTCACTTTATGTTCTGGAGAGACTCTAGCAAAGACATTTAAATGATTAATTTTATTTGCTAATTCTGCATCTGAAATGTTATCTAAATCAGTTCCAATCATAACTTCAGATTCTTTTTCCGTAATACCAAGTTCTTTGGCAATTGCAAAGGCGGTATCTTTATGATCACCAGTAATCATAACTGTACGGATACCGGCTTTTTTACATTCTGTAATAGAATCTTTTACTTCTATACGCGGTGGATCAATCATACCGACAAGACCGATAAAGATGAGGTTTTCTTCAAGATGCTCTATATCCACATCGCTTGAGTTGTATTGTTTAAATGCGAATGAAAGTACTCTTAAAGCTTCTTGAGACATTGCCCCGGCGGCTTCTAATATTTGATTTGTGTCAGAATCAGTTAAAACCTCGATTTTGCCGTTTTTAAAAATATGGGTACAGTGAGGTAAAAGTTTATCAATGGCGCCTTTTGTCATACTGTAGTAGCTTTCATCATATGTATGCACTGTTGACATCATTTTACGATCTGAATCGAAAGGTATTTCGTTAACACGTTTATGCTTATTTTCTAAATCGTCCTTTTGAATGTTAAAAGAGCTTCCCGCAACGAGAAGAGCAATTTCAGTAGGATCTCCGGTTTGTGATTCGTTGTTGTAAGACGCATCATTACATAGCACCATATTTTCTAACAATAGACGCTGCGCATCATTATTTACATTTAAACTTTCTAAGCGATCGTATGTGTTATCACTATAAAAGTGAGTAACGGTCATTTTATTTTGTGTTAATGTACCTGTTTTATCTGAACAAATAATTGTGACAGAACCGAGAGCTTCGACAGCTGGTAGTTTACGAATAATAACATTTTGTTTAATCATACGCTGCACACCAATTGCAAGAACGATGGAAACGATAGCTGGCAAGCCTTCTGGAATAGCTGCAACAGCTAAACTAATAGCAGTCATAAACATTTCTAACGTATCCCGGCCTTGTAAAAAACCGATGAGAAACATAACGATACAAATAGCAACAGCGACAAAGCCTAAATACTTTCCGACTTGTGCTAAGCTTTTTTGAAGTGGTGTCATATCATCGTCTGCTTCATGTAAAAGGGTAGCAATCTTACCAATTTGTGAGTTCATTCCAGTTTCAACGGCAACACCGACACCTCGTCCGTATGTAACAAGAGTAGACATAAAGGCCATATTTTTTTGATCACCTAATGGTACTTGCTCATCACTTTGCATAGAAGGGTGGTAGATTGCATCTTTATCAACAGGGACAGACTCACCAGTTAGAGCAGATTCTTCAACTTTTAAATTTGCGGTCTCGATTAGTCGCAAATCACATGGGATATAACGTCCCGCATCCAGCATGACAATATCACCTGGAACGACTTGTTCGGACGGAATTTCTTTTAGCTCACCGCCACGTTTTACGATGGCTTTAGGTGTTGCCATTTTTTTTAGTGCTTCTAAAGCTTGTTCTGCTTTCGATTCTTGGACGACACCGATAACAGCATTTAAAACTACAACAAGTGCAATAATACTTGCATCAGCCCATTCACCTACAAAGGCAGAAATAAGGGCTGCAATAATAAGGACATATACGAGGACGTCATTAATTTGGGCGAAAATGCGCTGCCATAAAGTGCGTTTTTGTTTTGTAGCTAATTCATTAGAACCGTATTGCTTTAAACGTTCATTTACGATTTCTTCTGTTAAACCGTGTTGTTCATTTGTTTCTAGGTCGATTAATGTTTGGTCTTTCGTCTTACTGTACCAATTGCTCATAAGTAAGCACCTCCAGTAAAAACAGTTAGCAATGGTAGTGTTGCTATTATTTGTGAGTAGTATGTATGGAGAAAAAATCTAAGGTGAGGTTCTACTTCTATTGTACAATATTTTACAGTTGGTTGAGGGAAAGAGAAGAGTTGTCATGAATTTGTTGGAAATAAAAAAGAGCCTCATATAAGAGAGGCTTTTTTTACTTTTTAATTAATGTACCTAATTCTTCTGTAATAGCTTGCATCTCACTAATGCTGAATGTTTCACGTTTCATAACATGCTCATAAATGTCACGTAAGTCTTCGTACATTTCTTCATTAAAGCTAGCAGCTCTCATCGCTCCAGCATTAACCATACGTAATTTTTCTTTAATAGCTTCGACCATATATTCAACATTTTCTTCTGACTTTACGGATAAATCCACCGAAGTGTCCCCCTTTAAAATAACATAAGGCTATCTTAACATTTTTTATCATTTTCGTTAACGAATCTTTTCAATCCTATTAAATTAGTAGGGATTTCCTTTATATTCACTAATTGGTTGTTTATACTATAAGTATATATAAAGAAATGCACCAAGAAAGGAAGAAACAAAAATATGGTTCAAGTATTGTTTGTTTGTCTTGGGAACATTTGTCGTTCTCCGATGGCAGAAGCGATTTTTCGAGATCTTGTCGTAAAAGAGGGACTCGAAGAGAAAATTGTCATTGATTCTGCGGGAACTGGAGATTGGCATATTGGTCATCCGCCACATAAAGGAACACAAAAAATTTTAAAAGAAAATGCAGTCACTTTTGAAGGAATTAAAGCAAGGCAAGTAGAAAAAGAAGACTTAACAAAGTTTGATTATATTATTGCCATGGACAACAAGAATATAGCAGATTTAAAAAGTTTAGGTAAAACTGGAGGCTATATTGGTAGGCTGTCCGATTTTGTTCCAGACGGTGGCTGGACAGACGTTCCCGACCCTTACTATACAGGGAATTTCCAAGAAGTATATGACCTTGTAACAGAAGGGTGTGTAAAGCTATTAGCTTTCATTCGAAATGAACAAGGAATATGAGGAAGCTTAGAAAGAAATACTTTCTAACATAAGAAATGAAAGGGTGAAGGAATATGGCAAAGAAAAATAATATTGCTCGAAACATTGCGATTGGTGTAGCTGCAGGTGTAGCTGTATCTATGTTAAAGAAAGAAAACCGTGAAAAAGTAAAAAATACAGCAGAAAAAGCAAAAACAAAGATGATTGAAATTGGTGAAAATGCAAAAATCAAAGAAAAAGTGCAAACTGTTACAGATAAAGGACGCGAACTTGCTGATTTAAATGTAGTGAAAGCGAAAGTAGCGGAAATTAAAAAATTGACGCCGTCGGTTGTAGAAACGTTAAAAGAAACGAAAGAAATTTTTAGTAAGAAAAAAGTTGAGCCGGCAGAGAAGCCAGAAACGATTGAAATTCAAGCTGTATCTCCAAAAGTAGATGAGCTGAAAGCAGAAGAAGAGCCAGTAGTTGCTGAAGATGGTGGTATGAAAGAAGCACGTGAATTATTTATGAAAGACTCAAATGTAGAGGAAAAAAAAAGTGAAGCGTACATTGAGTTAAAGCAAAATAAAGAAGAGAAGAAAAGCGTTTAAACATATATGAGAAAAATTTTAGAAAAGGTGAAGAGACATCGTACTTATTCGGTTGGTAAAGATTTATATGACCGGACGATGCGCGATGATGTAGCGGGCTTGGCAGCACAGCTCGCTTATTTCTTCTTGCTTGCGATTTTTCCTGGGCTTGTTTTCTTAATTACGCTTCTTGGATTCATTGACCTTCAAACAGAAAGTGTGCTCAATTTATTAGAACCATACGTACCTGAAGATGCAATGTCCTTAATTGAAGTAAACGTTGATAAAGTTGTAAATGAGCAAAATGGTGGTTTATTATCATTTGGTTTATTATCGATGCTATGGTTTGCTTCAAACGGGGTAAACGCGGTTATGAATGCTTTTAATCGTGCGTATGATATAACAGAAACACGTTCTTTTATTAAAACAAGAGCGCTATCAATCGTATTTACATTAGCAATCATTTTCATGATTGTGTTTGCGCTAATTGTTCCAGTGTTTGGACAAGTCATTGGGGCAGCGGTGTTTAAAGCAATTGGTTTATCAGATAGTTTTTCTTACGTGTGGAGCATTACACGATTAGTAGCGAGTTTCTTCGTGCTATTTGCATTGTTTAGTTTTTTATATACATTTGCACCAGATCGAAAGTTAAAAAGAAGAGAAGTCATTTCAGGAGCAGTATTTGCTACTGTAGGATGGATTGTGGTATCGTACTCATTTGCTTATTATGTAGATAAGTTTGCAAATTACGCCAATACATATGGTGGTCTTGGTGGTATCATTATTTTAATGTTATGGTTTTATTTAACTGGATGGGTAATTTTACTTGGCGGCGAAATTAATGGTTTACTCCATCATTATAGGACGGGTGACAATAATTCCCGTAATGAAAAGTGATCTCTTGTTCCATAATAATAGGGAACAGGGGGGATATTTCATGAGTAATAATAAAAAGAACCACAACAATAAAAATAACAATAAACAAAAGAGCAGTTCGCATCCAAAGCATAAAACGAGTAGTAGTGCGAACGGGCATAATAGCTACCATTAGAAAAAAACGGGTCCTCTATGAGGGACCCGTTTTTATTTGTTTCCTTTTAATAATCGTAAGCCATTCAAAATGACAAGAATCGTACTTCCTTCATGCCCAATAACACCGAATGGAAGAGCTAAAAATTGCAAGAAGTTTGAACAAATCAGCAAGGCAATTACAGCTAGTGAAAAGATTACGTTTTGTTTTACAATACGGTTCATTCGTTTTGATAAAAGGATTGCTTGGGAAAGGCGAGATAATTCGTTCTTCATAAGTACAACGTCTGCAGTTTCTAAAGCTACGTCTGTTCCTTCACCCATTGCTACACCAATGCTAGCGGTAGCGAGTGCAGGGGCATCATTTATACCATCGCCGACCATTGCTACTGTTCCGTATTTTTCTTTTAGCTTTTTAATCGTTTCAACTTTTGTTTCTGGCAAGCATGATGCGTAATATTCCTTTATATTACTTTCAGAGGCAATTGCTTTTGCTGTTTCTTCATTATCTCCAGTAATCATAATTGCTTCGACACCAATGCTTTGTAATTCGCGAATAGCAGCTATTGTTTCTTGGCGAAGCGTATCTTTTAAAGCGATAAGTCCAAGGATGCCATCCTCATCACTAATATAAACGACAGTTTTACCTTCTTTTTCAAGTGAGGCAGAAATACCATTATGAAAAGCTTTTGTTTCTTCACCAATAAAATCAGCTTTACCTATTTTATAAGCTTTGTTTTCGAAGATTCCTTTTAGTCCAAAACCAGTTACATCCTCAACGTTTTCTGGTTTTTTTAATGCAATGTCATACGTATGTTGTGCATATTTCACAATAGATTCAGCTAAAGGATGTGTAGAGTGACTTTCAATTGCTGCTGTAATAGAAAGTACTTCTTTTTCTGTTATATTTTCTCGAACATATACATCCGTTACGGTAGGTTTACCTTGTGTTAATGTCCCTGTTTTATCAAAGGCGATGGCTTTTACTGAAGCGAGGCGTTCTAAATGTATGCCACCTTTAAAGAGAATGCCGTTTCTTGCTCCGTTAGAAATTGCAGATAACGTTGCTGGTGTAATGGCAGCAACGAGTGCACAAGGAGATGCGACTACAAGTAAGATCATAGCGCGATAAAATGTTTCATTCCAGCTCCAGTCGAGTAAGAAGTGAGGAACGAACATCATAAGTGCAACAACGAGTAGTACCCCTTTTACATATGTTCCTTCAAACTTTTCGATGAATAGTTGCGACGGTGATTTTTCGCTTTGTGCACTTTGGACGAGACGGATAATTTTTTGGAATAATGTTTGATCGCTCGGCTTCGTAATTTTAACTTCGATAGCACCGCGTAAATTTACCGTACCAGCAAATACTTCATCGCCATGTTTTTTTTCATTTGGAATAGGTTCACCAGTAATTGCTGCCTCATCGATATTTGTTTCACCGTTATGAATTGTACCATCAGCAGGAACGCGTTCACCTGGCTTAATTAAAATAATGTCGTTAATTTGTAATCGTCCAACAGGAACACGTTCCTCGGTTCCATTTGAAATACGTAATGCTTCTTCAGGTTGTAAATCAAGAAGCGCTGAAATTTCTTTTTGGCTTTTACTTAATGTATAAGATTCCATTGCACCGCTTAGTGCGAAGATAAAGATTAAAATAGCGCCTTCTGCCCAGTAGCCGATGATTGCAGCACCGATAGCAGCAAAGAGCATGAGCATTTCGACATTTAGCTCTTTCTCTTCAATTGTATCTTCAATACCTTCTTTCGCTTTTGCATATCCACCAACTATATAAGCAAGGATATAGCAAGTAATGCCTACATTCGTTGCATCGTTCTTTGTGAATAACCAACCAGCTAAAATGAAAATACCAGATGCGATTGCAAATATAAGTTCATAATGTTTCTTTAATGTATCCCATAAAGAGGGATGAGAAATAGACTTTTGTACTTGTAATGTTTTTACTTCTGAATTCATTACTACTCGCTCCTTCCAAATTCTTATTGAGAAAAAGAATCAAAATCGAAAGCCCTATAAAACGACGAAAGCTGCCATCCATAATGGATAGCAGCATTTCTGTTGAATCTGATTTTAATAGTTATTATGTTGTAATTATTCTATAGTATAGCATATGTTTTCTTTAGATGATATGTTTTTGTTTGCGTATAAACTGAAAACTTGTGTTTTCACATTTCCTTTGGTATATATGAATATTGTTCATAAAAAGATCGGAAAGGAAGACAACAAGTGAAGACAGAGAAATTTTTTACCCATCCGATTGGCGTGTTTATTGCTGCGATAGTAGCGACTTTTTTATGGGGGAGCGCATTCCCTTTTATTAAATTAAGTTATGCTGAGCTTGGAATTCAGCCACAAGAAGTTGGGGAGCAAATATTATTTGCTGGTTATCGTTTCTTTTTATCTGGAGTCATGCTCTTATTCTTCTTTAAAGCGTTAGGAAAAGATATGAGCTTCAAAAAAGGAACGGGGAAGCAGTTAGTACAGATTGGTTTATTTCAAACATTTCTTCAATATATATGTTTTTATATTGGAATGAGCTATAGTTCTGGTATTGAAGGAGCTATTATTTCAGGAACATCATCATTCTTTCAAATTTTACTCGCGCATTTTTTATATAAAGATGATGCTCTTAATATGAGAAAAGTAATTGGGGTTTCTATCGGTTTCTGTGGTGTCATTTTAGTAAATGTACCGAGTGATGGTAGTTTGTCATTCCATTTTGGAATCGGTAGCTTATTACTTCTTAGTGCAGCAATGTTGTATTCATATGGAAACATATTGGCGAAAGAAGGTAGCAAAACATTAGATATTGGCTATATGACAGCATACCAAATGATTTTTGGTTCTATTGGGCTATTATGTATAGGGGCTTTGCAAGTGGGAATCACGCCATTTACATTTAGTATACATGCAATACTTATGCTTACCTATTTATCTTTCTTATCCGCAGCAGGCTTTTGCATTTGGAATACAATTATGAAGTACAACAAGGTCGGAAAAGTATCAATGTACATGTTCTTTATACCTGTATTTGGTGTGTTATTATCGAGCATGATTTTAGGAGAAGCAATTCATTCGTTTGTATTATTCGGTTTAGCATGTGTAGCCGCGGGAATTATTGTGGTGAATCGGACGCCAGCTAAGCAGAAAATGGAGCAAGAAAAACAAGTAGCATAGATAATAGGAAAACGATTACAATGGAAGAACAGTACTGTTCTTCTTTTTTTATATAGAAAAAGGATAATAGACTAGGTACAACGAAAAAAGATACAAAAAGCATTTATTGAGGAGAACATGTTATGAATCTACTTTATATGGTGTTAATTGGACAAATCATTCTGTTTTTAATTGGTGCAATATACGCAATAGGACAGACAAAAAAAACAAGAAATAATATGCCGTTACCTTTAGCAGTGCGTCTTATTCTTAGTTTTTCTTTAACAGCAAGTGCAATTTGGATATGGTTACAAGATCCATCAGTGGAGTATAGTACGTGGGTTGCACTAGGTATGACATTATCAACTGTAGGAGATTTATTTATGGCAGGTTTGATTCCAATTGGTCACAGATTAATTGGAGGGATGATTACTTTCGCTCTTGCGCATTGTTTTTATGTAAAAGCATTTTTGCAAACAGGCATTTCATGGAATGGTTTTTGGATTGGTTTACTCGTATACGGACTCTTTCTAATTATAGGGTGGTTCTTGTTTATCCGAAATGATAAACAAGATAAATTATTTACGATAGGAGCTCTAATTTACGGATTGTGGGTTGGAGGAATGGCTTGCTTTGCATTCGCCTTATACTACGAGAATACAGGAATATGGTGGATACCAGCTTTTGGTGGTTTACTATTTGTGATTTCTGATTTTATTATAGGCGTGACAGATATTGGAGGGCGCAAATTAAAGTATGAACCACTTTGGATTTGGTTTACATATGTAGCGGCTCAAATGTGTATTGTATATGTGGGATTATAAAAAGATACTCTCTAAATAGTGGATAGACTATTTGGGGAGTATCTTTTTTCGTTACTATTATGCTACTATATTTTTTTGTTGTAGAGCAGAAAGGCTGTATTCATCAGCGGCTTTATAACCTTGCGCTAATAAATCATTGATGTAAAGTTTGTTGTAAATAAAGCAGAATACTAGGTTAGAGAATCCGAATGTAAACATGCTAGCGATTAAAATAATTAAAAACCATTTCCAATCTCCACGGAATATAGCAGGGAAGAAACCAAAGAAAAATACAGTCCAGCTAAAACCAATTTTTGCTTGTTTAATTTGGCCAGTATTTTCATTTTTAAATTTGTAATATTATGATTATATAATTCAGAATTTTATAGAAATTTATTAGTTGAAGTACTTATAATAAAAGTAAAAAGATGATGAGATGGTGGAATGATGCAAAAGAAAAAACGTTGGCGCGAATTCTTTGGAACAATTGCAATTGCATGTTTATTGATATTTTTGGCGAAAATTTTTGTGTTTTTTCCTACGACTGTAAAAGGAGCATCTATGAGGCCAACGCTACAAGATGGGGATAAGGTGATTGTTAATAAGTTGGCAAAGCAATTTGAAAGTTATGAGAGAGAAGACATTATTGTTGTGAAGACGGATAATTTTTATGTGAAAAGGGTTATTGGTTTGCCTGGCGATGTCATTGAGGTGAGAAATGATCAATTATATGTGAATCATAAAGTGATAGAGGAAGCGTATTTGTATAGTAATAAAAAACAAGCTGAAAAAAAACTGATGAATTTAACAGAGGACTTTGGACCGATTACAGTTCCTAAAAATAAGATTTTTGTTATGGGAGATAATCGCTTAATAAGCAGAGATAGTAGAAATGGTTTAGGACTTATTGATAAAGCGGATGTATTAGGAGAATTAGCGGCAATTTATTATCCATTTGAACATATGAAAATAATGAATTAAAGTAAAAAACCAAGCAAATTTTAGTTTGCTTGGTTTTTTATGTTAAATCGTAGGAGACTCATTAAATTCATAGACGTCTTTATTCTTTCTGTTCGTACTTAAAACGAATTTGTGCTGCAATAGTTGCAGTTTAAAGAATGCTAACGGATCGTGATAAGTTTCAGGGTTGCTTCTTAACGTTGCTAACGTTTGTTCGTCTTCCTCTATTTCAAGTTGAGCTGCTTCTACATTTTGTTTCAATATGCTAAGTGGATCTTTAAAGAACATCATGATATCTCGTTCTAATGCGCCTTCAAATACTTCAAATTGAAGGAAGAATTGTTTTGAAATCATTTGAGCAATTTCCGTATAATCTTCCGTTTCAATATATTGTTTATATTTGTTTGCGAGCATAGATTGATTTTTTTGCATGTTACCAAATAGTTTTCCCGCACTCTTTAAGAAAAATTGTGTCGGTGTAAAGCGTAATAAAATATTGATGTTTGATACTGTAATTCTATTTGTCATGCGTACAACATCTCGATGCCAATCATCTAATAATTTGAAATCGCAAGGAAGTTTCATGCGTTCTTCTTTATATAATTTATTAAACGTTTCACTCATTTCATCTAAATAAGATTGAGCTTGAATAAATTCATTATGTGCTGTTTCAATCCACTCTTGAATAAACCCAGTAAATTTAGGAAGAAGCACTTGCTGTACATGTTTTTGAATTCGTTCGTTCATTGCAGTATTTAATTCTTCATGAACTAATTTGAAATCACTATCTTCTTGAACAAGGTCAGAACAGCTCTGTAATAATTCGGGAATTTGAGAATGGATATCTCGTGTGATTTCTTCTTTCGTTAAAAGATAAGATTCTGTAATAGAACGAATTTTATCTTTTTCAAGAGCAGTAAGATTGTTAATAAATCCATTTAGTTTCACTGAGATATGTTTATTCCATCGTACTGATTTCACTAATGTATTTTCTAATTCCACACGTTCATTTACAAGGTATGCGATTGTTTTTTGAGTAAACCATATTAGTTTTTCTATACGTTCTTGTTCCATATCGCGTCCAGCTAGATTAGAAAGAATAGACTCTGTCACGTCCCCAAGTTGCTGGCTACTCTCTTGTGAAGGAGAGTATGGGAAGAACTGTGCATTTGGGAAATGGACTTTAATCTTACTTAGTAACTTTTCATTATTGGTCGTATTATTTGTGTGTAATACGAAATGAATTTGTAAATTTGGCACTTGTTCACGTAAATAAAGTAATGTATCAAGCTCTTCCCGATGTAATGGTGAAGCAGAATTTAATACGTAAATAAGGCTATCTGCTGCTTGTAAGTATTCAAAATATGGGCCGTTTTTATCCACTTGCCCTTGAACAGATGGCGTAACAAGAAATGCAAATTTATTTTTTCTTAAAAATCTACTTGGTAACTTAATTTCTATGCATTTTTTCTCAAGTTCTGACTCCGAAGGTGTAGCCATTATCTGATGGAATTTATCAAAGTTCGGTATATTGTGTACATCTAACGCGGTGAATTCTGTTATTTCAGTTTGGCTATCATCTTTAAATAGAATAGGAGTTGTTACAGTCTCAGTTAAGATGTTCTCTCCTAATATTGAATTGATGAATGATGATTTATCATGGTCACTAGTTCCCGCTATTAGTAATTGTGTAACATTTAAATCACATAGTTCATGAACGAGTAACGTAAATTGATGACTTAAATCCACATCGTTTTTTTCAGCCCATACAGCAATTGTTTCGAATAAATGAGAAACGGTTTCCATATTTACATTTGTTTCAGCTGTTGAATTAGAGAGTAGGGCTCCCGCACTTTTTACGAGTAATGACTCTAAAGTTGTAGGTGAAACTTCATTCCACGCTAATACTGCAGCAGATACAAATAGGGCATCTTTTGCTTTCGTTAAACTAAACCAATTTGTTAATAGATCGGGTACAAGTCCCTGCATTTCATGCATGAAATGCTCACCAGTAATTAATTCAAAGTACGTATCTTGATAGCGTTCAACAATTTCATGCCAATCGTCATTGTTGTCTGTCTCAATATGTAAGAATAAATGATTTATTGTTTGAATCCAAGGTAGATGTAATTTTTCATTTTGATAGCTGTTCCAAAGAGCAATAACAAGTTCTTTAAATTGGACTTGATCAATTGCATATAAAGCTTTTAAAGATTCATAGAAATATTCTGGTTTACTTTGTTTCGTAAATCCTTGATTCACATAATGGATTAGAGTATCGAACCAGTGTAATGATTTTGTTCGAATTCCTTCTTGAACGGCAAGTTCAATAGCGTTATTCCAATCTTCTTGTTTTTCATAGAATGAGCGAGCAATTGCAGTAATGTTTGGATAGTCAGGTTGAAATGCAACAGCCTCACTAATTGTCTTAAAGGCGAGACCTAAACGATCTTGTTCGATGTAAAGAGAAAGAAGTTGTAAGGAAACTTCCATTGTAAGAGTTGTATCTTCCGTTTGGATAGATTGATAAATTTCTTCTGCTTTTGGTAAGAAGCCTAGTTCAAAATAAGAATCTGCAATATTTTTGGTTGCCCAAAGTGAAAGTTCGTTATTTACTTTCTCCCATTTAAATATCGCTGCTTCAAAGTCTTTATTTTGGTAATAAAATTCACCTTGAGCAAAGCGGATATTAGAAATATTGGAGAATTCATTTGTAGATTCATTTATATATGCTTCACCGAGTACTTCCGATACTGGAGTAGAAGTTTCTTCTGTTAAAAATGTTTTATAGTAAACCTTTTGGATAAATTGATTTTCAATGGTCATGTTCGTTCCCCCTGTATAATTTAGAAAAATGATGTTGTATGTAAAGGGTGCATGTTCTTTTAATAGGTAGAAGTTGCATTATATCGACCAAACTATGTATTTGCTAGGTATATCATTTTTCCTGAGAGTTAAACCGTTGCGAAAAGTAACTTTCCTTTATTGTAACAAAAAAACAAGCATATGAATTTTTATTTTTTAATCCTGTTATTTGTGGATAGTAAGACTGGCGCTTCGAAAAGCGGTGAATATAAGGGAAGGAGGCGGGAGTTTGGCGCACGATTGATGTGTACTAAGAATGAGCGAGGATGAACAAATCCTCACCGATTAATGGTTCACTTTCTTCCTGTTAAAGGAATGGATAGAAGTAGAGTTCATTATAAAAACAATGTATAGTGAATATGTATACCATGTTTGTCTGAAAGATAGAAAGGGCACAATGTGGAATAACGATTGTGCATAGGATGTGTCTTCCGAATGGAACAACATATTGGCGAGTTAATCGCACATTATGGGTATTTTGGAATTATTATAGCTTTGGCCGGTGGGATTGTTGGATTACCGATACCAGATGAGTTTTTATTGACTTTTGTTGGTTATAACGTTTCAAAAGGAGTTATGTCAGGAACTGCTGCGTTTTTAAGTGGGATGGCTGGTGCAATGTTGGGCATTACATTAAGCTATATATTAGGCTTGAAACTTGGACTCCCTGTCTTAAAAAAATATGGGCCGAAAGTTAGGATTAAAGAACATCACATTGAAAAAACACATATTTTATTTGAAAAATATGGCCCATTTCTTTTAATGATTGGTTACTTTATCCCGGGAGTACGTCATTTAACAGCATATTTTGCTGGGATGTCGAATTTAACACTATGGCGTTTTTGTTTGTACGCTTACGGTGGTGCGCTTATTTGGATCAGTGTTTTTATTGGACTTGGCTGGAAGTTAGGAGAGAAGTGGCGTTTCGTTGAGTATAGTTTACATCATTATGGAATATGGATTTTATCCATTTCAATAGTTGTTACATGTATTGTATGGTTTTACATAAAGAAAAAGAAAAACCGCTAATCGCGGTTTTTTTAGCTGAAAGCAATAAATAGTACACCAGCTGTAATAAAGACAACACCAATACCAGTCATAAAGTTTAACTTTTCGCCGAGTATAATCATAGCGAGAATGATAGAAAATACGACGCTTAGTTTATCGACAGGGGCCACTTGTGAAACTTTCCCTGTTTTGAGGGCAAGAAAATAAAATAGCCATGACGAAGCACCTGCAACTCCGCTTAATGTGATAAAGAGCAGTGCTTTTTTATTTAGCAGTACGTCGCCAATATTTTGAAATTTACCTTGTATAATAATAACGCCTACCATAAATAATGCCATAATAATAGAACGAACTGTCGTAGCAACGTTGGCATCGATTCCATCCAAACCAATCTTTCCGAAAATAGATACAAGGGCAGCAGCAATTGCTGATAATAGTGCGAATAAGAGCCATGAACTCATAGTAAAATTCCTCCAATCTTACATTATTATACATGAAAACGATTCTCATGTATTAATAACGAAATAATCCCCACCTTATATTTTTAATAAGGTGGGGATTATTATACTACTCTGCAATTTCCTCATATAAAAAGTACGTTACATTATAAATATGTTCCACTTCATCGTCTGTCATAAACAATAATTCGTCACGCTCAATCCCTTTTTTCTTTTCAATAAATTCAATCATGTTTTTGCGTTCTTCTCTTTTCATCAATGTTATTTCTCCTCTCAATCTGTTTTAATACAGTTTATTTAAGTTACTGCTATTATATAACAGAATCTTTAGAAAGTTCCACCTATTTTATTGTTTTTTTCAGAAGAACTTTTCGACAAAACAAGCCCACCTAAAGGGGGCTTGTTTTGTTTTATAGTCGTAAAAACTCGGGCTCCGTCGTACCGGCACCATCGATGTAATAAATTGTGTCAGGATTGATTTTTATTAAAACGTAATTAGGGTCTTCAGGACCGAGTAACCAACGCTTTAAGCTATTATTCCAAAACTTGTTTTTTAATGTGGAGTCTTCTTCGATGGAGGCTAAGCCTTCCACTTCAATATAATCTTCATCTAATTTTTTTCCTTCACGACCAAGTAGTACATGTACATTTGGATTGTTTTCGATATCTGTTATCTTTTTTGATTGTCGATCTGTTGCAACATACAGTACAAAATCTTCATGGAAAAACATCATAAAGGCGCTATGAGGTTTCTCATTTCGTACTGTAGATAATACGCCAGTACGTTGACCTTGAATAATAGTTGCGATTTTTTCTTTTAAGTGCATAATTTTAACCCCTTTTCACAATTTATAACTCTGTCTGTTTAAACAAGATAATTTAAATATCTTTCATACTGTTTTCTTCAATCCGATTTTTTAAACGCAATTGTGATGAAATCGGACAAGTTAGGAGAAGAATAATATTAATGATGAGGAGAAATACATACGATGGAAGGATGAAAAAACATGTTTAATAAAATATTTCTTATAGTAGCACTTATAGGTGTGCCACTTTCTGTGCTCGGGAAAACACTTCATTGGCCTCAAACAATTATGTTCGCTGTGTATTGTATTACGATTATCGCGTTAGCGGGTTTTATGGGGAGAGCGACAGAAAGTTTGGCAATTGTTTCTGGTCCTAGAATAGGTGGATTACTAAATGCCACTTTCGGTAATGCAGTTGAATTGATTATTTCAATTTTTGCACTTCAGGCAGGGTTAATTGAAGTGGTATTAGCCTCTTTAACAGGATCTGTACTTGGAAATTTATTATTAGTAGGGGGACTATCTTTCTTTGTAGGAGGTCTTAAATACAAAAGACAAAGTTTTAATGTGTATGATGCACGGCATAATTCAGCTTTATTAATATTTGCTGTTGTTGTAGCCTTCGTTATTCCAGAGATCTTTTCAATGAAGATGGACGCTGGGAAAACGTATCAATTAAGTATAGGTGTTTCTATTATTATGATCATTATGTACCTTGCTGCATTGCTATTTAAGTTAGTTACGCACCGCGGTGTATATCAGCATAAAAGTGATGAAGTCGCTCATGAAGAAGAGCCAGAGTGGTCAAAAGGAAAAGCGTTACTCATTTTAGCGATAGCGACAATTGCGGTAGCTTATGTGTCAGAGGCGCTCGTGCATACATTTGAAACAGTCGCGAAATCATTTGGCTGGTCAGAACTATTTATAGGGGTTATTATCGTTGCGATTGTTGGAAATGCAGCGGAACATGCATCTGCAATTATTATGGCTTATAAAAATAAAGTAAATATTGCAGTCGAAATTGCAGTAGGTTCTACATTACAAATTGCCATGTTTGTTGCTCCTGTATTAGTACTGTTATCCATGTTTTTTGCAAACAGGATGCCTTTAGTATTTACCATACCAGAACTTGTTTCTATGATTACCGCTGTTTTCTTAACGATTGCGATTTCAAATGATGGTGATACAAACTGGTTTGAAGGAGGCACTTTATTAGCGGCGTATGTCATTATGGGAATTGGTTTTTATTTATTATGAAAAATAGGCATAACAATTGTGCTGAGAGAAAACAATAAACAAAGTAGTATATACCTTTACGTAGGAAGGAGCCAGACAGGTGAAACGAGTATACAGCATATGTCTTTCAACTATGGTCTCGTTTATTCTATTATTTCCTAACATGAGTTTTGCAAAGACAACGGTAGAAACAAAAATGCCTTCATCTGTTTTAAATATTTCTAAAGACAATACGTTTCCAAATGATGCGCAAGATTTGCCGCGTTTACAGCCGAGTAAGTTTGCTCAAGAACTATTGAAAACAGCAAATATTAAAATTGAAAATCCGGACTTAATTCGAATGTTTAATGAAACGACCATTTCGAATGCACCGCTTGCGGTAGGGTACCGAGCGAAAATTTATTTAGGTCAATGGGCTTTGAATTATGAATCGGTTGATACATCGATTAATTGGGAATATAAACAAGTAAATCGCAACGTATACGATAATCGCGGAGGAGATCGCCTATATCCGCTACGCTATAAACAAGAAACACAGAAGACAGTTGAAGGCGATTTAACAGCGGATATGAAAGATGCTACAGATGTGAAAAAAATGATGCTTCTCAAAGCACTTGAAAAAGTACAATTACCGCTTTCGTTTAAAACGACCATTGGTTATGGTACTGGACATGAGCGAGTGTATAATATTAGTCCGAGTCAACTCGGATATTTATACGCTTATACACCAGCGGTAAATGAAAAAGGAAAAGTGACATTTGGAGAAGTATACCTTGTATTAAAGGGAAATCAAAAAAGACTTGTTGTGAAAAATATTACCTCTCAAGGAATTGGAGCGGCAATTCCAATCCATGATCATTTATTCTTTAAATTCATTTCTTCTTCTCACTCGCAATAATATAAAAAAACGTCAGCTTATAAGCTGACGTTTTTTTATAATGTAATGTTTGCTGTTTTTGATAAGAAATCTTCTGTCGGATAGTAACTGTTTTTTACAAGAACATTCGGTCCAAGGCATTTTACTGCAGGACAGTGACAGCTTAATGATTTTGCTGTTTTTGAAGCACTCCATTTGTCATAAGCTTCTTGTAATGTGTTTGTTTGTATGTTTCCTAGAAGGGGAACGTCACCAAAATCAGTTACAATAATATTTCCATCGAAAATGTTAACGTTTAAACGAGAACGACCATCAGGATCGTTACGAACAGTGACATTTTTACTTTCTTGTAATTTTTTAAATGTGGCGATGTCTCGCTCGTCATCGCTACAAGCATAGAAAGGTAAAGTTCCAAATAACATCCATACATTTTCATCGCGAATTTCTAGTAAATGCTCAATTGCATCACGAATTTCAGCTTTTGTTAAGATCTCTAGATTACTCGCGAAATCACTTGGATACATTGGATGAACCTCATGACGTTTACAGCCCATTTCGTCAACGATTTGACGATGAATATGTTCAATGTGTGGTAGAGTTCGTTTATTCAGCATCGTTTCGGCTGATACGAGTACACCTGCGTCTGATAGAGCTTTACTATTTGTAATCATTCGTTCAAATAACTTTGCACGTTGTTCATACGTAGGTTTACGCTCCATCATTGCAAATCCACCTTCAACGAAATCATCAATTGTTCCCCAGTTATGAGAGATATGCAATACGTCTAAATAAGGAATAATTTGTTCGTAACGTGCTAAATCTATAGTTAAGTTTGAATTGATTTGAGTGCGAACGCCTCGTTCATGGGCATATTTTAAGAGTGGTGTTACATAGTTGTCGACGGATTTTTTTGAAAGCATAGGTTCCCCGCCAGTAATACTTAAAGAACGTAAATGAGGAATCTCATCTAATCGTTTTAATAAAAGATCCATCGGAAGCGGATTCGGGTCTTTCGGCTGTAACGTGTAACCAACAGCGCAATGCTCACAGCGCATATTGCATAACGTCGTCGTTGTAAACTCAACATTTGTTAATAGTAGTTTGCCGTACTCTTCAAGGTCCATATACGCTTCCCATGGATCGTAAGAAGGAGTAATCGGCTTCATTTTTTGTGATATCGTCATATGAAATACTCCTTTGACTATTGAAATAACAATTTGTCCATTCTCTATAATAGAAGAATATGCGCTTTTTATAAAGTGAAACTTTTTTGTGAAAAAAGAGAGAGGGCTTACATTTGAATGAATGACTGTGACAAAATTGATGAAATTACATACCCATAGCAATCACTTTTGCGGTATAATAAAAGCAACTCGAATTAAAAGGAGAGTGCCTTCATGGGAAAAGCAATTCAAGACAAAGATACACAATTAGTATATTTAAAAGAACGTTTAAATATGTTCATTGAAGTAATTGATACAATTGAACCTGAAGAAGTAGAGTTAGAAGATGTAGATCGTCTTCTTGCAATGCTAGATGAATTAGAATTAAAATGTGAGCAATTTAAAAAAGACGAATAATATATTAAAAAGGCTGCCAATTCCAATTTGGTAGCCTTTTTCTGTGCGGATAATAGAAGGACGATAGAAAAAGAGGTATAATCAAGTTGTGAAAAATTTCATTTATGCTTGAATAGCGTGAAACAAATAAAAAGCTGAAGAGCAAATGGGATTTTCATCTCATAACGTTTTGGTAGCGTTCACAATTGAGGGGGAAGTAACAATGGAAAAGCTTCAAGAAAGCATGTATCAACTAATTGTTGAAACGTCAACGAACTTACCGAAAGATGTTCGTCGTGCGATTCAACAAGCGAAAGAGCGAGAAAATGCAGGGACTCGTTCTGCGATGGCACTTGGCACAATTACAAATAATATTAAAATGGCTGATGATAACATCTCGCCAATTTGCCAAGATACAGGGATGCCAACATTTAAAATTTATACACCAATTGGTGTGAATCAATTAAAGTTGAAGGAAGCTATCTATAACGCGCTTGAGCGGGCGACAAAAGATGGTAAACTTCGTCCCAATTCTGTTGATTCTCTTTTTGGAGACAATAGTGGAAATAATTTAGGACCAGGTACACCGGTTATTAAGTTTGAACAATGGGAAAAAGATTATATTGATGCTCGTTTAATACTAAAGGGTGGTGGCTGTGAGAATAAAAATATTCAGTATAGCTTACCATGTGAATTAGAAGGACTTGGACGAGCTGGCCGTGATTTAGAAGGGATTCGTAAATGCCTTCTTCATGCAGTATATCAAGCACAAGGTCAAGGATGTAGTGCAGGTGTAATTGGTGTTGGTATCGGGGGAGACCGCACATCAGGTTACGAATTAGCAAAAAATCAATTATTCCGTACATTAGATGATGTCAATTCAATTCCAGAGTTACAAAAACTTGAAGAGTACGTATTAGAAAATGCGAATAAGCTTGGTATTGGTACGATGGGATTTGGTGGAGAAACAACTTTACTTGGTTGTAAAATTGGCGTGTATAACCGCCTACCAGCTAGCTTCTATGTATCTGTGGCGTATAATTGCTGGGCATATCGCCGCCTTGGCGTAACGATCCATCCTGAAACAGGTGAAATTATGGATTGGTTATATCAAGAAGGTGAGGATACACTGGAGCAGGAAGCACAAGAAAAAACAGAGCAACGTGAGATTGTATTACAAGCGCCAATTACAGAAGAGCAAATTCGTGAACTTCGCGTTGGTGATGTTGTAACAATTAATGGCATGATGTATACAGGTCGTGACGCAATCCATAAGCATTTAATGGATAACGATTGTCCAGTAGATTTAAATGGACAAATTATTTACCACTGTGGTCCAGTTGTTGTGAAAGATGAAAATGACAATTGGCAAATTAAAGCGGCAGGTCCAACGACAAGTATTCGTGAAGAACCGTACCAAGGCGATATTATGAAGAAATTCGGTATTCGCGCTGTTATTGGAAAAGGCGGTATGGGTGCGAAAACATTAGCGGCTTTAGAAGAACACGGCGGTGTATATTTAAACGCAATCGGTGGTGCAGCGCAATATTATGCCGAATGTATTAAAGAAGTGAAAGATGTTGATTTCTTACAATTTGGTATTCCAGAAGCAATGTGGCATTTACGTATCGATGGGTTTAAAGCAGTTGTAACGATGGACTCTCATGGTAATAGCCTACATGCAGATGTTGATAAGACATCACTTGAAAAATTAGCGAGCTTTAAAGAGCCAGTATTTAAGTAAAAAAAATGCATCTCGAATGATTCGAGATGCATTTTTTTGGTATATATAGAAAAACATGTTCAGCATGAAAGAATGCACAGCAACAGAAACTACAGGTACGATTATATATGGAAAGGAGACTATTTATGAAATATAAATGGTTATATATAGGTCTCATTTTTTCAATTATGATGGCACTTGTTCCAGTTTCGGCATTGGCTTATACAAATACTCCACATAACTGGGGGATCCCACGTCCTAAAAATGAAACAGTACCAGATGCAGGGAAATTATATACAAATTTACTACGAAAAAATGGCGGATTTTATTTAGGGGATACGAAGAAAAAAGATATTTATTTAACATTTGATAATGGATATGAGAATGGATACACAGGCCAGATTTTAGATGTATTAAAAGAGAAAAAAGTACCGGCAACTTTCTTTGTAACAGGACATTATATTAAAACGCAAAAAGATTTGCTATTAAGAATGAAGGATGAAGGACACATTATTGGAAATCATTCGTGGAGTCATCCTGATTTCACAGCGGTAAATGATGAGAAACTTCGTGAAGAATTAACGAGTGTAACGGAAGAAATTAAAAAAGTCACTGGACAAAAAGAAGTGAAATATGTACGCCCTCCGCGAGGTGTGTTTAGTGAAAGAACATTAGCTCTTACGAAAGAAATGGGCTATTATAATGTATTTTGGTCACTCGCATTTCTAGATTGGAAAGTGGATCAGCAAAGAGGATGGCAATATGCGCATAATAATGTAATGACGATGATTCATCCAGGATCTATTTTATTACTTCATGCAATATCAAAAGATAATGCAGAAGCGCTTGCGAAAATCATTGATGATTTGCGCGAGAAAGGGTATCATTTTAAAAGTCTAGATGACTTAGTAAAAAGCAATCAACCGTAAGCATGTATGCTTGCGGTTTTCTCATGCTATAATGATGTGTAAAAAGGATGGGGAAACGTATGTGGAGCGAACATGTTACGTTAGAGTATCCGTACCATTTTGAAGAAGTGTTAAAGCGTTTATCTTTTGATCCACTAAACGTCATTCAATTAGATGAGAAAGTCATGTATGTCCCGCTTTGTATAGACGAGGAACAGATTGTTGTCCGCTTGCAAGGGATTGGTACTGTGCAAAATCCACAATTTTGGATTTCTAGTCAGACAGGAGATCCAGAGAAAGTAATGAAACGAATGAAGGCCATTTTTCATTGGAATGAACCGTTTCAAGATATACAAAATCATTTTTTAAACACATCATTACGTCCACTATTTGAAACATATGCTTATACTCCAATTATTTTAGAATTCGATTATTTTGCATGTTTACTTCGCTGTATTATTCATCAACAAATAAATTTGAAATTTGCTACTGCGCTGACAGAGCAATTTGTAAAACGATATGGAACAGAGAAGAACGGTGTATTCTTTTTCCCTACTCCAGAAATAGTAGCAAATATTTCAATTGAAGAATTGAGAGAGCAGAAATTTAGTCAGCGAAAAGCTGAATATATGGTAGGATTAGCAAAGTATATTATAGGTGGTAAGTTAGATTTAACTAGAATAGAAAACGAAACAGAAGAAGGGGTTGCAGCACAATTGTTACCAATTAGGGGGATTGGTGCATGGACAGTGCAAAACTTTTTAATGTTTGGGCTTGGACGGAAAAATATGTTTCCGAAAGCAGACATTGGGATTCAGCGTGCAGTACAAGGTGTATTTCAATTAGATGATAAACCGGGTGATGCGTTTTTAGAAAACGTGAAACAAGAGTGTGAACCATACTGCAGTTATGCAGCGTTATATTTATGGAAAAGTATAGAGTAGAGGTGTAATAATGATACAAAAACAACATGAGAGTAAGTTGGAAGTTGGTCAAACATTTCCTGTGACAATTAAGCGTCTAGGGATTAACGGAGAAGGCGTTGGTTATTTTAAGAGACAAGTTGTTTTCATTCCAGGAGCATTACCAGGAGAAGAAGTTGTTGCTGAAACAACGAAAATTCAGCGTGGTTTCGCTGAAGCGAAAGTGAAAAAAGTTCGTAAAGCTTCACCACATCGTGTGAAAGCACCATGTCCGGTATATGAAGAGTGTGGCGGTTGTCAGCTGCAACATTTAGATTATAAAGAACAATTAAATCAAAAGCGTGATATTGTTGTACAAGCATTTGAGAAGTATATGAACAACAGTTTGGAAGAGAAAATTCGTCCAACGCTTGGTATGGAAAATCCATGGCATTATCGTAATAAGAGTCAATTACAAGTGGGACGTAAAGACGAAAAGGTTATTACAGGGCTGTATAAACAAAACTCACATCAGTTAATTGATATTGCTCATTGTATGATTCAACATAAAGCAACGAATGAAGCGACAAAAGTTGTAAGACGTATTTTAGAAAAATTAAATGTTTCTATTTACAATGAGAAAAAACAAAAAGGTTTAGTACGCACAATTGTGACACGTACTGCAGTTCAAACAGGGGAAGTACAAGTTACACTTATTACAACAAAAGAAGAATTACCAAATAAAGAGCAGTTTATCGCAGAAGTACAAAAACAGATGCCAGCTGTTAAATCAATTATGCAAAATGTGAATTGGCGTAAAACATCTGTTATTTTCGGTGATAAAACATTTAAATTAGCTGGAAAAGAAGTAATTCAAGAAACACTTGGTGATTTATCATTTGAATTATCAGCACGTGCATTCTTCCAGTTGAATCCAGAACAAACGGTTGTTTTATATAATGAAGCCAAAAAAGCAGCGGCTTTAACAGGCGATGAAAAAATTGTAGATGCGTATTGTGGTGTTGGTACAATCGGTCTTTGGCTTGCAAATGATGCAGCGGAAGTACGTGGTATGGATGTAATTCCAGAAGCAATTGCAGACGCAAGAAAAAATGCGAAGCGTCACGGATTTACAAATACGAAATATGAAGCAGGTAAAGCTGAACAATGGTTACCGAAATGGGTAAAAGAAGGATGGCGTCCAGATGTAATTGTTGTCGATCCACCTCGTACAGGTTGCGACGATAAATTACTGGAAACAATTTTAAAAGTGAAGCCGAAACAAGTTGTTTACGTATCTTGTAATCCATCTTCATTAGCACGTGATGTACAAGCATTAATGAAGAGTTATGAAGTGGAGTATGTGCAACCAGTTGATATGTTCCCGCATACAGCTCATGTAGAAAATGTAGTGAAGCTTGTTAGAAAGTAAAGTTTATTCATATTCCCTCACGTTAAGAGGGAATATTTTCTATGAAGGAGAATAAAATGAACAATTATAAATTAACGATTCAGTACGATGGTGCACGTTTTAAAGGATGGCAGCGTCTCGGTAATAACGATAATACGATTCAAGGAAAAATCGAAAGTGTCATATCTGAAATGGTCGGAAAAGAAATTGAAATTATCGGTTGTAGTAGAACAGACGCTGGTGTACATGCTTTAAATCAAGTTGCTAACTTTCAAAGTGATGAGAAGTTAGTGGAACATAAAGTGAAAAAGTATTTAAATCAATATTTACCCAACGATATTAGTATTACGAGTGTAGAAGAAGTACAAGATCGCTTCCATGCTCGTTACAATTCTAAAGCAAAAACATATCTGTATAAAATTTGGAATGAAGAGCATACGAATCCATTTATGCGTAAATACAGCATGCATGTGAATAAAAAATTAAATGTGAAAAGCATGAGAGAAGCTGCGAAACATTTAGTTGGTTCACATGACTTTACTGCTTTTTCAAATGCGAAATCAAAGAAAAAGTCTATGGTTCGAGAAGTATATACACTTGATGTGATGGAAGAGGCAGGATTTGTACAAATTAGGGTAAGTGGTAATGGATTCCTTCATAACATGGTACGAAAAATTGTTGGAGCATTAATTGAAGTTGGATTAGGACAATTAGATGCAGAAGCAATTCCGCAAATTTTAGAGGCGAAACAACGTAATCAAATTAATTGCCTTGCTGAGGCGAGTGGTTTGTATTTGGAGAATGTTGAGTTTTAACAATCAATAAAAAATCGAGCTGTGTAGGCTCGATTTTTTATGTTTTGGCGTTAAAAAGACTTCTCTCTCTTCATACGTATCTTCAAATTCCAAAAAGCAGCGAGCATAATAGCTGCAAAGGAGCCGCTAATTGCTGCGAATAGCTTTGCATAAGGATAGGCATTCATATCAATGAGTAACATCATACATACAATGGTAGGGAAGAAGGCTAAGTATTGTAATAACTTTAATTTGTTATCATTACTCATATATATCGTTCCTTTCTAGTATGTTATATGTTTATTGTAACATATTTTTCCATTTCTAGCACTTGGAGAAACATTCACTTCATATGTGTAAATGCAGTTTTTTAATTCGATATTGTAAGTTTTGTCTACTTAATCCTAAAAACTTTGCAGCTTGTGAAATATTACCGTGATACTCTTTAAGAATTTGATTGATGTAGTTCTTTTCCATTTCTGCTATTGTGTGCTTTAACGTTTTCGGCGCATCAGTATCGTTATTAGTTGGGAGAGGTTGCATATTGAATTCTTTTTTTATTCGTTCGCGAAAGCGGGTGGGAAGATGAAACGCTGTAATGATATGTTCATCTTCAACTAAATTCATTGAACCTTCAATGATATGTTCCAATTCTCGTACATTTCCAGGCCATTCATATGCATACAAGAATTCTCTTACATGTACATCTACATCCGTTACGGCGAGTCCAAATTGAATGTTGTACTTTTCGATAAAGTGTTGAACAAGAGCGGGAATATCTTCTTTTCGTTTTCGTAAAGGCGGGAGACATAAAGTAACGACGCTTAATCGGTAATATAAGTCTTCCCGTAATCGATTGTGTGTAATAGCTTCAAGAGGGTCTTCATTAATAGTTGCTATAATACGAACATCAATTTCTTTTTCTTGTGTGCCTCCGATTCTTCGTATTGTTTTTTCTTGTATAGCTCGCAGTAACTTCGCTTGAAGTGCTGGACTTAACGAATTGATCTCATCTAATAACAAAGTTCCTCCGTTTGCTTCTTCAAATAAACCAGCTTTATCGATAGCTCCTGTAAATGCACCTCGGTTCGTACCAAATAATAAGCTTTCCATTAGCGTATCAGGGATAGCGGCACAGTTTTGTGAAATGAACGGTTTTGTTGAACGTTGACTTTCATTATGGATACTTTGTGCAAATAGTTCTTTTCCAGTTCCTGTTTCTCCTACGAGAAGTATGGAGGAGGATGTACGAATTACCCTTTTTCCTTCCGCAATGGTTGATTGAATGGCTTCAGAATCACCAATTATGTGATCAAAGGTAAATTTAGTGTTTTGTTTTCGAGAAGAGTCCATTCTTATTGTTTGCTTTAAGTGATTCATCTCTTTTGATATTTCAATAGCACCTTTAATTTTTCCATTTTCTATTATAGGGAAAGTATCATTAATCGTCGTAATTTCTTGCCCTTTATTGTTAAAATACGTTTGTTTTATATTTTTGTTTGTTTTTCCTAATTTTAATGCTTCTATAAGAGTACTACTTTTACTTTCTTCAAATGCGAATACTTCTAAAGGACTTTTATATAGCACATCTGAGCGCTCCATTGATTCAATTTCCATCATTTTACGGTTATAGATAATCGTTTTACTTTCCTCATTAATGATATGAATCCCGATATCGAGTTCATTGAGTAAAGTTTCATATAGCATATTCATTTCAATGATCTGTTTAAAATTAATGTCTTCTGTACGCATAGATTATCTTCTCCTCATTTCACCCTATGAAGACCGACTTTTTATAATTTTATTAAAATTCTTATAAAATCGCAAAATTTTTTTGCTATTTTCTTTTTAAAACTTCTTAAATGATAGAAAAATTTTGCGGTTATGAAGACTTTTTTGTGAGGAATCCTCATTTTAAATAGGAATTGGAGATTGGTACGCTTTTTGCATAAATAATAGTTGAAATCTTTAAAGGAGGGGTATGCAACGTTTCAGTACCAATTAATAAGAAGGAGGAGTTTATAAAGTGAAGACGGTTATAGAAGGCGTGTATAGTCCTTGTTACGGGAAAGTAGAGAAGTTATTTGTTACGGAAAGTTCTTACGTATACGAGTGGGAGAAATTAGCGTTAATTGAAACAATAGATAAGCAGAAAGTAGAAATTAAGGTAGGAATCAGTGGGTATATCGAATCATTAGAAGTAGTAGAAGGACAAGCTATCGCTGATCAAAAGTTATTAATAACAGTGAGGGATGATCTTTTAATAACAGGTAGTGATTAATAGGATGATATTTATTTTGCACTTTTTAATAATTTATTTTACGATGAAGAATTTTTAAAACGCTTACATTTAATGGGTTTACAAAGTGAAAAGGGGGGATTTATATGATGAATCAAAACCAAGGATTAAAAAGAGAATTGAAAAGCAGGCACATATTTATGATTGCACTTGGAGGAGTTATTGGTACCGGTCTTTTTTTAGGATCCGGGTATACAATTCATGAAGCTGGACCTGGAGGGGCGATTGTAGCGTATCTTGTCGGAGGATTTGTTATGTATTTAACGATGCTCTGTCTTGGAGAGTTAGCTGTTGCAATGCCTGACGCAGGATCTTATCAAACGTATGCTACGAAGCACATTTCCCCTGCAGCGGGTTATGTAGTCGGATGGATGTCGTGGTTAAACTGGTCAGCTACGATAGGGATTGAACTAATTGCAGTTAGTATTTTAATGAAACGATGGTTTCCAGATGTACCGTCATGGATTTGGTGCGTAGTGTTTGCGGTACTGCTTTTTGCTATCAACGCGTTATCTTCAAAAAGTTTTGCAGAAGTTGAATTTTGGTTTGCAAGTATTAAAGTAATTACGATCATTGCATTTATTATTTTAGGCGGGGCAGCAATGTTTGGTTTTCTAGATATGAAAGGAAATGAACCAGCGCCAATGTTTTCTAGTTTTACTGATTATGGAGGATTGTTTCCAAATGGATTATCAGCTATTTTAATTACGATGATTGCAGTTAATTTTTCCTTCCAAGGAACGGAACTAGTTGGTATTGCAGCTGGAGAGAGTGAAAATCCAGAAAAAACAATCCCGAAGGCAATTAATAATACTGTTTGGCGCATACTTGTGTTCTTTGTACTCTCTATCTTCATTCTTGCGGGATTATTCCCTTGGCAGCAAGCAGGCGTGATAGAAAGTCCATTCGTAGTTGTATTTGATAAAATTGGTATTCCTTATGCAGCTGATATTATAAATTTCGTTATTATTACAGCGGTACTATCCGTTGCAAATTCAGGATTATATGCAACTTCTCGTATGCTATGGTCTATGTCTAATCAAGGAATGATTAGTCCGATTTTTGGTAAGTTATCTAAAAATGGCGTTCCTATTTATGCATTGATTGTAAGTACAATTGTAGGTTGCCTTTCATTACTATCAGGTATTTATGCGGAAGATACAGTTTATTTATGGCTACTTTCTATTGCCGGGTTCGGAGCGATATTAGTTTGGGCATCTATTGCTCTATCTAACTTATTAGCTAGAAGGTCATATATAAAGCAGGGCGGGGATGTGAAAGACTTGAAATTTAAAACACCACTGTATCCATTCGTACCACTGCTTGCATTAGTATTAAATGTAACAGTAATTGTTGGTATGGCCTTTATTCCAGAACAAAGAATGGCGTTATATTGTGGAATTCCATTTATGATTGTTTGCTTACTGTTTTACCGTGCGACAAAAAATAAGGGAAGCAAAATGGAACATGTTGAAAAAGTAGATACAACAGAAGTAGAAAGTTTATAAATATATTAGAAACTAATGCAAAAAAAGAGACTGCAAAATTGTAAACAGTCTCTTTTTTTGTGAAAATAAAGCTGGAAACATACTACGTATGCAAAGGGGAATTAGCGATGAATCAAGAAGTTTCACAGCTATTAGAACAGATTGATTTACGAAAAGATGAGTTACTAGAGCTTACAAAAACTTTAATTCGTTTTGAAACACCAGCACCGCCGGCGAGAAACACAAATGAGGCGCAAGAATTTGTTGCACATTTTCTAAGAAAACGAAATTTTAGTGTTGATAAATGGGATGTATATCCGAATGATCCGAACGTTGTTGGGGTGAAAAAAGGGATAGAAAGTGACACACATAAAAGTCTTATTATTAATGGACATATGGATGTAGCTGAAGTGACAGCAGATGAGGCGTGGGAAACGAATCCGTTTGAGCCATTTATAAAAGATGGTTGGTTAGTTGGACGTGGTGCGGCAGATATGAAAGGGGGACTGGCTGGGGCACTATTTGCTATTCAGCTTTTACAAGAAGCTGGCATTGAATTACCTGGAGATTTAATCTTTCAATCCGTAATTGGGGAAGAAGTTGGAGAGGCAGGAACACTCCAATGCTGTAAAAGAGGTTATGATGCTGATTTTGCAGTCGTAGTGGATACGAGTGATTTACATATGCAAGGACAGGGCGGCGTAATTACTGGATGGATTACTGTGAAAAGCCCCCAAACGTTTCATGATGCAACACGCAGGCAAATGATCCATGCTGGAGGACGTTTATTCGGGGCTAGTGCGATTGAAAAAATGATGAAAATTGTGCAAAGTTTACAAGAATTAGAGCGTCATTGGGCAGTTATGAAAACATATGAAGGCTATCCATCTGGAACAACAACAATTAATCCAGCTGTTATTGAAGGTGGTCGACATGCAGCGTTTATTGCGGATGAGTGCCGGTTATGGATAACAGTGCACTTTTATCCGAATGAAACACATGAACAAATCGCACAAGAAATTGAAGCGTATATTGGGAAAGTAGCGGCTGCCGATCCATGGTTAAGTGAAAATCCGCCACAATTTAAGTGGGGCGGAGAATCGATGATTGTGGATCGAGGGGAAATTTTCCCTTCTTTAGAAGTAGATAGTGAACATGCAGCTGTAAAAATGCTTAGCTCAGTACACGAATCAATCATATCTAAAAATGCAATTTTAGATATGTC
The DNA here is from genome assembly GCF_008042405.1 of Bacillus sp. SH7-1. Classification (NCBI taxonomy): domain Bacteria; kingdom Bacillati; phylum Bacillota; class Bacilli; order Caryophanales; family Bacillaceae; genus Bacillus; species Bacillus sp. SH7-1. The sequence continues at coordinate 36,966 of NZ_QNUD01000037.1, forward strand.
TGCAACAGTAACTGATGGCGGGTGGTTTAGTGAGTTTCACATTCCAGCGATTATATACGGACCAGGTACATTAGAAGAAGCTCATTCTGTAAATGAGAAAGTTGAAATTGAACAGTTAATTGAATTTACAAAAGTGATAACAGCATTTATATATGAATGGTGTCATACGAAAAAATAGATGAGTATGTTGAAATCGTACAGGTATGTATACTTGTACGATTTTTTAGTGAACTATTTCAGAGTTGAATAGGAACAACTGAAATAGTTCGTTATTTTTCTATATCTTTCTTTTTAATTCGATTAATTTCTCTTTTGCTAATTCAACAGCAATTGCATCATCTAAATAGCCAATTGGAAAGAGATAGTCGGGAATAATATCTGTCGATAAAATGAAATACAGTAATGCGCCTCCAAGAACGGCACGCTCCTCTTTCGGAATAGTTGCATTGCAAAATTGTTGATACATATCCGTTAATTGTTCAATGAAAGGACCAGCACTATCAATTTGTTCTAATTTGCTTGCAAAACTTTCATGAATCCGTTTTTCACCCTCTGCTGTTTGAGCATAGCGTTCATAGTTTTCAAGTTCTTGCTTTACGCGAGTTGTTGTGTAGTCGAAATCGAATAAGTTAGAGGATTGCAGAGTTTGCTGGATTGTATCAAGGGATGTATACATATCCGTCTTTTCTTTATTAGTGTGAGGAGAATCAGGATACATTTCATCAAATAATAATTGGGGTGGGACTTGCAGACATTCTGCGAATTTTTGCAGATGCTTTTGCTTTGGCGGTTGTTTACCATTCATAATTCTTGAGATGGTTGCGGGATCAATATTTGTAAGCATTCCTAGTTGACGCATAGATAGGGCACGTTCTTTTAAAAGTTTTTTTATTAATTTACTAAGCCGCTCATTTGGATTTTCTTTAGGCATAGCGAAGGCACTCCTTTTTATTGTTGAAAAAATGTTGAGCATTTATTACATGTATATGAAACAGACAGGCACAGTTGCTCAACATTTTCATAAGATGCATGGAAAAGTGAGAAAAAGGGGTGGCTGTTTATGAGTACGGCAGGTCTATTTTCAATTTTTTTAATCGGGATTGCTTCTAATTTAGATAATGCAGGTGTTGGGATTGCATATGGCATTCGTAAAATCCGGATTTCGTGGTTCAACAATTTTATCATCGCATTTTTTGGTTTTTTATTTACTTTATTAGCTGGCTTTTTTGGGAACTGGATTGCGTTATTTATTTCAGAGTTTACTGCAAACTTGATTGGGGCAATCGTTTTAGGGATAATTGGCGTGTTTATTTTGTGCCAGCCTTTCTTGGGGCAAAGAAATACCGTAGGCTCTAAAGATGGTAATGTATTGATGGGAATTTTACGTGATCCAGAAAAAGCAGATTTTGATGGTTCTAAAACAATTAGTTTTTCGGAAGCAATTGTTTTAGGAATTGCGTTGTCTATTAATAATATTGCAGGTGGGTTTGATGCTGGGGTAACAAACTTGAATCTATGGCTTACAGCAACTATTTCTGGGGTGTTTAGTTTTATTTGTATTAGTGGTTTTGCGTATGTAGGAAAACGATTTTTAGCAGAATACTTAGGGAAATGGGCGACGATAATTGCAGGGGTGTTATTAATTCTTATTGGGATTGATCAGTTGTTGTAAGGAGAGTAGAAAACAAGGTTCGAGTATTTCCTTGGAAATACAGCAAGGGATTGCATATATCGACGTACTTTTCTCCATACTAATACGGATTTCTTTTAAGAAAGGGGGATTTGTATGGGACGCGGGAAAGCATTTGATCATAAGAAAAAAGGGCATGATCATCAACCACCTAAAGGTGCGTTCATTCATAAAGATGTAAATGAACATACTTTGGAAGAGGAAGAGCTACCAGTAAATATTGAGGCGTATAAAAATAGTTTGAAAAAACATTAAAAGCACCTACATAGGTGCTTTTTTACCGTATATCTTCAATTAATTGTTCCGATTCTTCATGCATACTGTATTCACTTAATACTTGGATACAAAGCCACTTTAATTCTTCAATCGTATGTTCAAGTTCTTCAGGAAGCACATGATGAATGTCTTCAAGTCCCATTCCGAAATGAATAAGTTCGAGTACTTGATCATCGATGTTGCGATCCATTAATAGTTCAAGTACTTCTAAATTGAATATGTATCGGTGAGCTTCATCGAGTGAAACAACTTTTAGCTTTAAGCTTTCTACAATACTCAATATAAAAAGAAGAATTGTTTTTTCAAGAACAGGCTGTTTTCCCATTTGAAATATTAGTTTCATCTTTCACACCTCCACATATAGCGCTAGGTTGTACTATAGTATTCAAGGGGGGGGAGCAAATATGCATGATATAGAGAAACTTTCAGTACGTTTTTTGTAAGGAGATTGATAGTTGATAAAGTTGAGGTTTTTATGAAATAAAAAAATCCTGCTAGTATAGCAGGATAACTCTGAATTAAAAAATGCTCCAACCTTCTTGAGCAGAAAGAAGTTCAAGAATTTTAAAACCAGCGATACTATTTCCGTTTGCATCTAAAGCCGGTCCGAAAATGCCGATTCCCATTTCTCCTTTTACGCAGCCGAAAATGCCACCAGCTACACCACTTTTCGCGGGGATACCAACACGAATCGCAAATTCACCAGACTCGTTATACATACCGCATGTAACCATAAATGTTTTACAGATTTTTGTAATATGTTTAGGGATAATTTGCTTTTTCTTATATGGATCATAGCCATCCATCGCAAAAATTAAGCCGATACGTGCCAAATCGATACAGTTTACTTCAACTGCACATTGACGAGTGTATAAATCCATCAGTTCTTCGATGTCACAATCGATAATTCCATTTTGTTTCATATAGTAACAAAGTGAACGGTTCAAGTAAGCTGTCTCTAATTCTGAATTGGCAACTTTAGAAGAATAATTAATAGTAGGATTATCTGTTATTTCACGTACAAAATGAAGAATGCGCTCCATCTTTTCTTCATTATCTTTTCCTGTTAACATGCTTGTAATAGCTAGTGCTCCTGCATTAATCATAGGATTAAGTGGTTTAGAAGGACTTGTCGTTTCTAACTTAATAATAGAATTAAATGGATCACCAGTTGGTTCCATGCCAACTTTAGAAAATACATATTCTTCACCACGATCTAAAAGGGCAAGTGCAAGTGTAATTACTTTTGAAATACTTTGAAGAGTAAATAGTGTTTGTGAGTTGCCAGCATGGATGTATTCTGTTTCTTTATGGAAAATGGCAATCCCTAAATCATCTGGATTTGCATTTCCTAGTTCGGGGATATAAGTAGCAAGCTTTCCTTTTTTCGTATATGGTTTTACTTGTTCTAACAACTGTTGTAAGTTGTTTGTTTCAATGCACTGCATAGTACCAACGCTCCTATTTCGAATTAACTAAGTTTACTTTTCCCGATATGCTCGGAAATAAATAATAACATGAAAAAGTGGAATGATAAAACGAAAGTTACATGTTATATCGTGGGTCTTTCGTTTTGAGTATTCTGTATTAAAAAAGGATAATTTTCCTTTTATATAACAGTTTGGAAATAGGAGATGTATCCATAAAAAATTCAAAAATAAAAACTACACATCTATACAACTATATGTTATTATGGTTATGTAAATAGAAAGCGTTTTCTAAGGCGTACTTATAATGATAACGATTTCATAAATTGAATTAGGGGGAATTAAAATGTTGCAGTTTCTACAACGTATTGGTAAAGCGTTAATGCTTCCAATCGCAGTACTACCAGCAGCAGGATTATTGCTTCGTTTAGGGCAACCAGATGTATTTGATATTCCTGTTATGGCACAGGCTGGCGCAGCAGTTTTTGATAATTTAGCACTTATTTTTGCAATTGGTATTGCAATCGGTCTTTCAGTTGATGGTAGTGGTGCAGCAGGTCTTGCAGGTGCAATTGGTTATCTAGTTATGAAAAACAGTATTGATGCACTGAGCAAAGGGTATTCTACTGCTGAATTACAAGATAAATTAGGCAAAGTTCAAGATTTAATAGGTAATAGCGCTAATGTTGATCCATCTAAGCTTGCAGATACAATGACACAAGTATCTAAGGCGGCCGAATTATCGACTAAAGTGGATATGAAAGTTTTAGGTGGCATTATTGTTGGTGTTATAGCAGGACTTCTTTATAATAAATTCCATAAAATTAAACTTCCAGAATGGTTAGGGTTCTTTGCTGGAAAACGTTTCGTTCCGATTGTTACATCGGTTGTAATGCTAATACTAGGAATTCTATTTGCACAAATTTGGCCAACAATTCAAAATGGCATTGATGCATTAGCTCATGGAATTGTTAATTTAGGTGCAATTGGTTCAGGATTGTTTGGTTTATTAAACCGTCTATTAATCCCAATCGGTTTACACCACGTAATGAACACATATTTCTGGTTCGTATTTGGGGACTTTACAAATGCAGCAGGTAATGTTGTGAATGGTGATATTGCTCGTTTCCTTGCGGGTGATAAAACAGCAGGTATGTTCATGACAGGTTTCTTCCCAGTTATGATGTTCGGTTTACCAGCAGCATGTTTCGCAATGATTGCAGCTGCTAAACCAGAAAAACGTAAAATGGTTACAGGTATGTTAGGTGGTCTAGCATTAACTTCATTCTTAACTGGTATTACAGAACCAATTGAATTCTCATTCATGTTCTTATCACCAGTATTATATGGTATTCATGCTGTATTAACAGGTCTTTCTTTATTCATTACAACATCACTTGGTATTCACGATGGTTTCTCATTTAGTGCCGGTGCAATTGATTATGCTTTAAACTTCGGTATTGCAACAAAACCAGTATTATTAGCAGGAATCGGTTTAATTTACGCAGCAATTTACTTTGTGGTATTCTACTTCTTAATTAAGAAGTTCGACCTAAAAACTCCTGGTCGTGAAGACGAAGAGGAATTAGCTGAAGGCGAAGAAGCACCAGTTGCAGGTTCAATTGGTGAAACTTACGTAGCAGCTTTAGGTGGAAAAGAAAACTTAACAGTTATTGATAACTGTGCAACACGTCTACGCTTACAAGTGAAAGATGCTGGTCAAGTAAACGAAGCAGCATTAAAACGTGCTGGTGCAAAAGGTGTTATGAAATTAAGTAACACGAGTGTCCAAGTTATCGTAGGTACAAATGTTGAATCTGTTGCCGATGATATGAAAAAACACGTATAAATAATTAGATAAGAGGATATCCCAAAAAGATTGATAATATCAGTTTTTTAGAGGGTATCCTCTTTTTTTTTTGTTAAAAATTTAACGGGAATCTTACTTTTGTAAATTTTCTTTTTCTTTTTTATACATATAGGTTGGTAATATGTGCAGTGCGTGATAAAGTAGGGATGACATAGAATGAAGTATCCATAATCTACTAAAATAAATCTTTAGTAGGGAATTAAATTATCGGTAAATAAGGGGAAAAAGGCAATCATGGATCAGGAAAAAAATAATGCGAATGGGAAAGCACGTCGGCCGATTGTATACATAAAAAGAACAATCATTCTCGTCTTACTATTTTCACTTGTATATTTCATGTATACAAAAATTGTTGTGCATAATAAGAAAGAAGAAACTTTAAAAGCAGCAGCAGAAATGAAAAAACAAGAAGAGCTAAAAAAGAAAGAAGAAAAAAAGAAGCAAGAAGCACAAAAACAAAAGCAAAAAGAGCAGGAAGAACAAGTGAAGCAAGCACAAGCTGTGGAAAAGCCTGCTGAGGGACCACCTCAAGAAATTAATGAAAACGCTCAATTAGATCAATACTTACAAAAAGCAGGATTTAGTGGAACAGCGGTTATTGTGAAGAACGGAAAAGTTCTTTTGAATAAAGGATATGGTATGGCGAACAAAGAGAAACAAGTACCGAATAATTCAGAGACAACTTTTTATATTGGTTCTATTTCAAAGGCGTTTGTAGCGACTGCTATTATGCAATTAAAAGATCAAAATAAATTAAATGTAGAGGATACGGTTGCAAAGTATATTCCAAATTTTCCACAAGGTAATAGTATTCAGCTAAAACATCTATTAACACATACATCAGGGATTCCCGAATATGAGCAGGGGAAAGAAGATATTTCTCATGAAGAACTGATAAAGCGGATAGGAAATCAAAAGCGTATTGGTGGTCCAGGAGAGAAGTGGAAATATTCCGATTCGAACTATTCTATACTTGCCTATATTGCCGAGAAGATAAGTGGACAACCGTTAGAAGAGTATATTAAACAACATATTTTTGCTACTGCTGGTATGAAACATTCTGGTTTCGGTAAAGCGTTAGAGCAAACAAGGTTCCCATCAACAGGTTATAAAATAGTAAATAACAATATGACAACACCTAATATTCCAAGTATGTCACAACTATATGGTTGTGGTGATATATATACAAGTGCACATGATTTATATTTATTTAATGAAGCACTCTTCTCTGGAAAGTTAATTTCAAAAGAGAGCTATGATCAAATGTTTACGGCCGTGAAAAAGGATTACGGATTTGGTTGGTATGTAGACCCGGGAAGTTACTCGAATCACGGTGTAATGCCAGGATGGAATTGCTTAAATGGATTTAGTAAAAATGGAAGTGTGTATGTCGTTTTATTATCTAACATTCAAAACAACATTAAATCGTTTGGTAAAGTGAATAACGACATTTATTCGATGTTGCGAAATATTGAAGTGTAAGAGGCTATCCTTTTGGATAGTCCTTTTTTATTGAGGAAGTGTATGTGCAATGGGATAATGAAATAAAGTGAAAATTTAATCAGTGGGTTTTTCTTCATCCCCCACTGATTATTAGTTGAACCAATCGGGCTTTTACGGACAGTTGATCCCCCACCTAACTTCTTTGCTTTCGCCGAATTTTGAGGTGGGGGTCTTACTGCCCGGCGAATAGCGGGGTAAATGGAAAAGGGGGAGGGATATGAGTATACATAAGCATCACGCACGTAATGCGAAACGTATTTTTTTTGTATCTGTCATTGTATGGATTATCGTCGCAATTGGATTAGTGATGGAATATAAAAAAGGGATGCTATTCACTTCGGAGAAAGAAAATCTGAAATTAATAGGTGTTGTACTACCGGCATTTGGATTATTAATATATGGCTTTATAGAAAAACGAAGATCAAAAATGCTCAAACAGGAAAATTATAATATAGAGACTTCTGAATTATTGGAGCAACAAAAATTTGTTGTTCGCAAAGAGGTAGGAGTATTTCAAGTAATTACATACTTTGGATTAGATGGAAATACAGTAGGGTTTTTAAAAGAAGAGTATGATTTTGTGATTCAAAGTGTATGGCAAGCTGTACTCTCTTTTCTTTTTAAGGGACTACATAAGCAACAATTTTATTTATATAATCACTCGGGAGAAAGGTTGTTACGTGTTCAAAAGAAGATGGGAGTACGTAATTTCTATGTTTTTTCTAATGTAGATGGAAAGAAAATTGGAGAGTTGAAACAAGTACTAAGTTTAACAAAGTGGGAATGGATCTTTTTAGGGGGGGATGGTAAAGAATTTGGTAAAGTGACTGGGGACCTTTCAGCAACAATGCAGAAAATAGACTGGCGAGATGGAACGCATATTGATGTGAAAGAAGATGGTATTCCGTTAGAAGCTGTTAAGTATTTTTCGGCAAGCGGTGGTTCTCTTGTTACAGCTTCTATAAGTGAACAGGCAGCATTACCAAGAGCGGTTTATTACAGTGTCTCTGCGATAGTTACAATTAAAAATTAAGATATGAAAAAAGATAGATGGGATACCATCTATCTTTTTTGTGTGATTAGAACATATTGTTTTGCTGAAAAATGTATGTCTTACCTATCACAAAAAAGTTTGTTTTGTATACATTAAGATGTATGGATGTATTTTTATAATTTAAAAATAATAGGAGGAGAAGTGTATGTGTCTGTTCGGTAAGTATTGGAAAAAGTTATCGAGATTGTTTAATAGACAATTAGATTATTTTTTAGATAATAAGTTATTACCTGCTGTGGAACGACTTTTATTTTCACAAAACTTCGCGAGATTTATTCAAAGAAACTCTAAGCAAGCTACGGAAGAATTTATTGAATCAAGCAGATTTCAATCTATTATTTGCAAAATATTAAAAGAATGTAATACATCACCTTTTAAAGAAATTGCAGAGCAGTATTTGGGTAAAAACGTAGAAATTACGGTGACAGTTGGACAGTTAACAGGTGTTATTGTAGCAGTTGGTGATGATTTCTTAACACTGCAAGAAGGAATAGGAACAGAAGTTTTATTACCATTTACAAGTATTATATCAATTAAAGAAGCGTAAGAAAGGAGACTTATATATGTTATTTACTGATGAATTGCGTAATCATGTTGGTGAGTTAGTGCAAGTTGTGACAGCGGTCGAAATTGTTGCAGGTATTCTGTTATCTGTGACAGATGGGGCAGTAAGTGTCCGTACTTCTCCTTCTTATGGACCACCGGAAGATGTAGTTGTACGTATTCCTATTATTTCTTATGTTCGCTTGGAAGGGTAAGCGTGATACAAGTATGAGAGTATCAGTTGTAATTCCGGCGCATAATGAAGCGAGTACTTTATCAAAAGTTTTAGTAGAAGTGGAGAAATTGAAGCCATATGAAATTATCGTAGTAGATAATGGATCGACAGATGGGACAAAAGAAATAGCGTTCCAACATCATTGCCGTGTAATTTATTATAAATATTCTCTTGGCAATGATGTTGGAAGGGCGATTGGAGCAAGAGAAGCGAAAGGTGACATTGTTTTGTTTTTAGATGGTGACATCGTTATTGATAACAAAGAGCTGCAACGTTTCATAAAAGGAATTCAGCAAGGCCACCAAATTGTTGTGAATAATTTAACATGGTCTGTTTATTTAAAGATGAGACCGCATTATACGACAGTTGGCAAATATATGTTGAATCGTTATTTAAATAAAAAAGAGCTTGTTGTTGGATCTTTAATCGCAATTCCACATGCAATGAATAGGAAAGTTATTCAGAAGTTTGGTTGGTGGAATTTAGCGGATCCAGCACTATTTCAAGCGATGGCGATGTCTAGAGGAGTAGATATTGTCGATATGGCTTCGGTCGATGTCATTCATACAAATAAAGTGCGTCCTGTTCATACTGGCACATCACCTGGTTCCCCTTATCCAAAAGCGACTAGTCGTATTATGGGAGATCATTTACGTGCTTTGCAATATGTAATCGAAATATATGGTAAGCGTGGTGGCTTTTCGGAAGGAAATAGGGATAGAGGGTTTGTAGGAAAGTATAAACCAGTTTTATTACAAAAGAAAAAAGCGAAATATAGTGCGATTATCCCAGTATCAGAAGAAAAGACGACTATAAGATCTGTTATACAAGAAGTGAAAAAAGCAGGTGTAGATGAAATTATAGTTGTTGCGAATGGAGCGGACGTTGAGACAATTAAACAAGCAAAGTTAGAGAATATCATTGTTATTGAATTCGAGGAAGCGCTCGGACATAATGTAGCCCGAGCGATAGGAGCTATGCATGCGACGGCCGATATTTGTTTATTTGTCGATGGTGATTTTGCTATTCCGGGGAAAAAACTAATTCCATTTTTACATGCTATTGAAGATGGAAATGATGTGGCATTAAATGATTTACAGTGTTTATTAGATATGTTTCATCCGGCAGACCCAATTAGTATGGGAAAATATTTTGTGAATTTAGTAGCGAAACGACCAGATTTATGGAATAACTCATTAACGGCAGTACCACATGCTATGCATAAAAAGGTAATAGAGAAAATCGGATATGATTCTTTGATTATTCCACCATTAGCTCAAATGAAAGCTATTTTGGAGGGGTTCTCTATTACAGCGGTAGAATTTGTAGATGTTATAAAAACAAATCGAGTACGCCCAGAACAACATGGATTTGTAAATGGGCGTATTCCAGCATTTGACCGTATTTTCGGTGATCAACTTGAGGCAATTGCATATTTATTGCAATCCACAGACGAGCGCGGGAGTTTTACAGATGGAGAGCGGGATAGAAATATCATTCAACAATTGAGAAAGGAAGAAGAGAATACAGATGAATGTTAGTAGTACAGTTGCCATTATCGGATTAGGATATGTTGGTCTTCCTTTGGCAGTTCATTTTGCAGAGAGAGGACATAGAGTAGTTGGATTAGATAAAGATACTAGAAAAATAGAATCAATTATAAAAGGAGAAAGTTATATCCCGGATGTTTCTTCTAAATTGTTACAAAGTTTATTGAATAGCAAAAGATTAATAGTAAATACACCGGATCAAGGTATTGCTGATTTTCAAAATAGTGATTACGTTATTGTCACTGTCCCAACTCCAATTAATGAACAAAGAGAACCAGACTTAAGTGCCCTCATTTCAGCTTCGCATTATATACAACAAAACCTTCAAAAAGGACAAACCTTCATTTTCGAAAGTTCCACATATCCAGGTACGCTCGAGGAAGTGATTATTCCGATTATTTCTCAAACAGGAAAAAAGGTAGGAGAAGATTATTATATTGGATATTCACCTGAGAGAATTGATCCAGCTAATAGTCAATATTCTGTTCAGGACATTCCAAAGGTTATAAGTGGACAAACTGAGCAGTGCAAACAAAAAGTACAGGATTTATATAGCACGATCTTCGATGTAGTTGTTCCAGTTAGCTCTCCAAAAGTAGCAGAAATGTGTAAGCTATTTGAAAATATTCAGCGCTTAGTCAATATTTCGTTAGTAAATGAGTTAAATACACTATGTGAAAGTTTAGGAATTGACTTTTATGAGGCACTTGAAGCGGCATCTACAAAACCATTTGGATTTACGCCGTATTGGCCAGGACCAGGGATAGGGGGACACTGTATTCCGGTAGATCCTTTATATTTCCAGTGGAGAATAAAAAAGAATGGAGAAATTAGTCAATTAATTGAGGCGGCACATGTAATTAATGAGGAAATGCCAGAGAAAATGGTCCGGAAAGTAAAAGGTGTGGTGCAATCACCTGCATCAGTTTTAATTGTAGGGGTTGCGTATAAGAAAGATGTAAATGATTTGAGAGAATCACCGGCGTTACCAATTATTCAATTACTAATTAAAGAAGGATACGAGATAAAATACCATGATCCATATATTTCTTCTGCCGAAATTGGAGATAAGGTGTATCAATCTGTTTCCTTGGATGAAAAAACAGTTAAAGAAGCAGATTGTATTTTAATTTTAACTGACCATTCGAATATAGATTGGAAGCTTTTTAGAGGAATGAAGAGAGTAATAGATACACGTGGAATTATAAAGAAGGTGAGTGTATGAGTAAGAAATGTTTAATTACAGGTGGAGCAGGATTTATTGGATCGCATTTAGCCGAAGAGTTGGTGAGAAGAGGTTATGATGTCACGATCGTTGATAACTTCTATAAAGGAAAAAATAAATATCATGATGAGTTAATGAAAGAAATTCCGGTTATTCCAATAAGTGTTTTAGATAAAAATTCTATTTATGAATTAGTAAATCAACATGATGTAGTGTTTCATTTAGCAGCAATTTTAGGTGTGAAAACGACAATGGAAAAGAGTATAGAGCTCGTTGAAACGAATTTTGATGGAACGAGAAACATTTTACAAGCAGCGCTAAAAGAAAAGAAAAAAGTAGTCTTTGCGTCTACTTCGGAAGTATATGGTAAGGCAAAGCCACCCTTTTCTGAAGAGGGTGATCGATTATACGGGGCAACTTCTAAAATACGTTGGAGTTATGCAATTTGTAAAACGTTAGAAGAAACATTATGTTTAGGATACGCTTTAGAAGGTTTACCTGTAACGATTGTTCGTTATTTTAATATTTATGGTCCAAGAGCGAAAGATGGTCCGTATGCAGGGGTAATCCCACGATTTATTAGTGCGGCACTGCAAGGAGAAGACATTCTCGTATATGGAGATGGAAAGCAGACACGTTGCTTTACGTATGTAAGTGATGCGGTAGAGGCAACGATTCGAGCAATGGACGAGAAGGTAAATGGTGAGATTATTAATATAGGTTCTGAGAATGAAAAGAGTATAAAAGAAGTAGCAGAAGTAATTAAAAAGCTAACGAAATCTTCTTCAAAGATTGTTCAAGTTCCTTTCGAAGAGGTATACCCACATGGCTTTGAAGAAATTCCAAATAGAAGACCAGATGTAACGAAATTAAGAGAACTTGTTCAATTTCAAGCGAAAGTAACGTGGGAACAAGGGTTGAAAGAAACTATTAAATGGTTTCGTGAAGAAAACAATGGCTAAGTCACTATCGATTATTATACCTGTATGTAATGAAGCGGATACGATTTCAGATGTTATTCAATCGGCAAAAGGATTAAATCCAGTAGAGATTATTGTAGTAGCAAACGGCTGTAATGATGGTACAGAAGAGGTTGCTGATCGTTTAGGCTGTAAAGTAATCAAGTATACAGAGCTACTGGGGAATGATGTGGGCCGTGCAGTTGGCGCAAAACACGCGATAGGTGATGTATTACTATTTATAGATGGAGATTTTGCCATTCAAACTTCAAAGTTACAATTATTCCTGAATCCAATTTTACATGATCAGGCGGACATTGTTTTAAATAATTTGGATGCATTATTTTTCAAGAAACAAAAACCGCACTCCGTGACAGTATGGCGCCAAATATTAAATGCAATGTTAGAGCGTGAAGAGTTAAAAATTGATTCTTTATTATCTGTACCTCATGCGTTGACGAAAGAAGTTGTTCAAAGTATTGGATATGAATGTTTTGTTAATCCTATTGTGGCTCACTTACGACTAGTACAAAGCGAATGGAGAATTAGTCGTCATTGCGCAATTGACGTTATTACGCCGAATAAATTTCGGCCGACCGAGCATGCTGCATATGGAACAAGCCTCTCCCAATCTGAAAAACGAATGATAGGTGATCATATAGAAGCTGTAGCAGAGCAGATAGTAGATAGCGATGAGCGCGGAAGATATCATGATGGAAATAGGAAAAGAGAAAGTGTCTATCATACTTTAGATTTTGAAGATTTTTATCAAGGGTGGGGCGCTACGTCTCATTTGTATAAGGGAAAGCAATTATCGGTCATTATTCCTGTACAAGATGAAGAGAAAACAATTGGAAACGTTATAGAAGAGCTTCGCAAAATTGAACCTTTTGAAATCATCGTTGTTGTAAATGGTTCGTCTGATAAAACAGCAACGATTGCAAAAGGCAAAGGAGCAACGACAATTGTATATAAAGAAGCACTCGGAAATGATGTGGGGCGCTCACTTGGAACGTATTTTGCAAAAGGAGAAATTGTGTTATTTATAGACGGTGATTTTGTTATTCCAGCGAGTGAGCTATATCCTTTTGCAAAAGCTATTGCAGATGGAATGGATGTCGCATTAAATGATCTAAATTATTATTTAGATTTAAGAGTACCGCTTCATCTTGTAACTGCATTTAAATACGCATTAAATTTAGCTTGTGATAGAAAAGATTTAGGAGTAGGCTCTCTTATTGCTGTGCCTAATGCGTTTAGCCAGAAATGTTTGAAAGAAATTGGGTATAGGTCTTTACTGGCACCGTGTGTAGCCCAAGTAAAAGCTATTCTTTCAGGATTTGAAGTCGCATGTGTAAGTCGTGTTGAGGTCGATAAGATGAACCGTATTCGTCCCAGTGAACATTTTGCAAAAATAGGTCATCCGCCAGCTGTACTCCGAATTATTGGTGATCATATAGAAGGGTTAGAGCAATTAATTGTATTAACAGGCAGTCGTGGTGGATTCCATGATGGAAATAGAAAAAGGGATATTCTATAGGTAACAAAAAAAGTGTACAACATATGTACACTTTTTTGCTCTGTTATAAAAACTATAACAGATTAGGAGATAAGAGTATTACAGCTCTACAATGGGTATTGTTCTTATATTACAAAATAGGACTCGTATATAAGAATACCAAAAAAATACAATTAAGGAAAGGGTTAATTTTAAAGACTTTTAAATGAAGTTAACACTATACATATAGTAGTTTGCTCAATATTTCACAAACATGTCACAACTATTTCGTTCACTTTCACTAAAAAGTAGTATTCTAAGTGTGTAAGCTGTTATATAAAAAATCTTAGTCCTGTACTAATCAAAAATGGAGGAGATTAGGATGACTCAAGTATTAGAAAATGTTAAAAACGCATGGGAAAACTTTAAAGGTGAAAAATGGAAAGCAGAGATTGATGTTCGCGATTTCATTTTAAATAATGTAAACGTTTTCGAAGGGGATGAATCTTTCTTAGCGGGAGCAACTGAAGCAACGAAACAACTTTGGGATCAAGTAATGGATTTAACAACGAAAGAACGTGAAAACGGTGGCGTTCTTGACATGGATACAAAAATCGTTTCTTCTATTACATCACACGAACCAGGATATTTAAATAAAGATATTGAAAAAGTAGTCGGTTTCCAAACTGAAAAACCATTTAAACGTTCTTTACAACCATATGGCGGTATTCGTATGGCGGAACAAGCTTGTGAATCTTATGGATACGAAATGGATAAAGAACTTAGTCGTATTTTTAGAGATTGGAGAAAAACTCATAACCAAGGTGTATTCGATGCATACACACCAGAAATGAGAAATGCACGTAAGTCAGGTGTTATTACTGGTCTTCCAGATGCATACGGACGTGGACGTATTATCGGTGACTATCGCCGCGTAGCGTTATATGGTATTGATCATTTAATTGAAGCGAAAAAAGCTGATTTAGATTTAACTGGCGGTGTAATGAGCGAGGATACAATGCGTTTACGCGAAGAGTTATCTGAGCAAATGCGTGCACTTCAAGAATTAAAACAGATGGCTGCTTCTCATGGCTTTGATATTTCTAAGCCAGCAACAAATGCACAGGAAGCATTCCAATGGTTATACTTCGCATACCTTGCAGCAATTAAAGAGCAAAACGGAGCTGCAATGAGTCTTGGACGTACTTCTACATTCTTAGATATTTATATTGAAAGAGATTTAGCAAATGGTACTTTAACAGAAGAAGACGTACAAGAAATTGTGGATCACTTCATTATGAAATTACGTCTTGTGAAATTTGCAAGAACACCTGATTATAATGAATTATTCTCTGGTGACCCAACTTGGGTAACTGAGTCTATCGGTGGTATGGCATTAGATGGTCGTCCATTAGTAACAAAGAACTCATTCCGTTTCTTGCATACATTAGATAATTTAGGACCAGCTCCAGAACCAAACTTAACAGTTCTTTGGTCTAAACAATTACCACAGAACTTTAAAAACTACTGTGCGAAAATGTCTATTAAAACATCAGCAATTCAATATGAAAATGATGACATTATGCGTGCTGACTACGGCGATGACTACGGAATTGCTTGTTGTGTATCTGCAATGAGAATTGGTAAACAAATGCAGTTCTTCGGCGCACGTGCAAACTTAGCAAAAGCATTATTATATGCGATTAACGGTGGTAAAGATGAGAAATCTAAAGCACAAGTTGGTCCTGAGTACGCACCGATTACTTCTGAAGTATTAGATTATGAAGAAGTTATGCATAAGTTTGATATGACAATGGAATGGTTAGCGGGTCTATATTTAAACACATTAAATGTTATTCACTACATGCACGATAAATATAGCTATGAGCGTATTGAAATGGCACTTCATGATACAAATGTTCTTCGCACAATGGCAACAGGTATCGCGGGTCTATCTGTAGTAGCAGACTCTTTAAGTGCAATTAAACACGCAAAAGTAAAACCAATTCGTGATGAAAATGGAATTGCAGTTGACTTTGAAATCGAAGGAGATTTCCCTAAATACGGTAACAATGATGACCGTGTAGATGAAATCGCTGTAAATCTTGTGAAAACATTTATGAATAAACTTCGTAAACATAAAACATACAGAAATTCTGTTCATACAATGTCAATCTTAACAATCACATCTAACGTTGTATACGGTAAGAAAACTGGTAACACTCCAGATGGTCGCCGTACTGGAGAACCGTTTGCACCAGGTGCGAACCCTATGCATGGACGTGATACAAAAGGTGCATTAGCTTCATTATTATCTGTGGCTAAATTACCATATGAAGATGCACAAGATGGTATTTCTAATACATTCTCTATTATTCCAAAAGCACTTGGTAAAGAAGATGATGTACAAGTACGTAACTTAGTATCAATGCTTGATGGTTATGCAGTAAAAGAAGGCCATCACTTAAATATTAACGTATTTAACCGTGAAACATTAATGGATGCAATGGAACATCCTGAGAAATATCCACAATTAACAATTCGCGTATCTGGTTACGCTGTAAACTTTATTAAATTAACTCGTGAACAACAAATTGATGTAATTAACCGTACAATGCATGAAAGCATGTAAGTGAAAAAAGTGTCCCTCTGCATTTTATAAATAGCAGAGGGAGGCTGTTTCAATAAAGGAGGAAGTAAAATGGTAAAAGGAAGAATTCATTCTGTAGAGTCTTGTGGTACTGTTGATGGCCCGGGAATTCGTTATGTCATATTTACACAAGGGTGTTTATTACGTTGTCAATATTGTCATAATGCTGATACGTGGGAGATCGGTAAAGGAAAAGAAATAACAGTCGAAGAAGTAATGCAGGATGTGACATGTTACCTTCCTTTTATTGAAGCTTCCGGAGGCGGTATAACAGTTAGTGGTGGGGAACCATTATTACAGCTAGATTTCTTAATTGAGTTATTTAAGAAATGTAAAGAAGTTGGAATTCATACAACAATTGATTCTTCGGGTGGTTGTTATTCTGAAGAACCAGAATTCCAAAATAAGCTAGATATTTTAATGGATTACACAGATTTAGTTTTATTGGATTTGAAACATATTGATTCAAAGAAACATCGTAAATTAACAGGAAAACCAAATGAACATATTTTACAATTTGCTCGTTATTTATCGGATAAAAATAAACCGATTTGGGTACGACACGTATTAGTTCCTGGTATTACTGATAATGAAGAGGATCTACAAAAATTATCTAGCTTTATTCAAAGCCTGTCTAATGTTCAGAAAGTTGAAGTGCTACCATACCATAAGCTTGGTGTATATAAATGGGAGGCACTTGGGCATAAGTATCCACTCGCGAATGTAGAACCGCCTACTGAAAAAAATGTAGAACAAGCAAGACATATTTTACAAGCAGTCTAATCCAAATATTGGATTAGGCTTTTTGCTTTCTTGACAATAAAACCTAGAGTATATATATAGAAAAGAGTATACTGAAAATAGAATATCCATATTTTTGTAAGGAATAAGTGGAGAAATTTACATAATTGTAAAGGGAAATCAAAATAGTAAAAAGAATTAAGAAGTAAAAGAGTGAGTATCATGGAATAGAGAACATTTGTAAGTTATTGCGAAAGCTCTTATAGGAAAGTATAATGTAAAGATATGAGCACAGATAGGATTAAGGGGTCAATCTTATATGCTTTGCATATCCACGACAGGTACATAGCTGAAAGAGAAGTATTAGAATCTGTTTATGTAATTTTTAAGGAAAATGTTTTTCCTATTGTCGTATATGCAATATGGAGAAACAATAAGCTAGGAGTGGATTTGTTTGATAAAAAACCCCAAGGTTTTAATATTAACTGCACATTACGGTAATGGTCATGTGCAAGTAGCGAAAACATTAGAACAAACATTTCGCCAAAAAGGAATTAAAGATGTAATTGTATGCGATCTGTTCGGAGAATCACATCCAGTTATAACCGATATTACAAAATATTTATATTTAAAAAGTTATACAATAGGAAAAGAATTATACCGCTTGTTTTATTATGGCGTAGAAAAAATTTATGATAAAAAAATAGCATCTTGGTATGCGAATTTTGGAAGAAAACGTTTGAAATTACTTTTACAAGCAGAGAAACCGGATATTGTTATTAATACCTTTCCAATCATAGCTGTACCAGAGTTAAAAAAGCAAACAGGTATTTCAATTCCTGTTTATAACGTATTAACGGATTTTTGTGTGCACAAAATATGGATTCATCGGGAAGTAGATCGTTATTTTGTAGCAACTGATCACGTGAAAAAAGTTATGATTGATATTGGTGTGCCTGCGGAGCAAATTGTTGAAACTGGAATTCCGATTCGTAGTAGTTTTGAGCTAAAGATCAATCCAGACATTATATATAATAAATATCAGTTATGTAAGAATAAAAAGATTTTACTAATTGTAGCAGGTGCTCATGGGGTATTAGGAAGTGTAAAAGAACTATGCCAATCATTTATGTCAGTACCTGATTTACAAGTAGTTGTCGTTTGTGGGAAAAATGAAGCGTTAAAACAGGATTTATTAGGGTTACAGGAAAAAAATTCTGATGCATTAAAAGTATTTGGTTATGTTGAAAATATTGATGAACTATTCCGTGTTACTTCTTGTATGATTACAAAGCCAGGCGGTATTACGTTAAGTGAAGCGGCAGCATTGCAAGTACCTGTCATTTTATATAAGCCTGTTCCAGGACAAGAAAATGAAAATGCGATGTACTTTGAAAGAAAAGGAGCTGCAGTTGTCATTCGTGATGATAGTGAGGTTTTTGCAAAAACAGAGGCGTTATTACAAGATGATATGAAGCTTCTTCAAATGAAAGAAGCGATGAAAAGCATTTATCGTCCAGAGCCAGCTGGTCATATTGTGGATACAATTTTGGCAGAAAATCATGTAGAACCGAATCATATACCTATTAAATCACCTGCTCTTGCACAATTATTTACTTAATATGAAACCCTCTTTTATATGTTTAAAGAGGGTTCTTTATTGTTTTATAAGATAAAGTAGTAACTTATCCACATGAAGATTACGCTTTCATTAAACAGTAAAGTCGAAATATTAACAACTATATCCACATTGTCCACAATTTTTAGAAAAATATCCACAATTCTAACATTTACTATGCGTTACAGCATATAAACTTGTGAAGGGTTTATAGAATTTATTCACAATTCTATAAATTATGTGGATAACGTTATCCACATAAAAAAGGTTCCTTATTTATAAGGAACCTTTTTCCTACTCTATCACGTAGAAAAAATATGTAATGAGAATGAATAATTAGGGGGGAGAACTTCTAATTATTCATTCTCACTTTAAATACTTTTCGAGCGATAACCCGCTGCGCGATCTGCTTTACGAAATTCTCGTTGGTAGAGAACTTCTTGTGTACTAGATAATGCGTTTTTTGCTTTGTCACGTTTCTTTTTATCCATTACAAATCACCTCGTGTCCTAAAGTCACTATCTATCGTTTCCAAAGACATGGGGTGATATACGTATATATCAAAATGTTAATGGTTAATTATTATTTCTGAAAATTTAGATTACGCTTCTTTTAAGTGATGAGAATCTTGGAACGTTGTATCTCGCATTGTAGCAAGTGTATATTGATCTTTTGGAATCTCATATAAGTTATATACTTCTTCATTCGCGTTAATTTCATCATAAACGGCTTTTCTTGTTTCGTTTGCTAGATTTACATATTGTAATTTTTCTGCAGCTTTAATAGAACGAATATTTATTTTGCGAATACGCATAAAGATCGTTTCAATATCTAACTCGTAGAAAAGTTCGCTAAAAAATGAATCTTTTGCCAATTTATTGTAGCCTTTTCCGTGATAAGGTTTGCCAAGCCATGTTCCAAGGAATCCGGCTTTTTCTTGCACATCAAATAAAGTAATTGTTCCGATAGGGTTACCCCATTCATCTAAAATTGTGCGTGAAATTAATTCCCCACGCTCTTCAGCTTCAATCGTTTGTTTCGTTAAAAATAAATATTCCTCATAAGAATAAGCCTTTTGACGCACAAAAGGGAAGACAGCTGGATCCACCATTAACTCGTATAGAACGTGGCTGTCGTGTAAGTCGCGTTTTTTCAACATACTAACTCCTCCTCACACGAGGGTAGCATGACGAAAAAACACCCCACCCTCGAAATTTTTATATCAATCTTTAAAAAATTTCGGGGTGGGAATCGAACCCACTAGAACCAGTTTCTAACGCTGGTGGCGCACCATTTGCCTTCCCCATTCATCAATTTGAAAATGATAATCACGACACAAATTGATTATGGTTTCATTCAGTTTATAATCGTATAATACTTTATCTAGTCAAAAAAATAAACTAGTTTTTTTTATTTTTTTTGTAAATTATTTTTCCATCAATCATGGTTAGTACAGGCTTGGCTAAATAATGGAAAGGATGATGGGTCCACAACACGAGATCAGCGTCTTTTCCAGCCTCAATGCTTCCAATTCTATCCTCTAAACGTAAATTTCGCGCTGGAAATATAGTGATTCCTTCTAGTGCCGTTTTTTCGTCTAATCCTTCCCTTACTGCGACAGCAGCACAAATATTTAAATATTGAATGGGTGTATAGGGGTGATCTGTTGTGATGGAAACTTCCACTCCATTTTTTGATAATATATGGTAAGTATCCCATGTTTTGTTTTTTAGTTCGATTTTAGAACGGCGTGTAAGCGTGGGGCCAACTGAAACCTTCAAATTGTGTTTCGAAAGTTCTTCAACAATAAAGTGTCCTTCTGTACAATGTTCAATACGTAAATCAAGATTGAACTCTGTTGCAAAGCGTAGAGCAGAACTAATATCATCTGCTCGGTGAGCGTGGATACGTACGGGTATTTCACGGCGTAATGCTTTTAAGATAGGAAGCATTCGAAAATCAGCTTCATGCCCGTAGTGCTGTGCTTCATAGAATGATTCCCGAAGTAATCCCATAATTCCCATACGCGTAATGGACTCTTTTGTTCCATTACTATGGACCTTTTTAGGATTTTCTCCAAAGGCAATCTTTAAGCCAGCAGGTTCTTGAATAATCATATGATCAATACAAGTTCCAGCTGTTTTTATTACACAAGTAGTACCACCAATAATGTTTTGACTTCCTGGCATAACGTGAACAGTTGTGATTCCATTTTGTATAGCATCTTGAAATGCAATATCAAAAGGGTGAATTCCGTCCAAAGAACGGATATGTGGTGTTGAAACCTCAGATGTTTCATTTGCATCATTGCCAGCCCAACCAGTACCTTCATCATAGAGACCAAGATGGGTATGGACATCAATAAATCCAGGTAAGAGATGAAGAGCACGTGCGTCTATAACTGTCATATCTTGAGTAGGTTGAATGGAAGGCTTGACCTCAGCAATTTTTTCTCCTATAACGAGTACATCCCCTTGAAATTTTTGGGATGTAATAGGATAGACAATGGCTTGTTTGAGCAATATTTTCATAGGTACCTCATTTCTGTTACTTTATAATGTTAATGAAATTTAAGGGAAAGTAACTGAAAGATTATTTGTGTAATAATGCTCCGGATGCTAGAAAATGAAAGTGTTGAAAGGGACCCCTGTAAAACTGTGTTTTAGAAGTACTACATTGTATGCGAAAGTATATTTTGTAATGCATGGTCTATTGACGGAAATCTGTATTGATACCCATGCTCAATTGCTTTACTAGGTAATACATGTTGCCCTTCTAGTACAAGTATGCTCATTTCACCCAATAAAGTGTGAAGCATAAATGAAGGGACAGGTAACCAATGAGGTTTTTTTATGATAGTTGCAATGATTTCTCCAAATTCCTTCATTCTTATAGGTTGGGGAGCTGTAATGTTAAGAGGTCCATCAATTTCTTCGTTGTGTATGATGAAATCGATCATGCGAACGACATCGTCTATATGAATCCATGATAACCATTGGTTTCCAGACCCGACTGTACCTCCGATATAGAACTGATAGGGAAGTAGCATCTTTGGAAGGGCTCCTCCGTCTGGACCTAATACGACTCCGAATCTTGCGTAGATTGTTCGTATTCCGAGAGAACGTGCTTTAGATGCTTCTTGTTCCCATGAATATACTGTATTTGCTAAAAAGTCATTTCCAGGAATCTCATGCTGTTCTGTAAAAGACTCGGTTTCAGACGTTCCATAGTATCCAATAGCACTTGCGTTAATAAATGTGTTTGGTTTTGTATTTAGTTTTTGTAATTGTTTAATGAGTCCTTTTGTTGTTTGGATTCTACTGTTTAAAATGGATTCCTTTCGTTTCTTTGTCCATCTACTATTAATAGACTCTCCAGCTAGATTAATAACTACATCAATAGAGGAGATGGGGAAGATTTGTAAATCTGGTGTCCATTGTACGTATTGAAGGTTAGGATGTGAAGTTTCAGTAGTTTTGTTTCGCGAGAGAATGTAAACAGTATATCCTTTTTGAATAAAAAAAGTAGAAAGGTATTTACCGATAAAGCCGGTACCACCAGAAATTGCGATTCTCACAATTATTTCCTCCTCATTATATATATTCTTGAAAAGCAAAAACGTTCCTTGACTATGTTAAAATAATAGAGAGGTGAGAGTATGGCTGTCATTACAAAAATAGAAGTGCAAAAACGATCGAAAGAACGGTTTAATATTTATATTGATAAAGGTCAAGGTGAAGAGTACGGGTTTAGTGTGAATCAAGTAATCTTAATAAAACACGGATTACAAAAGGGCTTAGAAATTGATGAAATAGCGTTAGGAAATATTTTGTACAATGAAGAGGTACAAAAAGCATATTTACAAGCAATCTCCTATTTATCCTATCAAATGAGAACGAAACAAGAAATAGAAGATTTTTTACGAAAAAAAGAAGTGGGACAGGCCATCATCTCTGAAGTCGTTTCGAAATTATTACATGACCGATATATTAATGATAAAGAGTACGCTGTTTTATATACGAGAACACAAAGTAATGTGAATCGAAAAGGTCCCACTGTTATTAAAAGAGAGTTGTTAAATAAAGGTGTTCAGGATCTAATTATTACGCATAGTTTACAAGAATATCCGAAGGAAAAGCAAATTGAAAATGCTTTACTTCTTATAGAAAAGAAGAAAAGATCTTATCAAAAACATTCCTTTTTACAAATGAAGCTAAAGTTAGACGAAATGCTTGTTCGTAAAGGGTATTCTAGAGATGTGATTCAAATTTGTTTGGAAGAATTGAAAGACGAAAAAGATGACGAACAGCAACAAGAAGCGTTACACTATCATGGGAATAAATATTATGAGAAATATAAGAAGTATGATGGATGGACATTTGAAAATAAGATGAAACAAGCGTTATATCGCAAAGGGTTCTCTATTGATGAGATAGAGATGTTTTTGCAGATGAAACGCGAAGAGGGATGAGGGGAATAAGATGAATATGCCAAAGCGCTACAGTGAAATGACACCACATGAGCTAAGGGAAGAAATTGGGGTTTTGAAAGAGCAAGCGATAAAAGCGGAGCAACTTGGAATCGTAAATGAGTTCGATGTATTAATGAGAAAGATGGCAATGGCTCGCGCTTATATGACTGACATAAACAAATTCCATATTGGTGAGATATATGAATTGGTAGAAGAACCTGGTATATTATTTGAAATTACTTATTTCAATGGGGTATTTGCTTGGGGACATAAGCAAAATGATAATGAAGAAATTGGAATACCGATTTCCTTATTGCAAGAAAAATAAAAACCAGAGAGCGAATATCTCTCTGGTTTTCATCTTTGGTAGGCGTTACAGGAGATAGGAGATTCTAAAATTGGCGTTTTTTACATTCATTCGCCAATATAATGAGAGACTGGGTTTGTTGCGTCTGTCCGTTAACTTGCGCTTTTGCATGTTTCGGACGAGTCCACGTATGGTTAAATAATTCAGAACGACTATCTAAGCGATCACGGTAGCTCATCTTTATCACCTCGTGTAGGAAGTTAATTTACTTTGTTACTACTCTTCCTGCTGATTTGCAGCACGCATACGTTCTTGTGGGTGCGTGTTAATTGTGCCGTTAGGTCGTTTCGAAGCGAAGCGTGATTTCGCTTTCGGTTGACCGTCGATTTTGCTGTTGTTTTTTGACTCAGACCAAAATTCGGCTTGTTTACCCATTGCGAACGCCCTCCTCATCATCAGTTGATACCTCTTTAAGAAGTATCAATTATAGAATGTGCAAAATAGAAGAAACTATCCTTTAGAAATGAAGGGATAAATAGGTAAAAGGAGAATAAAACATGAATGATATTTATGAAGCATTAACGAAAGAACTATTAGACAAAAATGACAAGCTTTCTTACGCACAAGCTCGTGCGTGGGTTGAATTACTGTGGGAAGATTTTCAAACAACTTATGCGAAATCGGGTCGTTACCAAGGTGATGAAATGACTGAACAAGTTGTAAGAACATGGATTAATAATCATGGAGCGCGTCTTCATGAAATGCGTACAAATAATCCGAAATATAGCCATTTAATCAATCAAGAAGATCATTTGAAACATTAAAAAAAGCGACTTAAGTCGCTTTTTTTAATGTGGAAGTAATTCCAGCTTTTTTCGAAGTTTTTCTTCACTAAAAATCCATCCTGTATAGGAACTAATAATATTTAAATTGTGGTCGAGTTGAACAATTGCAACGAATGGATAATAATCTTTGCTGCGATAGCGCAAATCAATGAATCGAACTTCGTAATAATGATCATAATCGAAAATGTCCCAGCGATAAACTGGGGAGAAAGATAGAAATGCTGAGATGTTTTCATCTTGTTTAGCTGCACGCATAATAGCATTATCTGGGAACGGTACCCGGTCGAACTTATCATATACCATGATGTTACCACGATGCCATCTAGCAACGTAGTAATAATCAGTCGTAACGATTGCTAAATGATAATGATAAAATCGATAAGAAGGAGAAATGATTACCTTCTCAACGTTATTGAAACGTTTATATACGACGCTACGTATGTTTCTATGCATCATAATCCGTCCGATATAGTAAACAACCATCAATATATACGCTGCTAAGGCAGTATATCCTTTATGGGAACCTACGAGCATACAAGCAATCGCGAGTAGGTGGATAAAGAAAATGACGGTATCAAATGTATTAATGATGCCGAGCGCTACCCATTTTTTTGTGAAGGGCCGTAATGCCTGTGTACCGTAGGCATTGAAAATATCTACAAAGACATGAAGAAAGACTGCAATAAATGACCAAAGTAGTAGATGCAAATATGGAGCGTCTGAAAAGAAGGCGAAAGAGATGCCACTTATAAGGAATGACCAAAGAATCACTGCAGGAATGGAATGAGTAATCCCACGATGATTTCTTATATATTTAGCGTTATTACGCAATTTTAAAACTGTATCGATGTCAGGAATATTGGAACCAGCAATTGTAGCAAGCATAACCGCTTGTGGCCCAATATCACTTTGTGCTATGGCTGGATCTAACGTTGCCAAACTGCCTAGAGTAACGCCCATAACAAGGTGAGTGGCTGTGTCCATAGAAATCCACCTCCGTTTTTTATTAATGTAACTCTTTTTATTCGATACCTCAAGTCCTTTGCCTTCTATTTCCTATGTCATCTTACTTAAATTTTTTCCTAAAATCTTTATAATAGTACTTATATGCAAAAAAATGAGGGGGATCAAGTTTGACACTTGAAATATTAAATAACTTTAACATAGAGCAGTTTCAAAATGATTTAATTGGTTGGTTTGAAAAAGAGCAACGCGACTTACCGTGGCGTAAAAATAAAGATCCATATCGTGTTTGGGTTTCAGAAATTATGTTGCAGCAAACAAGGGTAGAAGCTGTAAAACCATATTACGCGAATTTTATGGGGAAGTTTCCTACTCTAGAAGCTTTGGCAAATGCTGATGATGAAGAAGTGTTAAAAGCATGGGAAGGTTTAGGGTATTATTCTAGAGCGCGAAATTTACATGCGGCGGTAAAAGAAGTAAAAGAAGTATATGGTGGGATTGTGCCAAGTGATGTAAAGAAGATTGAGAAATTAAAAGGAGTCGGCCCCTATACAAAAGGTGCTATTTTAAGTATCGCATATGGTATACCAGAGCCGGCAGTTGACGGAAATGTTATGCGTGTATTGTCTCGCATTTTATCAGTGTGGGATGACATTGCAAAACCGAAAACTAGAAAAGTGTTTGAAGAGATTGTGCGTGAAATTATTTCGGCTGAAAATCCATCTTATTTTAATCAAGGTTTGATGGAATTAGGAGCAATGATTTGTATTCCTAAAAATCCAGCATGCTTACTTTGTCCTGTACGTGAGCATTGCAGGGGATATGCTGAAGGTGTTCAAAAGGAATTACCAGTAAAAAGTAAAGCGAAAGCTCCTACGATGGTACCAATTGTTGCAGGAGTACTTCAAACGGAAGATGGTCGTTACGTCATTAATAAACGTCCAAGTACCGGTTTATTAGCTAATATGTGGGAGTTTCCGAATATTGAACTTGGCGAAGGGATTCGTAATCAGAAGGAACAGCTTATAGATTATATGAAAGAAAAATTTGAGCTTTCGATTTCTATTGAAGAATACGCAATGAATGTACAACATACGTTTACACATCGCACTTGGGATATATTCGTATTTTACGGAAAAGTAACTGGTGAAATCGTTGAAACAGATACATTGAAATTTGTATCGAAAGAAGCATTTGAGCAGTTACCTTTCTCGAAATCGCATCGTACGATTTATGAGAATTGTGTTGAGAAAATTACGATGCAATAAAGTGAAACTTTAATCAGTGGGGGTCTTACTGCCCATTAAAGCGGGATAAACAAAAAAGTGTTCCCTAGATTGGGAACACTTTTTTAATCGTAAGAAATTTTTGTCCCATGAGTCCAACTAGCATCACCTTCTTGTAAGCCACCCCTTGATTCGATTTCTATGACAATTTCTTTATAAATACTTTGCCCTTCTGCGTTTAAATAGGGCAAAATCTGTTGTAATGAATGATGAAAATAAGCTAATTCATCTTCTTTCCATTCGTTTTTTGAAACCATCGTTAGTTCAGTCATATCGCGTCCTATATACATATTTCCACCTCCATTTTCTATAGTTTGAATGAGTAACAAGAGATATATGCGGAATTTTTTTAAAAGAAAATTACGGATAGCTTCTAGTTGAATTGGTTACATTATTGATTGTGGAGGTGAGAAAGATGAGTAAAAAACAACAAGGTTATAACAAGGCAACTTCTGGTGCTAGCATTCAAAGTACAAATGCTAGCTATGGTACAGAGTTTTCAACTGAAACAGATGTGCAAGCAGTAAAACAAGCAAACGCACAATCGGAAGCAAAGAAAGCACAAGCTTCTGGTGCACAAAGTGCAAACGCTAGTTATGGTACAGAATTTGCAACTGAAACAGATGTGCATGCTGTGAAAAAACAAAATGCAAAATCAGCTGCAAAACAATCACAATCTTCTAGTTCAAATCAGTAATGAAAGAAAAACACTTCTCTAATTCGGGAGAAGTGTTTTCTTTATGCGTGGGTCATGGTAATGAAAATAAAGTGAACGACATAACTTCTAATAAGTCAACAAATGTAGTCAAAGGAGAAGGAAGTTAAAGATTAGAAATATGTAATAAGGAATAATAACTGATAAATAAGTCCAAAAGGGGGTAAGTAATGAACGATTTTGATAAGTTGGTAAGAGAACAATTGGAAACGATGGATGAGTTGTTAAAGTTACAAGCTCATCTAGAGAAGTATCAGCAAATTGAAATGAGCGAAAAGGATACGTGCGATAAAAAGGAATTACATTTTATCCGCCAAGAAATATATAGAACAGAATTAGCGTTAAAACTGTTACATGAGAAATTTGAAGAGCAAACAAATAGTGTGATTCAATCTTTTGAAACTGAAAAAATGATTTCAAATTTAGGCTAAGATATACTGTTACCTTTAGGTGAAAGGTCCTTCTTTACATGGAAATAAGGAAGGGCTTTTTTTATTCTCATTTCCTCGTTTGTAAATAATTCAGCGAAGGCCCCGTCTCCTAGGAAGATTAGGGATATGGTATTCAGTGTGAAAAATAGAGTCTTGTCGCTTTAGTTTTAAAATTTCGACAAAAAAGTTATAATAGAAAAAAAGTGAATGCAGTTCAAAGGGCATTTGCAGTTGAAAGAAGGGAGCATATATGGGATTTCCCAAAGAAGGAGAAAAAGTACAAATACATAGTTATAAACATAATGGCTCCATTCATAGAATGTGGGAAGAGACAACAATTTTA
Source organism: Bacillus sp. SH7-1 (assembly GCF_008042405.1). Lineage (NCBI taxonomy): Bacteria > Bacillati > Bacillota > Bacilli > Caryophanales > Bacillaceae > Bacillus > Bacillus sp. SH7-1. Next base: position 65,166 of record NZ_QNUD01000037.1, read on the forward strand.
AAAGGGACACAGAGTCTTGTAATCGGAGCGAATGATCGTACAGTAGTGACGGAATCAGATGGCCGAACATGGATTACTCGTGAACCAGCAATTTGTTATTTTCATGCAAACTATTGGTTTAATGTGATTGGAATGTTAAGGGAAGAGGGAGTATATTATTATTGTAATTTAAGCTCACCTTTTGCATATGATTCTGAAGCATTGAAGTACATTGATTACGATTTAGATATTAAAGTGTATCCAGATATGACATATACCCTTCTAGATGAAGATGAGTATGAAAAGCATAGTCAAATTATGCAATATCCACCTGTGATTGATACTATTTTAAAACGAAATGTAGCACAATTAACACAATGGATTCATCAAAGAAAAGGGCCATTCGCGCCAGATTTCGTAGATATGTGGTATGAGAGATATTTAATGTACAGAAATTAAAACAAACCTGCAGGGGATTTCCCGGCAGGTTTGTCCTATTAGAGGGGGGATTATGTGCAAGGTATAAAAAGATATTTGCAATTTGTTAAACCATATCGATGGCTTATTGCTATTACGATTATGATAGGTCTAGTTAAATTCGGCATTCCGCTTATTATGCCGTGGTTATTAAAGTATATTATTGATGATGTCATTCAGGGCGGAGGGTCACTTCAAGATAAAACGTCCCAACTAGTAACAGCGATTGGGATTGCTTTTTTTATTTTTGCAGTAGTAAGACCGCCAATTGAATATTATCGTCAATATTTTGCGCAACGTATCGCAAATACAATACTATATGATTTGCGAAAACATATTTTTGGTCATTTACAAAAGTTGAGTTTACGTTATTATTCGAATACAAAAACAGGGGAGATTATTTCACGTGTCATTCATGATGTAGAACAAACGAAGGATTTTGTAATTACTGGTTTGATGAATGTTTGGTTAGATACGGCAACAATTGCTATCGCTATTATTGTTATGTTTTCTATGAATATAAAGTTGACATTTGTTGCGCTATTAATTTTACCTATTTATGTAGTGGCAGTGAAATATTTTTTCGGGCGTCTTCGAAAATTGACGAAAGAGCGTTCACAAGCGTTAGCAACGATGCAAGGGTATTTACATGAACGTATTCAAGGAATGCAAGTGACACGTAGCTTTGCATTAGAAGAGTATGAGGGGAAGCAGTTTGAAAAAAGAAATAATGAATTTTTGACGAAAGCGTTAACGCATACGAGCTGGACGGCGAGAACATTTTCAGCAGTAAATACATTAACAGATTTGGGGCCGTTACTTGTAATCGGTTTTGCAGCATATGAAGTGGTTCAGGGGCAGTTAACATTAGGGACTATGGTTGCTTTTGTTGGATATATGGATAGTTTGTATAGTCCACTTCGCCGCCTTGTTAATTCCTCAACGACATTAACACAGTCTTTTGCATCGATGGATCGGGTGTTTGAACTGTTAGATGAAAAATACGATATTGTGAATGTACCAGGTGCGGTACAAACGAAAAAATTAAATGGCGAAGTGATATTTGATAATGTATCTTTTCGTTACAATTCGGATGAAAAAGAGGTATTACATAACCTTTCGTTAACTATGTTACCAGGAGAGAAGGTAGCACTTGTAGGAGCGAGTGGGGGAGGGAAGTCATCTCTTGCTAGTTTAATCCCGCGTTTCTATGATGTCTCTTCAGGCGCAGTTTATGTAGATGGGATAGATGTTAGAAAGTATGATATGAGAAATTTACGTAGTCATATTGGAATTGTACTGCAAGATAATTTGTTATTTAGCGATACAATCGGGGCAAATATTTTATATGGAAATCCGAAAGCTACAGAGGAAGAAGTGATTGCAGCTGCCAAAGCTGCGCAAATTCATGATTTTATTATTGAGTTACCTGATGGTTATGATACTGTCGTTGGGGAACGTGGTGTGAAGTTATCTGGTGGGCAAAGGCAACGTGTAGCGATTGCACGAGTGTTTTTAAAGAATCCATCGTTACTTATATTAGATGAAGCGACTTCGGCTTTAGATTTAGAAAATGAACGATATATTCAAGAGGCACTTCAGACGTTAGCTGCTGATCGAACGACGATCATAATTGCACATCGATTGGCGACGATTACGCATGTGGATACGATTATTTACATTGAAGATGGTGAAATTAAAGAAACAGGTTCTCATGAAGAATTAATGAAAAAAAGAGGATATTATCACAATTTATATCAACTTCAACATATAACAGAAACAGCTCCTTTAGCGTAAAAGGAGCTGTTTTTTATTCGTCTTCTTTTTTATCATCGATTTTAAGTTCTGCTTCTGGTTTATGGTATGTGTAGAAGCTATCCACAAGTAAATCTAAATGCTCTACTTCTTCACTATAGTTAATAATGGCAGAAATAAGAGGGAAGAGGTGTAGCCATGTTTTATAAGCTTCCTCATCATCCTTGTTTTGATATTCCATAAAGATATCAATTAATTCTTGTTTACCTGTTTCAACTTCATCAAGCATTTCAACGGATTGTTGTTTTTTTGCTTTACCAATAAATTTTAATAAAACTTGTTCATGATAATGTGTTAATGAATCAAGTTCGTTCTGGATAGATTCCTGAAATTCTTCTGGCATATAGCGCAGTTCGTTTTCAGTACGATGTAATGATTTTAACGTACTTAAAGCACGACTTGTCGTCGCTAACATTTGTCTGAATAAAACAAGCTTACGAATTTTTGCGAACTTTACTTTTTTCGTATAGCTTCTTTCTTCTTTATACAGCAAATAGTAATGGTTGAGTTTGATCATTTTTTCTTTCATACGATCAATATCAGTTTTTAGTGTTGTAAAATCAGAAGCTTGCCTGCTATTCATTCGAATCCATTTTACAATTTCTTCTGTATTATCAACGATACGATGATAGAGCTTTGTTTCGTATTTTGGCGGCATAAACACTAAATTTACAAGTGAAGCCGCAATAATTCCAATCATAATCGTCGCAAAGCGAAGTAAGGCAAAACTAAAGAAATCTTCGCCCTGATACTCCATAATGGCGATAACTGTTACTAAAGCAATTGATATTGTGTTTTCTAATCGTAATTGTAACGTAAGCGCAATTACTAATATACATGTTAATCCAATAATAAAAGGATTATGTCCAAAAGCAGTAGCAAATACGATAGCGAATACCGCGCCAATGACGTTTGCTTGAATTTGCTCAAGAGCAGTTAAATATGAACGGTATACAGACGGTTGAACAGCGAAGATAGCTGAGATTCCCGCAAATACCGGACTCGGTAATTGAAGCAAAATGCAAGCAAATAAAGCTAATGTGATGGCAATACCCGTTTTTAAAATGCGAGCACCAAGTTTCATACCCTAAATAAGATCCTTTCTCTTGTCATAATGGATGTACAACATGATACTATACATTCATTACAATATGTTAGCAAGTGATATTTTAGTGACGTTAATAAGAAATTAAGATTTATTTATACTTTTTCCTAATTCTTTTTAAACATCAATTTTTAGTGAAAAAACCTGCTGAATTTCAGCAGGTTTCAAATTGTTACTATAGATTACTATGAGAAGTGTACTTCGTCAATTTTTTCTTGAAGATGAAAATTAGGCATATCACTCTGTTGAGATAGATGGATCAGCCTGCTCTTTTTTCGGGATAATTTCAAAAAACTGTTGCTGCATATCATTGAGTAACGGTGTTAACAAAGCAACTTCCTCGTATTGCTCATGTTCATTTAATACACGGATATAATCTAGTAATAAATTGGTTACATCTTGCACACCATTTTTACTAATTGGTTGTAATGTAACATTTGCTCCTTTTGCGATTCTTCTTTTTAAGGCCTGTTCTGTTAAACCTAAGCTTGAATCATGACGTAAATAAACAACACCGCCAGTCATACCAGCACAGATCCATGGGCCAGGATCCCCTAAAACAAGCGCTCGCCCATTTGTCATATATTCAAAAGCGAAACCTTTAATATTAGAGTATGCGCCTATATTCCCTTGTTCTTTTTCACGGAGTGGCTTTGTCATGCGCCCTCCAATTATCATGTCTGCTCCAGAGAGGCGAATGCCAGCGCGAGCATCAGCGTTACCTTGAACGTATAGCGCCCCTTTTTGTGCACCGTATCCAAAACCTTTTCCGACAGAACCGTTATAATATAGGCCGTTTTTTCCTTTTGCTTTCGTTATATAAATACCACCACCAAAGGAGGTTTTACCAATACCATCTTGTGCACCACCATTTACGTGTATAAATAAGTTCTCACTATTGTAAGCACCTAATCCATTGCCAGGAATAGAGCCATTTGTATACTTTAATGTAAGTGGTTCAAGCTTCGTGTCTTCATATAATTTACTACGAACGCGATAGCAAGATTCTAAACCACCCATAACGCGTTGCTCTACGCCAACGCCTACTAATTCTTTTGAATGAGGGGAATGAATTGTTTCAAATTGTTTTTCTGGTACGTGCTCTGTTTTTGTAACAGATGGATGTTCTATCGTTTGTAGTAAATTACATAAGTCTAATAAATTTTTTCCTCGAACTTGTTCTAATAAATCAGAACGCCCGACAATTTCTTGTAAATTTGTATAACCAAGATTTCCTGTTAATCGTTTTAGTTCTACGCCAAAAGTAGTGAATAAATGTAATAATCCAGCAACGGCGCTTTCTAATTCGCGCGGGACGAAACGGCGTAATCCGTGTTCTTTCGCCTGAGCTTCAGATTCAATTTGTGTTGCAATTCCAACATGACAAGTATCTAGATGACACCCGCGGCAAGTTGTACAGCCGATTGCAATCATAGATAATGTACCAAATCCAATGCGGTTTGCTCCGAGGAGCATGATTTTCAAGGCATCATTAACGCTTCGGATACCGCCATCAGCCCAAATTTCTACTTTATGTCTCATATTTGCTTCTAATAAAGCGTTGTGAGCGGCTTTCACACCAATTTCTACAGGAAGACCTACATGTTGCAATGCGTGAATACGTGCAGCACCTGTACCACCATCAAATCCGCTAATGTTAATAAAATCAGCACCAGCTTTTGCAATACCGACAGCAATTGTTCCAATGTTAGGAACAACAGGGACTTTTACAGCTACCTTTGCAAGTTGATTAGCCGTTTTAATTTCTGTAATCATTTGAGCTAAATCTTCAATGGAATAAATATCATGGTTGTTAGAAGGTGAAATTAAATCAGAGCCAATTGTCGCATTACGTGCTTCAGCGATTTTGGCTGTTACTTTTGAACCTGGTAAATGTCCACCTTCACCAGGCTTTGCGCCTTGCCCAATTTTTATTTCAATTAAGTTTGATGAATTTAGTAGTTCGGCGTTTACGCCAAATCGCCCAGATGCAATTTGTTGTCCACGTGTATGTGGATATTTTCCAATCATATCTTTAATTTCGCCGCCTTCACCGTTCAAGCTAATCATATTTAGCTGGTCGGCCGCTTCTGCATATGCACGAAAGGCAATTTCATTTTGAGAACCAAATGACATGGAACTAATAATAAATGGTAAATCATGCTTTTGAATGCCGATGGACACTTCTTCAGTTGGAATGACATGCTTTGTTTGTTTCGTTTGAACAAGATGTCTAATTGCGATTGGGTTATTTTCTTCTAATTCACTTAACTTGTCACGGTAATCATCATAAGAGTTTCCTTTTGCGACATCGCCGATTGCTTTCCAAATTCGCGGGAATATATGAAAAGATTTTCGCATTCTAACTTTCGGATTGGTATAATCATCTGCTCGCATTTGTGCATCTTCAGCAAGTGACTCAAGCGAGAAAGCTACATCATTTGAACCGAAGAAATTCGTAATTTGTAATATATTTGCGATTTCCTCATGTAATCCGATAGAAGAATAGAGGCGACCGTAACCACGTAATTCATGAATTCCAATTGTTGAAATGACTTTTTCCAGTCCTTTATTAAGTGCATTATATAAATTCGTAATTGGCGTTTTTGTCCCATCATTGACGGTTGCAAATAATAAATATGGATTAATACTATCTGCTCCTAATCCATACAGTGTGACGATATCGTGTAAGGAGCGAAGGGCACCGGAACGTATAACGAGAGAGCAGTTTCGGCGTAATTTATTTTCGCTTAATACTTGATGTACTTTAGCGGTAACTAAATGCGGATCAATCCATAACTGTTCATTTAGATGAGCGTGGGCATCGTCTATTAATAGTAAGGAAGCTCCATCGTTCACGGCTGTTATCGCTTCAGAACCAATTCGATTTAAGGCGCATTGTAAAGTTTCTGTAGGACTGAATGTAGCAGAGATTGTAGCGATAGAGCTATGAGTATTGAATAGCTGTATAAGTTGTTCGTACGTAATTGTGTGTAACTCCTCTGCAATAGATTGTGCTACACTTCCTTCTAAAATAATTGGGGAAAGCATTTCAACTACAAATGGCTGTTTAGTATCGCTTAATAAACTTGGGCGCTCTCCAAGTATCGTTCGTGTGGAGAAGTGTTCGATCTCTCGATCACGATCGATTGCTGGATTTGTAACAACAGCTACACTTTCCTTAATGAAGTCAGCGATATTTCTTCTATCAGTATCGAGTGCGGCAAGTGGTGAGTCATGCCCAAGTGAGCGAATTGGCTCAACGCCTTTTGTTGCCATCTGTTCAAGAAGCTGAATATGTTCTCGGTCCCATCCAAAAGCAACGTATTGCTTCGTTTCAACTTGCGTAGCATCACATAAACCTTGGATCTCTTTCGTTTCAGGGATAGATAAATTCAAATGATAATCGGTAACATCCACTCGCTTTTTAAAACGGTTATATACTTGAGTTTGGTAGTCATCGTATTCGTAGAGTACAAGCTCATCTTGTTCATTCCATTTTAATCCGACCTTTTCTCCAGGAGCGAGTGGTTTTGGTTCTGTTACATATTCAGTTGGTAATACAACTCCAGGTTCAGAAGAGAAAATATAAGAACTCGCTGTCTCTACTTTCCATACTGGTCGTAGTCCAAGGGAATCAACGCTGAAAACAGCTTCATCTTTATAACGTGAAATAATGCCAGCTGGACCTTGCGCGAAATGGCCCCATGCTTCACGCATATACGTATATAAATCTTGTAAATGCGGTTCATAAAGTTTAATTTCATTAATAATTGGCGGGAATAGTATATCCATTGCTTCAAATAAACTGTAGTCGTATTGAACAAGTAGAGTTTCTAAGGTGCGGTTTAAATCTTGGGAGTCACTGCCCCCAGCAGTAAGTGGAACATGAATCATGTCAGCTTGATCGCGTAATTTTGCAATTGTGTTAATTTCACCATTATGTCCGAGAACGCTAAATGGTTGTACACGAAAAAAATTAGATAATGTATTAGTAGAATAGCGGTTATGTCCTAGTGTCATAGTTGAAGCGATAAGTGGATGTTGTAAATCATTGTAATAGGCAACAAGTGTATCACCAGCGCCTAGAACTTTATATACAACATGGTCACGACTTAAGGAAGCAACATGAATCGCTTCGTTTTCCTCTATTTTTATCGTTACTGAAAATAATGTTTGCTCAATATTTTTAACTTCATTTTCTGCGATAAGAGCAACTTGCCAAAATAAAGGTTCTTCTTGTTTACCGAGTGGACCGAGTGCATCGGAATTTATTACATCGTCACTTTCGAAAAGGATTGCAAGGTTTTCGTTGTTTAGTTGTGTGCGAATATGATTTTTTAGATTAACGATATTCTCTTTTTTGTTTAGAAAAAAATGTCCAACGATAAAGTGGGGATGATCCACAATCGTTGGATTGTATCCGTTATTTTTCAACTTTTCATTCCAAAGTGCTTTTGGGACATCAATGTGAATGCCAATGCCATCTCCTTCACCATTAATGAAACCAGCTCGATGATTCATTTTGATTAGTGATTGTATACAAAGATCAATGTTTTCTTTTGTAGGAATTTTTCGTTTCTCCATAACGGAAACGATTCCACACGCATCATGTTCTGCATTTTTATAATCTCGAAATAAAGACGGTGTCCATGTATTTGTTTTATTGAGCATCCGTCAATCCCCCCTCTTATTAAAGTTTGAATAATCTTACTATTAAAGGCGTGAGCGGCCTTATATACAAGGATAGTAAGGATATAAAAGAAAAATAAAACAGATAATTATGAATAATTATACTATTAATAAAGGATTTATGAAATAGAAAAAAGGAAAAAAGAAAGATGTGCTTTCTTTTTTCCTTTTAATGACGGGATTATTTATTATCCGCTAAAGCAGCGAATGCTCGGCCTACAGCTTCGATTGTATATTCAATATCTTCTTTTGTATGTTCTGTTGTTAAGAACCATGCCTCGTATTTAGAAGGTGCTAAGTTAACGCCTTCTTGAAGCATTAGCTTGAAGAATTTACCGAACATTTCACCATCTGTATCTTGTGCTGCATCGTAATCTTCAATTGTATTTGTTGTGAAGTATACAGTTAAAGCACCTTTTAGACGATTTAATGTAATATCGATATTATGTTTTGCAGCTTGCTCTAAAATTCCTTTTTCAAGCATGGCACCAAGTTCATCTAATTTCTCATAAAGTCCTTCTTGTTGAAGAACTTCTAGACAAGCAATACCAGATGCCATAGAAGCAGGATTTCCTGCCATTGTACCAGCTTGATATGCAGGTCCAAGCGGAGCAACTTGTTCCATAATTTCTTTCTTACCACCGTAAGCACCGATTGGAAGTCCGCCGCCAATAACTTTACCAAGCGCTGTTAAGTCTGGTGTTACGCCAAGTAAATCTTGAGCACCACCGTACATGAAGCGGAAAGCAGTAATAACTTCATCATAAATTACTAGTGCACCAGCTTCGTGAACAAGTTCATTCACCTTCTCAAGGAATCCAGGTTTTGGCTCTACAATACCGAAGTTTCCAACAATCGGTTCTACAAGAATAGCTGCTACTTCATGTCCCCATTTATCTAATGCCTCTTTTAAAGTTTCTACATTATTAAATGGAACGGTAATAACTTCTTGAGCGATACTTTGTGGTACACCGGCTGAGTCAGGAGTTCCTAGTGTAGAAGGACCAGATCCAGCTGCTACAAGTACTAAATCAGAATGACCGTGGTAACAACCAGCAAATTTCATAATTTTTGTGCGGCCTGTGTAAGCACGAGCGACACGAATTGTCGTCATTACTGCTTCAGTACCAGAGTTTACAAAGCGTACTTTATCTAAAGCAGGCATTGCTTCTTTTAACATTTTTGCAAATTTTACTTCTAGTGCTGTTGGTGTTCCGTAAAGTACCCCATTTTCAGCAGCTGTTGTAATTGCTTTTGTGATGTGCGGGTGAGCATGTCCAGTAATAATAGGGCCGTATGCTGCTAAATAATCGATGTATTTATTTCCGTCTACATCCCAGAAATAAGCACCTTTTCCACGTTCCATAGCAACAGGAGCGCCGCCGCCAACCGCTTTAAAAGAACGAGAAGGACTATTAACACCGCCAACGATATGTTCTAAAGCTTCTTTATGTAATGCTTCTGACTTTGTGAATTTCACTACAATTCATCTCCTTACAAAAATCTATGTATTATTCTAACATGTTTTTCGAAAAGACGTATTGTTTGTGATAGAGAAGGCAGTTGGGTAAACTATTCGTTGTGACATTTAGGAAGGGGGTCCGATTATGAAATCGGTAATTGAGGTACAAGGTTTACGTAAAGAATTTACAGCCTATTCAAGTCGTCCGGGTTTAAAGGGTGCATTTCGCGATTTATTAAATCGTAATTATAAAATAGTACCAGCAGTAAATGATGTATCTTTTACTGTAAAACAAGGTGAGATGGTTGGTTATATCGGTGAGAATGGTGCTGGTAAATCAACAACAATTAAAATGCTTACGGGGATTTTGACTCCGACATCAGGAGAGATTTTAGTAAATGGAATGAACCCACATAAGCAGAGAGAGGAATTTGCAAGAACAATTGGTGTTGTTTTCGGTCAACGCTCGCAACTTTGGTGGGATATTGCTGTACAAGAATCGTTTCGTTTATTAAAAAAAGTGTACGGTGTATCAGACGCTCAGTATAAAGAACATATGGAGCACGTAATCGAAACATTAGATATTGGTCCTTTATTAGACAAGCCAGTTCGAAAGTTATCTCTAGGTCAAAGAATGCGTTGTGAATTAGCCGCAGCATTAATTCATAACCCACCGTTATTATTTTTAGATGAACCAACAATTGGGCTAGATGTACTTGTGAAATTGAAAATACGTGAATTTTTAAAAGAAATGAATGAACGTTATAAAACAACAATTTTATTAACAACCCATGATATTACTGATATTGAAGCATTATGTGAGCGCGTTATCATGCTAGATGAAGGAAATATTATGTATGACGGTTCTTTAAATAATCTTCGTACGCAGTGGGGAGCAGAGAAGGAAATACATTTTCAGTTTATTGCACCAGTTTCCTATCAGGCTTTATCAATGGTTATGCCGGATAGTCATGTCGTTTGGTCGAAAGCGAAAGAGGAAAACACGTGGGTTGCAAAAATCCCGAATGAAGAAGTTATTATTTCAATGCTTATTTCTAAAGTAGTACAAGCTTTTCAAATTAAAGATTTAAAAATTAATGAAGTGTCTACAGAGGAAATTATTCGTAACATTTATGAAGAAGGTATTAAACATGGGTAAGTACATTGAAATGATTCGAATTCGCTTTTTAATGATGCTTGCGTATCGCACAAACTATTATAGCGGGATTTTAATTTATACAATTAATATCGGTGCGTATTATTTTTTATGGCAGGCAATTTATAGCGGAAAAGAGAACATTGAAAGTTTATCTATTTCGCAAATGACTACGTATATCGCAATTGCGTGGATGGCACGTGCCTTTTATTTTAATAATATAGATAGGGAAATTGCGATGGAGATTCAAGAAGGACGTGTAGCCGTAGAACTAATTCGTCCATATAACTATTTAGGAATGAAAGTGATGCAAGGTCTTGGTGAAGGAATATTTCGTTTTGCATTCTTTTCAATTCCGGGTATGGTTATCGTTACCTTATTATTTTCATTGCAAATTACAACGAATTTTCAAACATGGCTATATTTCTTCTTATCTTTAATATTTAGTTTTATTATTAATACACAAATTAATTTAATGACGGGAATGCTCACATTCTTCCTATTTAATAATAGTGGAATTATGTATGCAAAACGTGTTGTTATTGATTTATTTTCAGGTCTATTATTACCAATTAGTTTTTATCCGTTATGGGCCCAAAAGGCAATGATGTTTTTACCGTTTCAGGCTATTAGTTATATTCCGAGTATGATTTTTTCAGAAGGTATACAAGGAAGTAAATTGTATGAGGCATTATTATTCCAAGTAATTTGGGCAATTGTACTTATTATTCCAATTGTACTCATGTGGAGAACGGCGAGAAAACGTCTAATTGTACAAGGGGGATGATGAGATGATATATATAAAACTATTTTTGCAATATGCAAGCCAATATATAAAAACAAAATTGGAGTATCGGGGCGATTTTATCGTTGGATTACTTTCTGATTTATCACTACAGGCTGTTAATTTAATCTTTATTCTTGTTGTGTTTGGGCATACACAAGCATTAAAAGGCTGGAATAGAGAAGAAGTAATCTTTATTTATGGTTTCTTTTTAGTGCCGTTTGCCATTTTCTCAGCCTTTTTTAACATATGGGACTTTAATGATCGTTACATTATTAAAGGAGAAATGGATCGTATATTAACGAGACCGATTCATAGCTTGTTTCAAATTATATTAGAAAGAATGGAACTTGAGTCTTTAATTGGGGCCATTACAGGAATGATTGTAATGGGATATGCAGCTGTGGAGTTACAACTATCTTTTTATTGGTACGATTTCTTTTTATTCTTACTGATGGTAGGAGGGGGCGCCCTTGTATACGGCGGGATATTTGTTACGCTTGCGAGCCTGGGTTTTTGGTCGGATGCGAAAAGTTCAATTATGCCTCTCATGTATAACATAGGTAACTATGGTCGCTATCCTGTTAATATTTATAATCGTGTGATTCGCTTCATTTTAACGTTTGTTTTACCGTTTGCATTTGTCGGAGTTTATCCGGCAGCATACTTTTTAAGAAAAACGGAGTGGAATAACTATGCATTTGCAACACCATTCGTTGGTGTTATCTGTTTTACGATTGCGCTCACTCTTTGGAATCAAGGGGTAAAAAGGTACCGTGGTGCTGGGAATTAATTATAGAAGCTTGTTTGTTTCTAAGGGATAAATCCAATGGCTATCTCATACATATAAAATGAGGTGGAGGACATGTTATGGGGATTTATTCTATTAATTGCAGCAATCGCTATTTTGAAAAGTGTCCAATTGTTATGGAGTTCATATTCAGATTCAACGCGTTTTTTTTCGTTATATAATTTAGCCACATTATTTTTGATTTATACGACAGTACTGATTGCGTTTGGATTAAGTTACGTTGTATTAGAAGAAATGGGTTTTTCCGTTTTAAAAGAGGATGGAGAAAGCTTGAACGCTCACTCTTTTCAACTTGTTGAAATTTGTTTATATTTTAGCGCGGTTACTTTATTGTCTGTTGGCTATGGTGATATATCTCCGATTGGAATCGGTCGATGGATTGCAATCGGAGAAGCGCTAATTGGATATACACTACCGTTTGCTTTTGTGATGAGGTCTGTAATAGACAATGAAAAATAAGACAGCATTTGATATAGTAAAAGAAAAGAGTAGGAGTGATAACAATGATTACAGTAGGAGAAATGGCTCCAGAATTTACATTAGAGGGAAGTAACGGTGAACAAGTTCGCTTAGCTGATTTTCGTGGTAAAAATGTAGTTCTATATTTTTATCCGAAAGATATGACTCCAGGGTGTACAACTGAAGCGTGTGATTTCCGTGATTCGTATGGGCTATTTCAAGAGAAGGACACGGTTATTCTTGGAGTGAGTCCGGATCCGGCAAATAGACATTTGAAATTCATTGAGAAGCATGAACTTCCATTTACACTTTTAGTAGACGAGGATCATAAAGTAGCAGAATTATACGATGTTTGGAAATTGAAAAAGAACTTTGGGAAAGAGTACATGGGAATCGAGCGTTCTACATTCCTTATTAATAAAGACGGTGAGCTTGTAAAAGAGTGGCGTAAAGTGAAAGTGAAGGGGCATATTGAAGATGTTCTTTCTTATATAAAGTAAATCTATAGTGGAGATAAAATATATAGAAGTAAGGCAAGTGTCTATACATATTTTACCGTCTTACATAAAGTGAAGTGTAGGGCATACCTCCTCAGATGATAGTATTCCAAGTGCGATTATGTCGCACTTTTTTTCTATGTAAATGTATAGGAAATGGGGAAAGATACATAAGTATAAGGCTGTATACAAAAATAAACCACATACTTATAGTAGAAATATTGACGATTTATAAGAAAAGGAGTACACTCTTTATAAGAATTATAAAATAATAATCCGTATAGAATCGGGGTGCATGACGGTGGTCAAAGAAGAATTAAAAGAAGCGCTAGAAATGCTGAAAAATACGGGTGTACGCATTACTCCACAGCGTCATGCTATTTTAGAGTACCTTGTGGAATCAATGACGCACCCAACAGCGGATGACATTTATAAAGCATTAGAAGGTAAGTTTCCAAATATGAGTGTTGCAACTGTCTATAATAACTTACGTGTATTTAAAGAGGTTGGACTTGTAAAGGAATTAACTTATGGAGACGCTTCAAGTAGATTTGATTATGTTACAAGTCAACATTATCATGTGATTTGCGAAAAATGTGGTAAGATTGTTGATTTTCCTTATGGGGGCTTGGAAAAGCTTGAAGAGGAAGCTGCGAAAACGACAGGCTTCGTTATCAATAGTCATCGCTTAGAAATTTATGGCGTTTGTCCAGAGTGTCATAAGGCGTAATATATAATAAAGAAAGAGGCTGACGGCTATACGTCAACCTCTTTCTTTATTATATATGGGAATTACGTTAGGTTCAGGAGGATTTAAAATGTTCGGTACACAACCTAATTTAATTAAAGATAAATACAGAAGGTGATTTCTTTGTTAAGAAATCACCTTCTGATGTTTAGTTTTGTAAGGATGCATTGTACCCATATATACCTATGATTTGTAGCTCTTCTTATTATATTTCTCATCAAATTCTTTTCCTTCTAGATTTCGATCCATTGTTAAAGGTTGGTTGCAATGCATACATGCGTCGACACGACCGAGCATTTTTGTTGGCTTATCGCAGCTTGGACAAATAATTTGTACAGTTTTAGTAGATAACATACCAATCCAAAAGTAAACGACAGTACTAGCGATCACAGCTAAGAATCCAACCATCATAAATGTTGTCATAATAATAATGTTTTCACGGAAAAAGACTCCTAAGTATGCAATGAAGAGGCCGATAAATACTAAACTTAATGCAAAGGTCCGGATTTTATTAATTTTGTTTGAATACTTAATGCTCATTTTCACCACTCTCCTATAACAACAATAATAACATAAAATTTAGAATTTTCATTCGTTAGGAAACGTGATAAAGTGATAAGATATGAAATGTGGATTAGGGTAAAGAATGAAGAGAGATTATATGGATTTTTAAAACGTGTTTTTAAAGTTTTAACGGGATGTGAAATTTTTTTGTGAAAAGTATTGACCCTGTATGTACTGCATGATATATTAATAACCGTCGCTGATGCGGAAACGCAGAAAACGACAAAAAAGAAATGAAAAACTTAGTTGACATTGAAAAACGAAGATGTTAACATAAGGAAGTCGCAAATGAGCGACTAAGTAGTTCTTTGAAAACTGAACGAAACAAACAACGTGAAACGTCAATTTTTATTTTAGATGCTAGACAAACTAACTTTATTGGAGAGTTTGATCCTGGCTCAGGATGAACGCTGGCGGCGTGCCTAATACATGCAAGTCGAGCGAATGGATTAAGAGCTTGCTCTTATGAAGTTAGCGGCGGACGGGTGAGTAACACGTGGGTAACCTGCCCATAAGACTGGGATAACTCCGGGAAACCGGGGCTAATACCGGATAA